>JBBIVU010000008.1:0-28351 GCA_037439585.1 Roseateles sp. | reverse complement strand
CACGTTCTCGGCGGTGATGCCCATGTGGTACTGGTTGTACACGTCCCACAGGCCATCGACGATCATGGTGTCCACCATCTTCCAGTCGCCCATGCGCTGGCCGTCGCGCGAGCCCGGCAGCACGTGGGGGCTGAGGCTCATGCTCTCCTGGCCACCGGCGATGATGATGTCGCTGTCGCCGTCACGGATGGCTTGCGCGGCCAGCATCACGGCCTTCAGGCCCGAGCCGCAGACCTTGTTGATGGTCATGGCCGGCACGCCATGCGGCAGGCCCGCCTTGATGACCGACTGGCGCGCCGGGTTCTGGCCCACGCCAGCCGTCAGCACCTGGCCGAGGATGACCTCGTTGATCTGCTCACCGGCCAGGCCGGTGCGGCGCAGCAGGTCCTGGATGACGGCAGCGCCCAGCTCGCTGGCGGGCGTCTTGGCGAGCGTGCCGCCGAACTTGCCAATGGCGGTGCGGGCGGCGGCGACGATGACGATGTCTTGTTGGCTCATGGTGTCTCCAGTGGAAGTGATCAGGCTTTGACTTTGACGTAACGACCCGGCGCGGGCTCGATCGCCTTGAACTTGCGGTTGCCCGGCACCTTGGGCGCCGGCTTGCTGGCGCCGGCGTGTGCGGCCAGCCAGGCGGACCAGTCGGTCCACCAGCTGCCCGGGTGCTCGGTGGCGCTGGACAACCAGGCGTCCGCGTCCGCCGGCAACGCAGTGCTCCTGGCAATCCAGTGGCTGCGCTTGCCCTTGGCCGGCGGGTTGATGACGCCGGCGATGTGGCCCGAGGCGCCCATCACGAAGCGCCGCTTGCCCTTGAAGATCTGCGTGTTCCGGTAGGCCGCCTGCCAGGGCACGATGTGGTCCTCGCGCGAGCCGTAGACGTAGACCGGGCAGTCGATGGCGCCGAGGTCCAGCTTCTCGCCGCACACCGTCAGCTGGCCTGGCACCTTCAGCTCGTTCTGCAGGTAGGTGTGGCGCAGGTACCAGCAGTACATCGGGCCGGGCAGGTTGGTGGAGTCACCGTTCCAGTACAGCAGGTCAAACGCCGGCGGGGCTTCGCCCTTCAGGTAGTTGCCGACGACGTAGTTCCACACCAGGTCGTTGGGACGCAGGAAGCTGAAGGTGGTGGCCAGCTCCTGGCCGTGCAGCAGTTGCGGGCCCTTGGGGGAGTCGGGGCCGAGCGTGGCCTCGCGCAGGCGCACGCTGGCTTCGTCGACAAAGATGTCCAGGATGCCGTTGTCGGCAAAGTCCAGCAGCGTGGTCAGCAGCGTGAGGCTGGCGGCGGCCTGCTCACCGCGCGCGGCCAGCACGGCCAGGGCCGAGGCCAGGATGGTGCCGCCCACGCAGAAGCCCAGCGTGTTGATCTTGTCCTGGCCCGAAATCTCCTGCACCACGCGGATGGCCTGGATGGCGCCCTGCTCGACGTAGTCGTCCCAGGTGAGGTGCTTGACGGTCTCGTCCGGATTGCGCCAACTCACCACGAACACGCGGTGCCCTTCGGAGACGGCGTAGCGGATCAGCGAGTTGTCCGGCTGCAGGTCCAGGATGTAGAACTTGTTGATGCATGGCGGCACCAGCAGGAAGGGGCGCACATGCACTTCGGCGGTGAGCGGCGCGTACTCGATGAGCTGGAACAGCGCGTTCTCGAACACCACGCTGCCCGCCGTGGTGGCCACGTTCTTGCCCACCTCGAAGGCGCTCTCGTCGGTCTGCGAGACATGGCCGCGCTGCACGTCGCCCCACAGCTGCTGCAGGCCGCGGGCCAGCGTCTCGCCCTTGCTGTCCAGTGCCAGCTTCTGGGCCTCGGGGTTGAGCGCCAGGAAGTTGCTCGGCGAGGCCGCGTCGACGAACTGCTGGACGGCGAACTTGATGCGCGCCTTGGTCTTGTCGTCGGCCTCCACGGCCGAGGCCATCTTGCCCAGCATGCTGCCGTTGAGCAGGTAGAGCTGGCTCATGAAATGGGCGGCCGGGTTGGCCCGCCATTCGGGGGCGGCGAAGCGGCGGTCGCCGAGGGCCGGGGCCTCGCCCTGGCCCAGCGCGCTGTTCCACAGCGTCGTGGCCTGCTTCAGGTACTCGCCCTGCAACTCGGCCAGCGTGGCCGGCGAGATCTGCGGCAGGTGCGCCATCTGCTGCATCAGCTCGGCGAAGGGCTGTGCGTCCGCTGCAGGCGGGGCGTCGTTCTTCTTGCGGGTGGCCATGTGTTCCTCGGATCTGTCAGCCGTGGCGGTGTGCCCCAGGTCGTTGCAATAAGCTTGCCACATGCCGCCGATACGGCTTTGTAACCGCAGGCGCTGACGCGCCCATGACATTCATCACACCATGTACCTCGTTGCCATCGCCTGGGCCTACGTCGCACTGATGATGGCCGCTGCCGAAGCCACCAGCCCGCAGGGCTCGCTGTTCGGTGCGTTCATCACATTGATGCTCTACGGCGTGCTCCCGCTGGGCCTGCTGCTCTACATCCTGGGCACGCCAGGCCGCAAGCGGCGCCGGCGCGCGGCGGAGCTGGCGGCTGCATCAACGGGCCAAGGCGATGCAAGCGGCCATGCGGCCCCGGGGCCGGCCGCTGGCCTCGCCACGGAACGAGAAGAAGCGTGACTCTTCGGTCAGCGTGCACCACTGGCCGCCGCTGATTTGCGAGACCTTGACCGAGATCAAACGCTCGCGGGCCAGCGCGGCCAGGTTGGCCCGCCAGCGCGGTTCGGGGTTGGGGCGGTACAGAAAACCCGGCTGATCGTGCGCGACGGCCTCGCGGCCGAAGGCGGCCACCACCTCGGCGCCCACCTCGAAGGCCTCAGGCCCGATGCAGGCGCCCAGCCAGGCCTTCACGTCGCGCGGCTCGCAGCCCGTGGCTTCGCACAGCGCCGCGACCGTGTTCTCCAGCACGCCAGCCGACAACCCCCGCCAGCCTGCGTGGGCGCCTGCCACGCCGCCCGGGGCGGTGAAGAGCACGGGCAGGCAGTCCGCTGCCAGGATGGCCACGGCGAGGGCCGGGTCGGTGGACACGGCGGCATCCGCCTGGGGCGCGTTGTCGTCGTGCCAGTCGGCGCGCAACCGCACCACGTCGGCCCCATGCACCTGATCGAGAAAGATGGGCCGGGCACCCAACCGCTCGATCAGACTGGCGCGCTCCGTGCGCACCTGCGCCGGGTCACCCGCCTTGCGCCCGAAGTTGGGCCCGCGCGTGGTCATGAAGGCCGTCACCTCCGGCCAGTCGGGCCGCAGCCAGTGCGCGTCAGGCCGCATCGGGGCACACGCTCGGGTGCGTGTTGGCAAAGGCCGGCAGCGCCAGCGCGGCAGCGTTCACGCGCATGACGGTGGGGTAGGCGTCCAGCGGGCACGCCAGGCGCTGCGCGTTGTACACCTGGGGCACCAGCAGGCAGTCCGCCAGGCCGGGGGTGTCGCCAAAACTGAACTGGCCCGCCGTGGCCGCCAGGCGCTGCTCCACGACGGCCAGACCCGTGGCGATCCAGTGGCGGTACCAACGGTCCACCGTCTCCTGCTCCTGCCCCAGGTCGTTCTTCAGGTAGCGCAGCACGCGCAGGTTGTTCAGGGGGTGGATGTCGCAGCCGATGTCCTGCGCCAGCGCCCTCACCTGCGCCCGGGCCACCGCATCGCGCGGCAGCAGAGGGGGCTCGGGGTGGGTCTCGTCCAGGTATTCGAGGATGGCCATGGACTGGCTCAGCCATCGGCCGTCGTCCAGCACCAGCGCGGGCACGAGGTGCGACACCTGCTGGCTGGCAAACGCCCCGGCGAACTGCTCGTTCTTGGCGAGGTGGATGGCGGCGTAGTCGTAGTCCAGCCCCTTGAGCGCCAGGCCGATGCGCACGCGCCAGGAGGCCGATGAGCGGAAGTAGTTGTAGAGCTTCATGGCCCGGATTCTGACCCTCTATAAACTCGGCCGCATGCCCTTCCTCAGCCGCTTCAAGCATTGCCCTCACTGCGGCGCTGCCGTGGACTACCGCATCCCGGCAGACGACAACCGCGAGCGTGCCGTCTGCCCGGCCTGCGATGCCATCCACTACCAGAACCCGCTGAACGTGGTGGGCACACTGCCTGTGTGGGAGGCTGATGGCCGGGTGCTGCTGTGCCGCCGCGCCATCGAACCCCGCCATGGCCTGTGGACGCTGCCTGCCGGCTTCATGGAGCTGGGCGAAACCACCGCACAGGGTGCTTTGCGTGAAACCCAGGAGGAAGCCGGGGCCGACGTGGACATGGGCCCGCTTTACACCGTGATCAATGTCGAGCGCGTGGGGCAGGTCCACCTGTTCTACCGGGCCAGGCTGCGCTCGCCCGACTTCAACCCGGGCCCGGAATCGCTGGAAGCCCGGCTCTTCCACGAACACGAGGTCCCCTGGGACGACATCGCCTTCAAGACCACGCGCGAGACGCTGAGGTGCTTCTTCGGTGACCGTCGCCAGGGCGGCCCCTACCCCCTGCACGAAATCGACGTGGCTTGATCGGCGCGCGGCGCTCGCGCATCATCCACGCCATCTCCGGCGACAGGGGGCTGGCATGACGACGCGACGCGTGTGGTGCAAGGCAGGACTGGGTTGGATGGCTGGCATGGGGGTGACCCGGCCGGCGCGGGCGGCACCGCTGCGGGCCGTGGGCTCGCAGTTCGCACGCATTTTTGAGGGCAGCGAAGGCCTGCCGCCCAAGGGGCTGGCCGTCGAGTTGCTGGGGCAGCTCTTTGGCGACACCGTCCGCTGTGAATGGCTGCCATGGTCACGTGCGCAGTTGATGCTGGAGCAGGGTGAGGCCGACCTCCTCATCGGCCCCTACCGCACACCGGAGCGCGAAGCCCGCATGCTGTTCAGTGTGCGCTCGTTTTACTCGGATGCGATGGTCTGGTACGCCAGGCGCGGCGAAGAGGCGCGCTGGACGGGCGAGTTCGGCGAGCTGACGCAGGTGCCCGTGGCTGCGGTGCGGGGCTGGGCCTACGGCAGCCGCTTCGAACGCATGAAAACCACCATGGCGCAGCTGACCTGGGTGCAAAGCGTGGACGCCGGCCTGCAGATGCTCACCAAGCGCCGTGTCGACCTGTTCGCCGCCAACGACCGCAACTGTCAGCCGGTGCTGCAGCGCCTGCAACTGGGCGACGCCGTGGCGCGCTGCTCCCCGCCGCTGGACGTGCTGCACGGCCACATGGCGTTCGCGCGCAGCGCGGCGGGCGACGCCCTGTCGCAGCGCTACGACCAGGCCTTTGAGCACTGGCTGCGCACCGGCTCTGCAGCGGAGCTTTACCGCCGCTGGGGCGTGGAGCGCCCCGCCACGCCGCTCTAGGGTCTGTCGCTCAGCAGGCCCTGGACGCTCAGCTCATGCTGACGAGCAAAGCCGCCTGCAGGATGCTTCGACGCTTGACCTGCTCGGGTGCATCGCCCTCCAGCACCGTCACAAGCCCGGCCGTGGGGTGGGCCTGCGTGGCCAGGCCTGCGAAGACCGGCACGCCGGACACTTGTGCGATGCGCCGCACCAAGGCGGCCGGCAACTGCTGGCACTCCACCGCGTCATACAACTGGCCCAGCATCCGGGCCGTGGCATCCACCTGAGCTGCCGTGCTGTGCTCGTCGAGCCCCGCCCTCACGAACGACACGTGCGCACCCAGCGCCTTGGCGGCCTCCATGAACTCCACCGCACCGGCATTGGCATCGTCTGGCGACAGCAGTGCCAGCTGCTTGCCCGCCATCAGCTGCAACCCGACAGTGTCCGCCCGCGCCAGCGCCCGAGCCTGGCGCAGCAACGCGCTCGCCTCGGCAGGGCGGGTGAATTCAGCGCCAGCGGCGCTTTCGAGGTCAGCGGAACACATGGCCTGCCAGCGTATCGAAGTGAACTGAGCAGTCCTTGATGAAAGTCAATCCGGCAGGAACTGCTTTGTTGTTGCACCCGCAGTCACTGACTGTTCACGCGTTGTTACGCAGCGCTACCGAGCGATGTCGCGCGTTGCTCAAGCGTTGGCAGGGGCTGCCTAGCATGAGCTGCATTGAACGCCTCTCCAGGAGAACCGCATGCAGCCCCAGATCGCCCCGCCTGTCGCCCACCCGGTCAGCCCCGGCGCCCTCACCGGCCGGGCGGATGCCGGCACCCGGACGGGCGTGCGGGCCGACGAAGGCCAGCGCATTGCCGACACGCTCAAGCTCATCGCCGCCGTGCTCACGCCCAAGCGGCGCATCGTGCACGCGGGCGACCTGATCTACCGTGCCGGCGAACGCTTCAGCCAGCTCCACATCCTGAACTCCGGCTTCTTCAAGCTGATCAGCATGTCCAGCGACGGCCGCGAGCAGGTGGTGGGCCTGAAGTTCCGCGGCGACTGGCTGGGCTTTGGCGCCATCTCCACGGGCCACTACGGCTGCGACGCCGTGGCGCTGGACACGGCCGAGGTCTGGACCGTGCGCTATGACGAACTGCTGCTGGCCTGCGCCGAGCACCCTGCGTTGATGGTGGTGGTGCACGAAGCCATGAGCCGCGAGATCATGCGCGACCGCGACTCCACGATGGCCATCTGCACGCTGCCGGCCGACACGCGCGTGGCCACCTTCCTGCACCAGTGGGCCGAGTCGCTCGCGGTGCGCGGACTGCGGGCCGACCAGTTCAGCCTGCGCCTGACACGCGCCGAAATCGGCAACTACCTGGGCCTGACGCTGGAAACCGTCAGCCGCGTGCTGTCCCGCCTGGCCCGCGCCGAACTGATCGCCTTCAACGAGAAGAGCCGCCGGGAGATTTGCATCCCCGACTTCCCCGCACTGTCGGCCTACGTGCAAGGCCGCGACGCGCACACCGGGCTGCACTGACACGGGACCGCGCGCAGGCAGCGGCCTGCGAGGACTTCATCGATGAAAGCCACTTCAGGACCAGGCTCAGGGATCGATCACCCCCCCAGCTCGGCCGGCACGCCCGAGCCGGCCCACGCGCGGGGGTTGCGGGCACTTCTGGCATCGCCCGCCGCGCTGGCGATGGCTTACGCCGGATTCGGCCTGGCGTGGGTGCTGCTGTCCGACCAGCTGCTGCGCGCCATCACGACGGACATCGACACCCTGTCGACCCTGGGCGAAGGCAAGGGCATTGCCTTCGTGCTGATGACCAGCGGGTTGTTCTACCTGCTGGCCGTACAGCAACGCGGTGCGAACAGCCCCCCCTCCGCAGGTCACGCGCCACCGAGCCACACCGGCGGCTTGATGTGGGTGTTTGCCGCGCTGTGCGCCGCCATCGCGGTGACCAGTGTGGTGAGCTATGCCGGCGCAGCACGGCAGGCCTACGGCTTGCGCGTGAACCAGCTGCACCGCGAGGCCGAGATCAAGGCCAGCCTCGTTCAGGGCTGGACGGCACGCCGCATGGACGAAGCGCGTGGGCTGGCCGCCGATGCCACCCTGCGGGCCAGCCTGCGACGCTGGCGCCGCCTCGCCGACGAAGCCGCCACCGCACAGCTGCGCCGGCAGTTGCAGATGTTGCGTGCGACCGGTCATTACAGCGGCGCCCTGCTGCTGGACGAACAGGGCCGGCTGCTGATCCACACCGACGAGAACGCCGCTGGCAACGTTGCCCAGACCTTCGCTGCAGCAGCCCGGGCCGCTGCGCAGCAAGGCCAGGTCATGCACAGCGACTTCTTCGCTCAGCCGGGAGACGCCGACAGCCTGCGCCTGGATCTGTTCATCCCGCTGCCCAGCACCAGCGGCCACACGGACGCCGTCCTCGTGCTGAGCACCGCGCCGCGCCGCACGCTGATGGCACCGCTGCTCGAGGGCGCAGCCCTGGGCGCCCCGGAAACGCTGCTGGTACGCCCGGGTGCCGAAGGCCTGCTGGTGCTGGGGCTGAACGGGAGCGACGTGCCGCGGACTGTCGCCAAAGGTGACCCCTCTCCATCGCTCAGCAACCTGACCCACCCCGCGACGCTGGCAGGCACTGTGGTGGCCGGACTCGCCCACGGCCCGGAGGCCACGGCCGCTGTGGCCGTGCCCCTGCCGGACTCGGTCTGGTTCGTCGCCGCTCAGGTGCCGGCCAGCATCCTGCAAGGTGAACCGGCAGCCAGTGGCGCAGCCACGCTGTCGGTAGCCAACATCCTGGCCGTGCTCGTGGCTGCAGCCATCGTCTATGCCGTGCTGCGGCGTCGCGAGCGGGGCGTGGCGTCGCGCATGGCGGCCGACCTGCAGGACAAGGAGCGCGCCTGGAAGATCGCCGAAGTGATCGCGAACTGCTCGACCGACCTCATCTTTGCGAAGGACCTGCAGGGCCGCTACCTCTTTGCCAACCGCGAACTGTGCCGCGTGCTCGGGCGCAGCGCAGACGAGCTGATCGGGGCCAGCTTCCAGAGCGTCTTCCCTGTGGCACAGGTGCGCCAACTCCTCGAGGACGATGCTGCCGTGCTGCGCGCAGACCAGCCACTCAACCTCGAAACCCGGCTCACCACCACGCAGGGCGACCGCATCTATGCCTGCACCAAGGGGCGGCTGGTGGACAGCAGTGGCCAGGTGATTGGCGTGTACGGTGTCTCCAGCGACATCACCGACCGGCAGCACCTGCAGCAGCGCATGCGCCAGTGGAGCGCCGCCTTCGAGGACATCCGCGACGGCGTCATCATCACCGACGCCCTGGGCCGCATCCAGTCCGTGAACCACGCCTTCTCACAGATCACCGGCTACCCGGCCGAGGAGGCCGTGGGGGCCACGATGCGGCTGTTGCATTCCGGTCGGCACGGTCCGGCGTTCTACGAGCAGATGTGGGCCTTGCTGAACCAGACAGGCCACTGGCAAGGCGAGATCTGGAACCGCCGCAAGAACGGCGAGGTTTACCCGGAATGGCTCACCATCCGGGCCGTCCGTGACGACGGCGGCGCTGTCACCCACTACGTCGGGGTGTTCACCGACGTCAGCCGCATCAAGAGCAGCGAAGCCCAAGCCGACTGGCTGTTCCACAACGATTCGCTCACCCGGTTGCCCAACCGCCTGCAACTGCAGCGCGAGCTGGAGCAGACCCTCGCCCGCGCCCGGCGCCGTGGCGCACGGCCTGCGTTGATGGTGATCGACCTGGACGGCTTCAAGACCGTCAACGACAGCCTCGGCCATCCGGCCGGCGACGAGTTGCTGGTGTGCGTGGCCGAGCGACTGCAGGCCAAGCTGCGGCACAAAGACTTCCTCGGCCGCCTGGGCGGCGACGAGTTCCTCGTCATCGTCGAAAACGGAGCCGACACCGAGGCCGTGTCTGCACTGGCGCGCGAGCTGCTGGCCCTGGTGGCCGAGCCCGTGGCCCTGTCCTGCGGGCGGGATGCCTACCTCACGGCCAGCATCGGCATCAGCCGGTTCCCGGAGTCCGGCAGCCCCACGGCCGTGGAGCTGCTGCGCGATGCCGACGCGGCCATGCACCGCGCCAAGGAGCTGGGCCGCAACCGGTCCTGCTTCTACAGCGGCGACATCCAGGCCTTGGCCATGGCCAAGCTGGAGGTGGAAGCCGCGCTCAGCCGCGCCATCGAACGGCACGAGCTGCTGCTGCACTACCAACCCAAGGTGGATGCCCACAGCGGCCGCATCGCAGGCGCCGAAGCGCTGCTGCGCTGGCAGCGCGGCGGCGGCATCGGCCTGGTACCGCCAGGCCAGTTCATCCCGCTGGCCGAGCAGAGCAGCCTGATCCTGGACATCGGCGCCTGGGTCATCGACGCCGCCTGCCGACAAATCCGCGCATGGATGGATGCGGGGCAGCCGGTTGTCCGCATCGCCGTCAACGTGGCGGCACGCCAGTTCGCCGCTGGCGACCTGGACGTGGTGGTGGCCGCGGCCCTGCAACGCCACCAGGTGCCAGCACAGCACCTGGAACTGGAATTGACCGAAGGCATGCTGATGAGCAACCCCGAGGCGGGCACCGCCGCGCTGCACCGGCTGCGGGAGCTGGGCGTCAAGGTGTCACTGGACGATTTCGGCACCGGCTATTCCAGCCTGGCCTACCTGCACCAGTTCCCCATCGACACCTTGAAGATCGACCAATCCTTCGTGCGCCGCATCGGCCAGGAACCCGACGGCGCCGCCCTGGTGGACGCCGTCATCGGCCTGGCCCACCGCCTGCATCTGCGCGTGGTGGCCGAGGGCGTGGAAACCGCCGAGCAGCGCGACCACCTGCGGCGCCAGCACTGCGACGAACTGCAGGGCTACTTCTTCGGCCGACCGGCGCCCGCCGAAGCCCTGCAAACCCTGCTGACACAAGCGCCGGGCTGAGACCCGGGGCGGCGCGCGGCCACGGCCTCAGCCACCGGCCACCAGGGCCCGCGCGATTGCCTGCGCCAGTTCGCCCCGGGAGTAGGGCTTCTGCAGCAGCTCCCAGCCGGGCGGCGAGTCCTGGTCGGCCGCCAGCAGGTCGGCAGAGAAGCCCGACATCAGCAGCACAGCCATGGCCGGGAATCGACGCTGCGCCTGGCGGGCCAGCTCGGTGCCGCGCATGCCCGAGCCCAGGGCGATGTCCGTCAACAGCAGGTCGAACGCGGCATCCTCCGCGCCCAGCAGCAGCAGGGCCTGCTCGGCGCTGGCGCTGGGGGTCACCTCGCAGCCCAGCGCATCCAGGAACTGCCGCGCCACCGCACGCACCTCGGCGTCGTCCTCCACCATCAGCACCTTCAGGCCTGGCGGCAGGCCCTCGGCTTGGGCCGCCGGTTCGTCGCCCGCCACGGGCTGCTCCCAGGGACGCGGCAGGTACAGCGAGATGGTGGTGCCGGCGCCGGGGGCCGATTCGATGGCTGCCGCCCCCCGCGACTGCTTGGCAAAGCCATACACCGTGCTGAGGCCCAGGCCGGTGCCACGGCCGGGCTGCTTGGTGGTGAAGAAGGGCTCGAACGCGCGTTCCCGCACTTCCTCGGGCATGCCCGAGCCGGTGTCGGTGACGGCGATGCGCAGGAAGCGCTCGTCCTGGGCGCTGGGGTCGTCGATGCCTCGGCGCACCGTGGCAGGCAGCACGCCGGCCGGCCCGGCGCTGAAGCGCAGCAGACCGCCGTCGGGCATGGCATCGCGCGCATTGATGGCGATGTTGAGCAGGGCCGCTTCCAGCTGGCCCGGGTCGGCCAGCACGGCCAACGCGCCCGGGGTGGCCGACAGCTCCACGCGGATCTCGATGCGCTGGTCCAGCGTGCGCCGCAGCATGTCGGCCAGCGAATGGAGCAGGGCCCCCACGTCCACCGCCGTGGGCTGCAGCATCTGGCGCCGCGAGAACGCCAGCAGCTTCGCCGTCAGCTCCGCGCCGCGCCGCGCTGCCCGGGCGGCCGCGCCCACCAGCTGCTGGCCGAACTCATGGCCGGCCAGCGCCGGCAACTCCTCCAGCACCTGGAGGTTGCCCTGGATGACGGTGAGCAGGTTGTTGAAGTCGTGCGCGATGCCGCCCGTCAGCTGCCCCACACTCTCCAGCCGCTGGGCGTGGCTGAGGGCCTCTTCGCTCTGTGCACGCTGCAGGCAGGTGGCCAGCAGGTTGGCCATGGATTGCAGGAAGTGCATTTCGTCGTCGCCAAAACGCCCCACCGCGCGCGAGCGCACGCACAGCACGCCGGTCACCCGCCCCCGGTCGGACAGCGGAACGGCCAGCAGGCTGGCCATGCCGGCATCCAGGTCGGCCTGAGGCACGTCGAAACGCTGCTCGCGCTGCAGATCGGCCACCACCAGGGGTTGGCCGCTGCCCAGCACGTGGGCGTAGGCCGAGCGGGCACAGGCCGGCAGGCGCGCACCCAGCGGGACGGAGGCGAAGTCACCGAACCGGCTGACGACGCGGAACTCCTGCCGGCCGGGTTCCAGCAGCAGCACGCTGGCGAAGTCGGATTCCAGCGCCTGTGCCGCCAGCTCGGGCACGCGCACCAGCAGTTGCTGCGGGTCGCGCTCGTCCACGGCCATGCGGCCCAGCTGCGCCAGACATTCGCTGTGGCGGGCACGCTGCAAGGCCTGCTTGACGCGCGGGTAGCTGCCAATGTCCCGGATGGCCACCACCACGTATGGCAACCCGTAGCTTTGCAGCGGGCTGAGCGCGATCTCCACCATCACCTCACTGCCGTCGCGCCGCCGGGCCACAAGTTCCATCTGCGTGCCCATGGGGCGCGGCCGGGGCGCCTGGGCGTAGGCTTGACGGTAGGCCGCATGGCGGGGGCGGATGCTGTCGGGCACCAAGGCATCGACCGGCGTGCCGATGAGGTCGTCCGCAACGTAGCCCAGCAGCTGCGCCGCCGCCGGGTTGGCCAGCACGATGCCCCCCGCTGCATCCACCAGCAACAAACCGTCGGCGGCGGCGGAGAACAGCAGACGGTAGACGCCCAGGTCGTCCACCGGGCCCGGCGCCTGAGCCGGCAAGGGAAGATGGAAGGCATCCGTCATGGCGCTGACGTCACGGGCGGGATGAAGATGTAGCCGGCACCGCGCACCGACTTGATGATCTGCGGGTTCTCGGCGTCGGCTTCCAGCTTCTTGCGCAGGCGGCCCACCTGGACGTCGATGGTCCGGTCGAACGGCGCCGCCTCGCGGCCTCGGGTCTGCCCCAGCAGGAAGTCCCGCGACAGCACGCGGCCGGCATGCTGTGCCAGCGTGGCCAGCAGTTCGAATTCACCGGTGGTGAGCCGCACCTCCTGCCCGGAGGGGTCGTCCAGCCGCCGCGCGGCGAGATCCAGGCGCCAGCCCAGGAAGCCCAGGCTCTGGTTCGCCGGCAGGGGCAAGCCCGCGACGGTGACCGGCAGCACCGGCACCCCGGCGGCTGCAACCGGCACGACGGGCCCGGCGGGGCCGATGCGCCGCAACACGGCCTTGATGCGGGCCACCAGCTCACGGAGGTCGAAGGGTTTGGTGACGTAGTCGTCCGCCCCCACCTCCAGGCCCACCACCTTGTCCACCGAGTCGCCCCGGCCGGTGATGATGACCAGGCCGCAACGCCAGTGCTCGCGCAGTTGCCGCGCAATGGCAAAGCCGTCCTCGCCCGGCAGGCCAAGGTCCAGCAACACCAGCTCGGGTGGGTCGACAGGCATCAGCGCCATCAGGGCGTGGCCGGTGTGCAGTTGGGTGGTGCGAAAGCCGTGGGTGCCGAGGTATTGCGCCAGCAGCTCGGTGATGGCGTTTTCATCGTCGACTACGGCAATGTGCTGGTGCGTCACGGCGTCGGCGGTTGCAGGCGGCAGGGGGGGGGCGAGGGAGCTCTCGCCCATTCTTGCATCGTTCTGAGGCGCTCCATCAGTAGGTCGTCAGCAGGTGGGAGTCGCCTGGCGCGCGGAGCGGCAGCTTGATGCGGAAGAGTGCACCACCCTCGGCACGGTTCTCGGCGGTGATGCTGCCGCCGTGGACTTCGACGATCTTGCGGCTGATGGCCAGGCCCAGCCCCGTGCCACCGGAGCCGTCCTTGGTCTTGCTGGACTGCACAAAAGCTTCAAAGATGGATTCCAGTTCGGCAGGCGGGATGCCCGGCCCTCGATCAGCCACGCTGAGGGTGAACTCCTCGGGCGCGCTGGCGAGGGCCTGGATCTGCAGCACCTCCCCCTCCGGCGAGAACTTGATGGCGTTGGCGATGACGTTGCGCATCGCCTGGTGGATGCGCGCCGGGTCGACCTTGGCCGTGAGGGGATCGTCGGCCAGTTGCACCGCCAGTCGCAGCCGGCGCTGGCCGATCAGCGGGTCGAGTTCGCGCAGCACGGCCTGCACCAGCATGCGCAGGTCGCACCGCTCCAGGTCGAAGGTGCCCACGGCACTTTCGATCTTGGCCACATCCAGCAAATCATTCACCAGAGCCAGCATGCGCTGGCCGGAGTGGTGGATGTCGGTGAACATGGCGGCGAGCTTCGGGCTTTCGCGCCCGCGGGTGAAGCCCAGCTCCGAAAAGCCGAGGATGGCCTGCAGCGGCGTGCGCAGCTCGTGGCTGATGTTGGCCACGAACTCGGACTTGGCACGGGACGCCTCTTCGGCCGCATCGCGCGCCTCGCGGGTGGCCCGCTCGGCATCGCGGAATTCGCTCACGTCCATCAACGTGCACAGGATGCCCGGCGGCTCGCCCTGCCCGCTCTGCACCAGCACCTTGGTGATCACCATGTCGCGCCGCGAGCCATCGCGGTGCGTCACCTGGGTCTCGTAACTCAGGCGCCCGCCTTCGGCCAGCAGCAGCGCGTCCTGCTCGGAATGCAGCTGGGCATCCACTTGCGCCAGGAACTGCCCGACCGGGCTGCCGATGACCTCCGACCGCGAACGGCCGACGAAGTCCTCCCACGCCTGGTTGACCAGCACGTAGCGGCCCTGGGCATCGAACATCGACACCGGCAGCGGGCTGAGCTCCAGCAGCAGCCCCGAGAAGGCCAGCTGGTGCTGCAGTTGCTCTTCCGCGGCAACGCGCTCGCTCACATCCACCGCGCTGCCGGCAAAGCCGACGATGCGGCCATCGCCGTGCAGTGGCACGACGGCCATCTGGAAATGGCGAGGCAAGCCGTCGACGGCGGGCACGCAGACCTGGGCCTGGCGCACGCCGGCCCGGTCATCGAGCCGGAACAAAGCGGCGGCGCGTTCCCGGTCGCACGGCGCCACCAGGTCACAGACACACCGCCCCCAGGCATGCTCGGCGGGCTCGTTGCTCAAGGCCGCCCATCGTGCGTTCACGAAGGTGATGGCGCCCTGCGCATCGGTGCGGAAGATCAACTCCTGCACGCTCTTGAACAGCACGCTGAGTTCGCGCTCGCGCAGGGCCACCTGCTCATGGGCGCCATCCAGCGCCCGACGGGCCTGTTCACGCGCCCTCATCGATCGCAGCAACACGGCCAGACCGGCACCAATCGCCGCCAGCGTCAGCACGCCGGCTGCGGTCAGCCAGATCAGCCGCTCCCCCCAGGCCCGCAGCACCAACGACTCCGCCAACTCCACCAGCACGACCAGCGGCCGCGTGCGTGAGGCACGGAACGCCACCACATGGCGCCCTGGCTGCACGCCGACCCCCAGGTATTCGCCGTGCTCACGGTCCGGCAGCCAGCTCTCGAACACCGGGTGCCCCGTGATGCGCGCGCCCGGGTCCAGCACCAGCTGATCGTTCGTGGCGATGATGCGGCCATCCAGGCTGGCCAGCAGGGCCGCGCTGCCTTCATCGGACAAGGCACTTTGCTGGAAGTTGGCCAGCACACCGGGGTTGATGAGCGCCACCAGCAGCAGGCGTTGCCCGCTCGGGCCACGCACCACGCGCAGCAACGGCAGCATGCCCACGCCCGAGGCCCTCGCCGGCGCGGCTTCCGCCAGGTCGGCCAGGCTGCGGCCGGGCAGCAGGGGCAGCAGCCGCTCGCCACCGCCCTGCAACGCCCCCAGGCGCTCCAGGGGCACGTGCAGGCCCTGCTCGCCCGGGATGGAACTGGCCAGCACGTTCCCCCCTTCGTCCAGCACGGCCGCGCCGCGCAGGAAGGGCAGGCTGGTGAGCAAACCCTGGTTCAGCAACTGCTGCAAGTGGTCCGGCTGGGCCGACGCCTCGCGCGCCATCCCTTCCTCCAGCGTGCGCAGGATCAGCGAGGTGGACTCGACGGTCCGGGTGACGTGGTCCTCCAGCGTGCGGGCGATGAGCTCTGAACGGGCCTTCGCGGTTTCCAGCGTCTCGCGCCGCTCGTACTCCGCCATGCCGGCCAGGGCCAGCACCACCGCCAATGCCAGAACGGCTGCGAGCAGCTTGACGAGCAAGCCGGCGCGGCCGAGGGGCAAGGGGGCGGAGCGCGGGAGGCGCGGCATCCGGGGCATGGGCCTCAGCGGGTCACGACGATGTCTGCCAAACCATGTTTGCGTGCGGCAGTCATCAAACGCCCGTCTCGCTTGATGGCGGCGACGAACTCCTCCAGCCGGGCCAGCCACCGGGCGTCACCGCGCTTGGCGGCATAACCGTAGGGCAACACGAAGAAGGGCTTGGGTGGGGCCACCAGGCGCGCCCAGTCGGCGTTGTCGAGCAGGCGACGGCTGTAGGGGTAGTCGGTCATGAAGACATCGACGCGCCCCGCTTCAAGCTCCTGTTCGCGCGTGGCCGGCGGCCGGATGACCACCATCCTGGCCTGCTTGAGTGCATCGCGCATGACGGGCTCCATGAAGGTGCCTGCCTGCACGGCCACCATGACGCCCGGCTGGTCGATGTCGGCCCACTGCCGCACGGTGCGGCTGGCACGGTTGGTGACACCGTAGATGTCGCTCTGCAGGTAAGGCTCGGTGAAGGCCAGCTGCTCCTTGCGGCTGGGCAGGATGCCCACGGCGAACATGGCCACATCGCAGCGGCCGGCGTTGAGATCGGCCACCAGCTGCGGGAAGGACGACTCGACGTGCTCCAGCGTGACGCCAAGTTCGCGGGCCAGCTCGACGGAGAGGTCGATGTCGATGCCACCGAGCTGCTGCGTGCGGGGGTTCCGGTAGGTGATGCCGTAGTAGTCGGGCCAGATGCAGACCTGCAGCTTGCCGCTGCTGCGGATGCGCTCCAGCACCTGGGCCTGTGCCGGGACGGCCAGCAGGGCCGCAGCCAGCGCGAGCGCCATGGCACGCAGCCGTTGCCTCAGGGAGGGAGAAAGTGAAAGTGACATAGGGTTCATTCCAGCTCCGCCAGTTGTTCGAAGGTGGGCGGGTTGCGGTTGATGCGTTCCCGAAGTTCAACCAGGGCCGCGACATGGGCCAGGAAGGTGTCCACCACACGGGGGTCGAAAGCAATACCGCGCTGCTCGACCAGCATCGACAGCGCCTTGTCGTCCGGGAAGGCCTTGCGGTAGCACCGGTCCATGGTAAGGGCGTCGAAGAAGTCCACCACCGCCACGATGCGGCCCGACAGCGGGATGGCTTCTCCCACCAGGCCGCGCGGGTAGCCGGTGCCATCCCAGCGCTCATGATGGGTCAGGGCCACCTCGGCGGCCAGTCGGAACAGCGGGATGCGCGAGCGCCCCAGGATGCCCGCCCCCATCTCGGCGTGCCGGTTCATCTCGGCACGCTCCCCGGGGTCGTAGGCACCGGGCTTCTTCAGCACGGCATCGGAGATGCCGATCTTGCCCACGTCATGCATGGGCGCAGCCCGGCGGAGCATGCTGGCGTACGCCGGCGACTCGCCCAGCGCCAACGCCATGGCTTCGGCCAGATAGCCGATGCGAACCATGTGCACACCGGTGTCGTCGTCCCGGAAGTCGGCTGCAAGCGCCAGGCGCAGCAGGGCTTCGTGGTGGGCGCGGGTCACTTCGCGCAGGGCCTCGTTGCGCTCGTGGTACATGCGGCCCAGATCCTGCACGATGCGCTCCATCTGGGCCGCTGCCGCTTCGTCGAAGCTGAGGCCGGCAACGCCGAAGTCATCGGTGTTCGAGACGGCAGTGCTCAAAATCCGGTGCTCCTCACACGGCGGCCCAAAGGTCTGCAATGCAGCTGATCAACTGCAGCGGGCTGAAGGGCTTGACGAGGTAGGTGTCTGCGCCGGCCTGCAAGCCCGCCTCGCGGTCGCTGGCCTGCCCACGGGCACTGAGCATGATCACGCGCGGCCGCGCGCCCGCTGCAGCGCCATCGCGCAGCCGGCGGCAGACCTCCAGGCCGTTGATGGCGCCCGGCATCATCACGTCCAGCAGCACGAGGTCAGGCTGGTGCTCCTGGGCCATCACGAGCGCCGACTCGCCATCGGACGCCTCGCGGATGTCGTAGTCCTCGAACTCGAGCGTCATGCGGATCAACCGCCGGATGTCCGCGTGGTCGTCGACGATCAGGATCTTTTTCATGGCTGTGCTTTCTGCTGGCAGAAAAAAGTGTTATCGAAAATTATCAGTTTTATCGTTTGAGGCGGCTAGGGGCGGGCGTGATCTTTCGGGGCCAGACCCGCAAAAGTTCTCATTCTTTGCCCATATTGCACGCCAATACAGTACGGCAGGCGCCCGTCATCCCAACCTGCATCGCCATGCTCGGCGGCAGCCAAGATTGACAAAGCAATCGATTGCGATACCGCGCGCGAGTCAAAGTGACAAATCTCACGGCAACATTCGGCGGAAAAATGATTTTCAAGTGGATTTGATATCAAATCTATCACATCAAATCGTTCATCGCCCCCATGACCGCCCTGTCCCCCATCGAACACCACGCCGTGGAAGCTGCAGCACCGCGCGAAGTCCTCACCTGTCGCCTGGCCGCTGAGGAATACGGCATCGACATCCTGGCCGTGCAGGAGATCCGCCGCTACGAGACACCCACGCGCATCGCCAACGCGCCGCTGCACATGCTGGGCGTCATGAACCTGCGGGGCGTCATCGTGCCCATCGTGGACCTGCGCCACCTGCTGCACCTGCCAGCCACCCACGACACCCACACCGTGACCGTCGTCATCAACATGGGTCACCGCACGCTGGGGCTGGTGGTGGACGCCGTCTCCGACGTGCTGGCGCTGGGGCCCGAGCAGATCCAGCCCCCTCCCGTGTTCGGTGACCAGGTGGACGCCGACTTCATCGTGGGCCTGGCCCAGGTCAGCGCCAACGGGGGCCAGCAGCGCTTGCTGCTGTTGGTGGATCTGATGGCCCTGCTGCGCGACCTGTGACCCACCCCACGGCAAGAAACACATGAATACCATCAAGACACTCCGTATCGGCACCCGCCTGGCCATCGCCTTCGCCCTGGTGGCGGCGCTGATGGTGGCCATGGCCATCGCTTCCCGCGTGGGACTGAACAGCATCCGCAGCGACATCGACACCGTGCTGCACCAGAGCTACACGAAGGTGAAGCTCATCAAGATCATCGGCGACGACGTGAACATGCATGCGCGCCTGCTGCGCAACCTGCTCATCATGGACACGGCCGAGCAGCGCAAGCCCGACATCGAGCGGCTGATGGCCTCTCGCCCGATGATCACGCAGCACTATGACGACCTGCGCTCCCGGCTGAGGACCGACAAGGGGCGCGAGATGTATGGGCTCGTCATGCAAAGCCGGGCGGCTTTCGTCACCGAGGAAGACGCTCTCATCAAGCTCGTGCAGGCGGACGACATGCCCCGCGCGAAGGTCCAACTGCTGACACGGGTGCGCCCCGCGCAGGTGTCGTACCAGAAGCAGTTGCAAGCCATGACGGAGTACCAGGAAAAGCTCATGGAGCAGGCCGGAGAGGCCACCATCGCCACGGTCGACCGCATGGCTCTGACAGGCCTGGGGGGCACCCTGGCCGCCCTGGTGATGGCCGTCGCTGCGGGCGTGGCGGTGACCCGCACCGTGACGCGCCCGATCCGCGACGTGGTCCATACGCTCAGGACAGTCGCAAACGGTGACCTGACGGCCCGGGTCACGGTGGACCGGAAAGACGAGCTGGGCGAGTTGCAGCAAGCCTTGGCCGACACCGTGGGCGCCCTGCGCCAACTGTTGAGCGACGTGCGGTCCGGCATCGATTCGGTGACCACGGCGTCCGGCGAAATCGCCGCCGGCAACCAGGACCTGTCCAGCCGCACCGAACAGCAGGCCTCCAGCCTGCAGGAAACCGCCAGCTCCATGGAAGAACTCACCACCACCGTGCGCCAGAGCGCCGACACCGCCCGCGCCGCCAGCAACCTGGCGGCCAATGCCAGCCTGGCCGCCCGCCACGGAGGCGGTGTGGTGAACCAGGTGGTGGGCACGATGGATGAAATCAGCGCCAGCAGCCGCCAGATCGTGGAGATCGTCAGCGTCATCGATGGCATCGCCTTCCAGACCAACATCCTGGCACTGAACGCCGCCGTCGAGGCTGCGCGGGCCGGTGAACAGGGCCGGGGCTTTGCGGTGGTTGCGGGTGAGGTGCGCATGCTGGCGCAGCGCAGCGCCGAGGCGGCCAGGGAGATCAAGGCCCTGATCGGCGCCAGTGCCGACAAGGTGGAAGCCGGCAGCCGCCAGGTGGCCGAAGCCGGTGAAGCCATGCAGGAAATCGTGACACAGGTGCGCAAGGTCAGCGAACTCATCAACGAGATCGCCGGTACCGCAACGGCTCAAAGCCGGGGCATCGAGCAGGTGAACACCGCCGTCACGCAGATGGACCAGGTCACGCAACAGAACGCCGCACTGGTGGAGGAAAGTGCTGCGGCCGCCTCCAGCCTGTCGCATCAGGCCCAGACGCTGGCCGAGGCCGTGGCGCGTTTCCGCGTGGCGCAACAGGCCTGCCCGGCGGTCACTGCGGCCGTGGCAGACAGCCGCCGCATCCCCCCACGCCGCGCAGAAGCGGCCGCAGCACCCCGGGGCCGACGCGCTGCGCCCCCGTCGGAGCTGGCCTGGGAATCGTTCTGAAGCCTGCGCTCCCGTGTGCGGTCAGCGCCCGCCCAGCACCCGGGCGGGCAGTGTCACGATGGCACGCAACAGGCTGAAGACGCCGTCCACGGCAATGCCCAGCAGCCGAAACGGCAGCGTGATCACCCACACCAGCGGCCACAGCACCAACGCAGCCACAGCCAACGGCCAACACAGCACGAAGAGCAGGCACCAAAGCAGGAAGCTGAACATCGTGGATCTCCAGGCAATGTCGCGGGCGGGAATGTGGCGGCGACGCGCTACCGGGCAGGCTCCCGTCCGCGTCGATCGGGTGAATCCACTCTAGCCCGCGCGGCCATGCCGCCCTGGGTGCATGCGATGAAACGGCTGGTGCACAGGATGGGCCGTCAGATGCGCTGACGGCCGGCCACATAGCAGGCCACGAGGTTGCGCTCGTCAGCCAGCGTCATCCAGGCGAACACGCGTTCATGAAGGTCGCGGGCGACGGCGTCGCGGGCCTCGGCCACCGGACCCCGGGCCCAGTCCCAGACACAGAAGTCCGCCGCCTGGCCTGCCGACAGGCCACCCACCTCGCCGCCCAGTTGCAGCGCCTCGGCCGCCCCCCGCGTGGCGGCATGCAACGCCGCCCAGGCGGTGAGCCGCTCCCCACGCAGGGCCTGCACCTTGTAGGCGTCTGCCATGTTGCGGGGCAGGCTCAGTGTGGTGCCACCGCCCACATCGCTGGCCAGGCTCACTGGAAACCCCGCAGCCTGCGCGCCCGGCCAGTCGAACAGGCCGCTGCCCAGGAAGAGGTTGCTGGACGGGCAATGGGCCACCTGCGCACCACGCCGTGCCAGCAGCGACGTGTCGCCCGCATCCAGCCAGATGCCATGTGCCAGCACGGCGCGCTCGTGCACCAGGCCCGCACGCTCGTACACGTCCAGGTAGCTGCGCGCCTCGGGAAAGAGCTGCGCCACCCAGGCCACCTCGGCCCGGTTCTCGGCCACATGGGTCTGCATGTAGAGGCTGGTGTCGGCCCGGCACAGCGCACCGGCCATGGCCAGTTGCTCGGGCGTGCTGGTGGGGGCGAAGCGCACCGTCACGGCATAGGCCAGGCGATCACGGCCATGGAAGCGGTCGATCAGGTCGACGCAGTCACGCTCGGCCTGCGCCACGTCGTCCCGCAGGCCGTCCGGCGCGTGGCGGTCCATCAGCACCTTGCCGGTGATGAGCCGCATGCCCCGAGCCGCCGCCGCGTTGAAAAGCGCCTCGGCCGACACCTTGTGCACGGTGGGGAACACCACCGCCGCCGTTGTGCCACTGGCCAGCAAGGCATCCAGAAACACCTCGGCACCGACGAGCGAGCGGTCCGGGTCGGCAAAGGCGCGTTCGGCCGGAAAGGTGTAGCGCTCCAGCCAGTCCAGCAGTTCGGTGCCGTAAGAGGCGATGACCTCCAGCTGCGGGCAGTGCACATGGGTGTCGATGAAACCCGGCAAGACCAACTGGCCGGCATGGTCCTTGCGAAACCAGCTGTCGTCCGGATCCTGGGCCTGCCGGCCGACGATGCGACCGTCTTCGATCAACAACCAATGGTTGCGATCGAAACGCACTGCAGGTGATGCCGTGTCGCCCCAGCGCGGAGCGGCCGTGAAGTCCAGCAGATCGCCACGCAAGGCCCATCGCCCCGGTGTATCAGTGAATTTTTTCTGGTTAGTAAAACTCATATGGCAATTTTGAGGCAACGCTCGACAATCCCGGCCAGCATGAATACCCGACAAGACCTGCGCCCCGTGCGCTTTTTCCATCGTGGCAAGGTCGTCGAGGTGGCCGACCTGCCCCCGACGACCACCGTGCTGCAGTACTTGCGCGAGCAGGCCGCCTGCACCGGCACCAAGGAAGGCTGTGCCGAGGGCGACTGTGGCGCCTGCACGGTCATCCAGGGCGAGCTGGACGCCCAGGGGCAGCTGCAGCTGCGCAACGTGAACGCCTGCACGCAGTTCCTGCCCACCCTGGACGGCCGGGCGCTGCTGACGGTCGAAGACCTGGGCAGCCCTGCACGGCTGAACCCTGCGCAACAAGCCCTGGTGGCCTGCCACGGCTCGCAGTGCGGTTTCTGCACCCCCGGCTTCGTGATGACCATGACGGCGCTGTACGAGCGTCACCGCGAGGCCGGCACCCGGCCAGACCGCCAGCAACTGGCCGACGACCTGGCTGGCAACCTGTGCCGCTGCACCGGCTACCGGCCCATCCTGGACGCGGGTGAGCAGATGTTCGACGCGCCGGTGCAGCGGCTGGACCAGGCCCCCGTCATGGCCAAGCTGCAAGCGCTGGCTGCCGATGAACCGCTGGACTACCACCACGCCGCCGGCCGTTTCCACGCCCCGCAGACCGTGCCCGACCTGGCCCTGCTGTTGGACACCTACCCCGATGCCACCCTGCTGGCAGGCTCTACCGACATCGGCCTGTGGGTGAACAAGCAGTTCCGCGCCCTGCCCCACCTGATTTACACCGGCCGCGTGGCCGCGCTGCGCGAGATCCGCACTGAGGGCGACGGGCTGTGGATCGGCGCGGCCGCGCCGCTGGAAGACGCCTGGGCGGCGTTGACCGGCCTGGCGCCGTCGCTGGCCGAACTGTGGCGGCGCTTTGCCTCGCCTCCCGTCCGCCACGCCGGCACCCTGGGCGGCAACATCGCCAATGGCTCGCCCATCGGCGACGGTGCGCCCGCCCTCATCGCGCTGGGTGCTGAAGTCCTCTTGCGCAAGGGCATGGAGCAGCGCCGGCTGCGGCTGCAGGACTTCTACCTGGGCTACATGCAGAAAGACCTGCAGCGTGGCGAGTTCGTGGAGGCGCTGTGGGTGCCCAAGCCCGACACGAGCTGGGCCATCTCAGCGCACAAGATTTCCAAGCGGCATGACAGCGACATCTCTGCTGTCTGCGCCGTGCTGGCCGTGCAGTTGCGCAACGGCACGGTGCAACAGGCACGCTTTGCCTTCGGCGGCATGGCGGCCATCGTCAAACGGGCGGCCGCAGCGGAAGCCGCCGTGGTGGGCAAGCCCTGGGTGCAGGCCACGGCCGAAGCCGCCGCTGCAGCCGTGCCGCAAGACTTCACGCCGCTCAGCGATGCACGCGCCTCGCACGCCTACCGGCTCAAGGTCGCCCAAAACCTGATGCGCAAACTGTGGCTGGAGACACTGGAGCGCAAGACCCTCACCGTGTGGCGCGCCGGGAGGCTGGCGGCATGAACAAGCCTGAAACCCTCGCACGGGCCGAGCCCGTCGTGGGCCGCTCGCGCCCGCACGAATCCGCCCACCTGCACGTGAGGGGCGCCGCCCCCTACACCGACGACCTGCCGGAACCTGCCGGAACGCTGCATGCCGCCCTGGGCCTGTCGCCGCTGGCGCACGGCACGCTCACCGGCATCGATGTGGACCTGATCCGCCGCCAGCCGGGCGTGGTGGCCGTGCTGACCGCCGCCGACATCCCCGCCGACAACAACTGTGGCCCGCTGCTGCACGACGACCCCATCCTCGCCCACGGCGAATTGCGCTACGTGGGCCAGCCGGTGTTCGCCGTCATTGCCACGCACCGGGAGCTGGCGCGCCGCGCCGCTGCGCTGGCCCAGCAGGCCATCCAGGCCCAGCCCCAACCCGCGGTGCTGAGCGCGCAGGAGGCGCACGCCGCAGGCCAGCACGTGCTGCCGCCCATGCACCTCACGCGCGGTGAGCCGGCCTCGCACCTCGCCACCGCGCCAAACCGCCTGCAAGGCACCTGGTGCCTGGGCGGGCAGGAGCAGTTCTACCTGGAAGGCCAGATCAGCCTGGCCGTGCCGCAGGAAGGTGGTGAAGCCCTGCTGGTGCATTGCTCCACCCAACACCCGAGCGAGATGCAGCAGTTGGTGGCCCACGCCCTGGGCTGGCCTGCACACCGCGTGGCCGTGCAGTGCCGGCGCATGGGCGGCGGCTTTGGTGGCAAGGAGAGCCAGTCGGCCCTGTTCGCCTGCGTGGCATCCCTTGCGGCGCTCCAGCTCGGCCAGCCCGTCAAGCTGCGTGTAGACCGGGACGATGACTTCCTCATCACCGGCCGCCGGCACGGTTTCGACTACCGCTGGGATGTGGGCTTCGACAACGACGGCCGCATCCTCGCGGTGGACATCGACCTCATCTCCAACGCCGGCCACAGCGCCGACCTTTCGGCCCCGGTCATGGCCCGCGCACTGTGCCACTTCGACAACGCCTACTGGCTGCCCCACGTGGCCATGCATGGCTACTGCGCCCGCACGAACACGCAGAGCAACACGGCCTTCCGCGGCTTCGGCGGCCCGCAGGGTGCCATCGCCATCGAAATGATCCTGGACGCTGTGGCCCGCCGCCTGGGGATGGACCCGGCCGAAGTGCGCCAGCGCAACTTCTACGCCGCCGGGCAGGACGTGACCCCCTACGGCCAGCGTGTGGATGAACTGCACGCCCAGGCCCTGACGGCGCAACTGCTGGCCAGCAGCCGGTACGGTGCGCGCCGCACCGAGATCGCCGCGTTCAACGCCGGCAGCCCGGTGCTGAAGAAGGGCCTGGCCTTCACCCCGGTGAAGTTCGGCATCTCTTTCAACGTGGCCCACCTCAACCAGGCCGGCGCCCTGGTGCACGTGTACACCGACGGCTCGGTGCTGGTGAACCACGGCGGCACCGAGATGGGCCAGGGCCTGAACACCAAGGTCGCGCAGGTGGTGGCACACGAACTCGGCCTGCCCTTCGAGGCCGTGCGCTGCTCGGCCACCGACACCAGCAAGGTGGCCAACACCTCGGCCACAGCCGCCTCCACCGGCACCGACCTCAACGGCAAGGCAGCACAGGACGCGGCGCGAAAGATCAAGGCTCGGCTGGCCGCGCTGGCGGCAGCACGCTTCGGCTGTGCGGCCGAAGCGGTGGTGTTCGCCCACGGCGAGGTCCACGGCGGCGGGCAAAGCCTGCCCTTCAAGGACGTGGTGGCTGCGGCCTACCTGCAGCGCATCCAGCTTTGGAGCGACGGCTTCTACACCACGCCCGGCCTGCACTGGGACCGCACCCAGCTGCAGGGCCACCCCTTCTTCTACTTCGCCTGGGGGGGCGCCGTCTGCGAGGCGCTGGTGGACACGCTCACCGGCGAGAGCCGCATCACCCGCGCCGACCTGCTGCACGACGTGGGCAGCAGCCTGAACCCGGCGCTGGACATCGGCCAAATCGAGGGCGGCTTCATCCAGGGCATGGGCTGGCTCACGATGGAAGAGCTGGTGTGGCACCCCACCACCGGCCGGCTCACCACCCACGCGCCCAGCACCTACAAGATCCCCACGGCCAACGACTGTCCGACCGAATTCCGCACCGAACTCTTCGGCGTGGCCAACGCGAACGACACCATCCACCGCAGCAAGGCCGTGGGCGAGCCGCCGCTGCTGCTGGGCTTTGCCGCGCTGCTGGCCATCAAGGACGCATGCGCAGCAGCCGGTGCGGACGGCTGCGACCCGCCGCTGCGTGCGCCCGCCACCGCCGAGGCGGTGCTGGACGCCATCGACGCGGTGCGCTGAACAGCAGCCCCGGCGGGAAACCGGCCCGACGCACCCTCAGGCCCGTGGCCTCTGCGTGGCCACCACCACCGCCTGCGTGCGCGAGTTGACGCCCAGCGCCTTCAGCACCGCGGCAACGTGGTCCTTCACCGTGTCCAGGCTCACGCCCAGCTCACGCGCGATCAGCTTGTTGGGCAGCCCCTGCGTCAGCAGGTGCAGCACATGCTTCTGGCGCGGCGTGAGGGGCAGCTCGGCCCACGTGGGCACGGTGGTCGAGGCTGCCGCAGCGACGGGCTCGGGTGTGTCGTCCACGCGCGGCCTCAAGGGGGGCACGTAGGTGCCTCCCGCCAGCACGAGGTGCAGGGCCTGCACCAAGGTGCCGAGGTCGCTGCGCTCGGGCACATAACCCATGGCGCCGGCACCCAGCGCCTGCAGCGCGTCTTCGGTCTCGTCGCTGCCCGAGACCACCACCACGGGCAACACCAGGTGTTCACGGTGGATCTCCTGGAGCAGCTCGAAACCGCCCTCCACCCGCAGGTCCAGCAGAACCAGCCGAGGCAGTCCCTGAGCCAGCGCATGGCGGGCAGCAGAGACGGTGTCCACGCCCCGCACCTCGGCGCCGGCGAAGTGCTGTTCGATCAGGCCGGTGAGCGCCGCACGCACCATCGGGAAAGCATCGACCAGCAAGACCTTCATCGCAGCCCACCCCTGTGTAGTGGGCGCTGATGATAGTCAACGCAGGGCCTCCGCCAGCAAGGGCTTGCTCAGGGATGGCGGACCTGAGGCCGCTTGCGGTCTGGTTCACGCACGGTCCCGATTTTGGGAACGTGGGGCCTCAATGGGCTTCTTCCCAGTTGCTGCCCACGCCCACCTCGGCCAGCAGCGGCACCTGGAGCTGGGCCACGCCGGCCATCAGGCGCGGCACCTCGGTGCGCATCCAGTCCAGCTCGGCCTCAGGCACCTCGAACACCAGTTCGTCGTGCACCTGCATGACGATGCGGCTGTGCTTGCCGGTGCGGTCCAGCTCTGCCTGCACGGCCAGCATGGCGAGCTTGATGAGGTCGGCCGCCGTGCCCTGCATGGGCGCGTTGATGGCCTGGCGCTCGGCGCCAGCGCGGCGCGGGCCGTTGCCGCCCCGGATCTCCGGCAGGTAGATGCGCCGGCCGAACAGCGTGGACACGTAGCCCAGCTCGGCGGCAGAAGCCTTGGTTTCGTCCATGTAGCGCTTCACACCGGCAAAGCGGGTGAAGTAGCGGTCGATGTAGTCCTTGGCCGCCTTTTGCTCGATGCCCAGCGACGACGCCAGCCCGAAGGCGCCCATGCCGTAGATCAGCCCGAAATTGATGGTCTTGGCGTAGCGGCGCTGCTCGCTCGTCACCTCGTCCAGTGGCGTGCCGAACACCTCGCTGGCGGTGGCCTTGTGCACGTCCTGGCCTTCCTGGAAGGCCTTGAGCAGGCCCGGGTCCTGGCTGATGTGGGCCATGATGCGCAGCTCGATCTGCGAGTAGTCGGCACTGACGATCCGGCAGCCCGGCGGCGCGATGAAGGCCTCGCGCACGCGCCGGCCTTCCGCCGTGCGGATGGGGATGTTCTGCAGGTTGGGCTCGTTGCTGGACAGCCGCCCCGTGATGGCCACGGCCTGGGCGTAGTTGGTGTGCACGCGGCCGGTGCTGGCGTTGATCTGCAGCGGCAGCTTGTCGGTGTAGGTGCTCTTGAGCTTGGCCAGGCCCCGGTACTCCAGGATCTTGGCCGGCAGCGGGAAGTCGGCCGCCAGCTCGGTCAGCACCTCTTCGTCGGTGGACGGCGCCCCAGTGGCCGTCTTCTTCACCACCGGCAGACCCAGCTTGTTGAACAGGATGTCGCCGATCTGCTTCGGGCTGCCGATGTTGAAGGGCTGGCCGGCAATTTCGTAGCACTGCTGTTCCAGCGCCAGCAGGCGCTGGCCGATCTCGTGGCTCTGCGCCTGCAGCTTGGCGGCGTCGATGAGCACACCGGTGCGCTCGATGCGGAACAGCAGCTCGGCCGACGGCATCTCGATGTCGCGGTAGATGCGCGTCAGCCCGGCGTCCGCCTCGATCTGCGGCCCCAGCACGCCGTGCAGGTGCAGGCACATCTCGCTGTCTTCACCGGAGTAGGTGGTGGCCTGGGCCACGTCCACCTGCGCGAAGGGGATCTGGTGCGCGCCCTTGCCGCACAGGTCTTCGTAGCTCAGGCCCTGGCGGCCCAGGTGGCGCTCGGCCAGGGCTTCGAGGCTGTGCGTCTTGTGGGCCTCCAGCACGTAGCTTTCCAGCAGCGTGTCGTGCTGCACGCCGGCCAGCGCAATGCCGTGGTTGGCCAGCACATGGCGGTCGTACTTCAGGTTCTGGCCGATCTTCTTGGCGGCCTCGTCTTCCAGCCAGGGCTTGAGGCGCGCCAGCACATCGTCCAGCGGCAGTTGCGCGGGCGCATCCGGCCCGGTATGGCCCAGCGGGATGTAGGCGGCCTCGCCGGGTTTGTCGGCGAAGGAGATGCCCACGATGCGTGCGGCCATCGGGTCCAGCGAGTCGGTCTCGGTGTCCAGCGCGCACAGCGGCGCGGCGCGCAGGCGGGCGATCCAGGCGTCCAGCTGCTCGACGCTGAGGATGCAGTCGTACTGGCGCGGCAGGTCGGCCGCGCCGGCCGGCGGCGCGGGCTCGTCG
>JBBIVU010000007.1:0-29921 GCA_037439585.1 Roseateles sp. | reverse complement strand
GTCGGGAGGGCAACGGCAGCGCGTCGCGATCGGGCGCGCGATCGTGCGCAAGCCATCGGTGTTCCTTTTCGACGAGCCCCTTTCGAACCTCGATGCGGCCCTGCGCGTGCGCATGCGCTACGAGTTCGCCAAGCTGCACGAGGACCTCAAGACCACGATGATCTACGTGACCCACGACCAGGTGGAGGCCATGACGCTGGCCGACCGCATCGTCGTGTTGTCCGCCGGCAAGGTGGAGCAGGTGGGCTCGCCGCTGGAGTTGTACGAGCACCCCTGCAACCTGTTCGTGGCGGGCTTCATCGGCAGCCCCAAGATGAACTTCCTTGAGGCGGAGATCGCCGGCATGGCTGACGGGTACGTGGACGTGAAGCTCACCACCAGCAAGGTGGTGCTGCGCACGCGGGTGGACGGCAGCGGCGCCCAGGTGGGCGACAAGGTGACGCTGGGCGTGCGCCCCGAGCACATCCGCCGGGGCGACCATGGCCACGGCAACCTGCTGCAGAGCACGGTGGCGTTTGTGGAGTCGCTGGGCGGCATCACCTTTGCCTACTGCCCCTACCCCGGCGTGGAAGAAGCCCTGACTTGCCAGTTCGAGGGCCGCAACGGCGTGGACCGCCTGCGCAGCGGGCAGGACCTGGACCTGCACTTGCCCGCCGAAGCGCTGTACGTGTTCGACGCCAACGGCCGCGCCCTGCGCCGCCTGGCTGCGCCGGAGCTCGCAGCATGAAGGCAGGAAAAGCCACACAGCCACAGAGACACAGAGGCACAGAGAAAACAGCCCTGAAAGCACTCCTGCTTTCCTCTGTGTCTCTGTGCCTCTGTGGCGCATTCTTCACGCCGGCGCAGGCTGAAACGGCGCCCAAGCTGCTCGTCTGGATCAACGGCGACAAGGCCTACGGTGGCCTGCAGAAGGTGGGCGACGCCTTCGAGAAAGTGTCGGGCGTGAAGGTGGTGGTGGAGCACCCGGTGGACCCCACCGACAAGTTCCAGCAGGCCGCCGGAGCCGGCAAAGGGCCGGACATCTTCTGCTGGCCGCACGACCGCGTGGGCGAGTGGGCCAAGGCGGGGTTGCTCACCCCGCTGCGGCCGTCGTCCAAGCTCAAGGCCGAGTCCGAAGAGCAGGCCTGGAATGCGCTGAGCTACCGGGGTCGCATCTGGGGCTACCCCATCGCCATCGAAACCACCGGCCTCATCTACAACAAGGCGCTGGTGCCAACACCGCCCGCGACGTGGGACGAATTGATCGCGCTGGACAAGAAGCTCCAGGCCAGCGGCAAGCACGCCGTGCTGTGGGACTACAACAAGAGCTTCTTCAGCTGGCCCATGCTGGCGGGGGCAGGCGGCGTCATCTTCGGCCGGGACGCCCAGGGTGACTTTGACCCGCGCAAGGTGGATGTGAACAACGCCGGCGCACTGGCCGCCGCCCAGGTCATCGAGCGTCTCATCAAGGACGGCCACATGCCCAAGGGGGCGCGCTATTCCGAGATGGAAGCGTCTTTTGCCCGTGGCGAGGTGGCCATGATGATCTCCGGCCCCTGGGCCTGGGACAACGCCCGCAAGGCCAAGATCGACATCGGCGTGGCGCCCATCCCGGCCGTCATTGCCGGCAAGCCCAGCCAGAGCTTCGTCGGCGTGCTGGGGTGCATGATCTCGGCGCCCAGCAAGCACAAGGACATCGCCAAGGAGTTCATCGAGAACCACCTGATGCGCCCCGAGGCCCTGAAGATCCTCGACGCCAACGTGCCCATCGGGGTGCCGGCCAACAAGGCCTTCTATGCCGAACTGTCAGTCAACCCGCTGATCGCGGCCAGCATGACCAACGCCCGCAACGGCGCTCCCATCCCCAACATCCCTGAGGTGGGCCGTTTCTGGACTGCGATGGACGCGGCTCTGGAGGCCATCACCAACGGCCTTCAATCACCGAAGGACGCATTGGACGGCGCCGCCGCACGGATGCTGCTGAACAAATGACTGCTGCCACCACCTCCTCCTTGGGCCAGGGCAGCTACTCGACGCTGCCGCCCACGCTCACCGAAAAGCTGTCGAAGTGGCTGCGCTGGCCGCTGGCCGTTGCAGCCATCGTGGCTGCGCTGTACTTCGTGTTTGTCGTCTACACCACCGGCCAGGCCGCCTGGGCCGCCGGGCTGCTGGTGCTGTTCACGGCGGGCTTTTACGTCTACCTCAGCCGGGGTGGCTTTGCCTGGCGCTACCTCTTCCCCGGCGTGGCCGGCATGCTGGTGTTCATCGCCTTCCCGCTGGTCTACACGGCCCAGATCGGCTTCACCAACTACTCCAGCACCCACCTGCTGAGCGAAAGCCGCGTGCGCGAGTACCTGCTGGAGCAGCACGACGCCGTGGAAGACCAGGTGCTGGCCTACAGCCTGCACGCCGATGGCCGCGAGTTCCGCCTGGTGCTGCAGCCCGAGGGCGGCGCCGCGCCGCGCTGGGTTTCGCCGCCGCTGGCGCTGCGCAGCAGCAATCAGCCGGTGCGCGTGGAGCTGGTACCGGCCGACGCCGAGCACCTGCCCCTCACCGCGCCGCTGCAAGCTGCCTTGCCGCTGCCGGAGCTCATCAAGCACCGCGACGCGCTGGGCAAGCTCGTGCTCGTGCTGCCGGACAAGACCGAGCTGCACTACCTCGGCCTGCGCGAGTTCGGCCCCGTCAAACCGCAGTGGACGGCGACTGCCGACGGTGGTCTCGCGCGCGCCGCCGACGGTGCTGCCTTCAAGCCCAACCGCGACACCGGCTTCTTCGAGGCCGCCTCGGGCGAGACGCTGCAACCCGGCTTCAAGGCTTTCATCGGCGTGGCGAACTACGCCCGCATGCTGTTCGACGCCGAGTTCCGTGGCCCCTTCCTGTCCATCTTCACGTGGACGGTGGTGTTCTCGGCGCTGACCGTGGCGTTCTCCACCGCCATCGGCATGCTGTTCGCGGTGATGCTGAACTGGGAGGGCATGAAGTACCGCACCACCTACCGCACTTTGCTGTTCCTGCCCTACGCCGTGCCGGGCTTCATCTCCATCCTGGTGTTCAAGGGCCTGTTCAACCAGAACTTCGGTGAGATCAACGCCATCCTGAACGCGCTTGTCGGCGTGAAGCCCGCCTGGTTTGCCGACCCGGTCCTGGCCAAGACCATGCTGCTCATCGTGAACGTGTGGCTGGGCTACCCGTACATCATGATCCTGTGCTCGGGCCTGCTGAAGGCGATCCCGGCGGACCTGTACGAGGCCTCGGCACTGGCCGGCGCCAGCCCCGCCACCAACTTCCTCAAGATCACGGCACCGCTGATCATCAAGCCGCTGGCGCCGCTGCTGGTGAGCGCCTTCGCCTTCAACTTCAACAACTTCGTGCTCATCGCCCTGCTGACCGACGGCAGGCCGGACTTCCTGTCCACCAAGCTACCAGCCGGACAGACGGACATCCTCGTCAGCTACACCTACCGCATCGCCTTCCGCGACTCGGGCTCGGACTTCGGCCTGGCGGCTGCCATCTCGACGCTGATCTTCTTCCTCGTGGCGGCGCTGTCGTTGGTCAACCTTCGCTTGTCCGCGAAGGCGCAGAAATGAAAACCGAACACAGCCACAGAGGCACAGAGACACAGAGAAATTTCCTCTGTCTTTCTCTGTGTCTCTGTGCCTCTGTGGCCAATGTCTTTGGGAGTTCTTGAATGGCCATCGTCCTCGGCAAACAAGCCCGCTGGCGCACCTTCGCCGGCCACGCGGTGATGTGGGTGTTCATCGCCATCACCCTCTTCCCGCTGGTGGCCGTCGTGTCCATCTCGCTGCGGCCCGGCAACTTCGCCACCGGCAGCCTGATCCCGACCGAGATCAGCCTGGAGCACTGGAAGCTCGCGCTGGGCATTCCCTACCAGGCGGCCGATGGCAGCCTGGTGCAGCCCCCCTTCCCCGTGCTCACCTGGCTGTGGAACTCCATCAAGATCGCCACGCTCTCGGCCTTCCTGATCGTGGCCATCTCCACCACGGCGGCCTACGCCTTCGCGCGGCTGAAGTTCAGCTTCAGCAAGCCCGTGCTCAACGGCATGCTGCTGCTGCAGATGTTCCCGCCGGTGCTGGCGCTGGTGGCCATCTTCGCCATCTTCGAGACCATTGGCACCTACGTGCCGGCGCTCGGCGTGGAGACGCACGCCGGCCTGGTGCTGGCCTACCTGGGCGGCATCGCCACCCACGTGTGGACCATCAAGGGCTACTTCGAGACCATCCCGGTCGATATCGAAGAGAACGCCAAGGTCGACGGCGCCACGCACTGGCAGGCCTTTTCCCGCGTGCTGCTGCCCATGGCCGTGCCCATCCTGATGGTGGTGTTCGTGCTGGCCTTCATCGGCACCATCATCGAGTACCCGGTGGCGTCCATCCTGCTGCGCGAAGAGGGCAACCTGACGCTGGCCGTGGGCTCCAAGTACTTCCTGCACGACCAGCGCTTCCTGTGGGGCGACTTCGCCGCTGCCGCCGTGCTGTCGGGCCTGCCCATCACGTTGGTGTTCCTGCTGGCCCAGCGCTGGATCGTCTCCGGCCTCACGGCCGGCGGCGTGAAGGGATGAAGCGCACCCTGGGCACCGCGGCGCTGGCCCTGCTCGGCACGTTGGCCGCCCACGCCGGCCCCTACGAGGATCGCGAGCACGACTGGCGCAACGGCGCGGTGGTCTACCAGATCATCGTGGACCGCTTCGCGCCGTCGCAGCAGCTCGATGCCAAACGCGGCCTCTACCCAGCACCCAAGCGGCTGCGCGACTGGCACGAGGTGCCCACGCCCGGCCTCTACCTCGAAGCCGAGAAGCTGGCCGCCCACGAGCTGGACTTCTGGGGTGGCGACCTCGCCAGTGCCACCGCCCACCTGGCCTACGTGCGCCAGCTCGGCGCGGACGTGCTCTACCTCAACCCCATCCACCACGCCTACACCAACCACAAGTACGACGCGCTGGACTTCAGAGCCATCTCGCCCGAGTACGGCAGCCGAGGCGACTTCAAGCGCCTGGCTTCGGAAGCCCACCGGCTCGGCATGAAGGTGGTGCTGGACGGCGTGTTCAACCACATGGGCCGCAACGCGCCCGCGTTCCAGGCCGCGCTGGCCGACCCGAAGAGCCCCCGGCGCGCATGGTTTGCCATCGGCCCGCAGTACGCCGGTGGCGCGCGGGTGTGGACGGGCTTCCAGAACCTGCCCGAGCTCAACCTCGAGACGCCCGCCGTGCGTCGCTACCTGTATGAAGCGCCGGATTCGGTCGTGCGCAGCTACCTGCGTGACGGCGCCGATGGCTGGCGGCTGGACACCGCCTTTGAACTGGGCCTCCAGTACCTGAAAGACCTGACCCAGGCCGCCCATGCGGAGAAGCCCGGCTCGCTGGTGGTGGGCGAGATCGTCAACTACCCCGACCGCTGGTTGCAGTCCCTCGACGCGGTGATGAACTTCACGCTGCGCCAGATCATCAACGGCACGGCCGGCGGCGAACTCAGCGGCCCCACGGCGGCGCGGATGATCGACCGGCTGGTGCGCGACGCCGGCATCGAGCCGCTGCTCAAGTCCTGGGTGGTCATCGACAACCACGACATCCCCCGCATCGCCAGCCAGTGGCCCGATGTGACGCAGCGCCGCTTCGTGCAGGCCCTGCAGTTCACGCTGCCCGGCGCGCCCAACCTGTACTACGGTGTGGAGCTGGGCATGGACGGCGGCGCCGACCCCGCCAACCGCGGCCCCATGCGCTGGGACCTGGTGAGCGACGCCAACCCGGAGACGGTGTGGGTGCGCCAGCTCATCAAGCTGCGCAAGGCCCACCGCGCGCTGCGCGTGGGGGACTACCGCGCCGTCGAGTCTGGCAAGTTGCTCGCCTTCGAGCGCCACACCGACCGCGCGCTGGACGCCGTCATCGTCGTTGCCAACCCTTCAAACGAGCCCGTGCACGACAGACTCATGGTGCCCGACTGGGCGCTGATGGACGACACGCCCCTGCAGGACGTGCTCGGCCTGTCGTGCTCTTCCGATCTCACCATGGGCCCCGGCTTCATCGACGTCACGGTGCCGGCCCACGGCGTGCTGGTGCTGCGCCCCGTGCCACGCGAGTTGGGCGGCTACAGCCGCTACAAGCGCGTGCGCTGATCCTCCTCCGTTGCCCCGGTCGCACCTGACGACCCCTCTCCTCAAGCGCCCATGTCCAAGACTTTCACGCTCTGCGCCGCGCTGCTGCTCGCCCCTGCCGCCCAGGCTGCGCCTGACTGCCGCCCGGCGCCGCTGGGCGACGCCACCCTCTACCTGCGCGGCACCCTCAACAATTGGGCCGCGCAGGATGAACACGCCTTCGAGTACCGCTGCGATGCCTACTACCTGAACGTCACTGCCAAGGGCACGCAGGAGTTCAAGCTCGCCGATGAAGACTGGACGCCCGCCCTGAGCTTTGGCGCCAATGCCAAGGGCCAGCCCGAGCGCGGCTCGGCGGCCAACCTCCAGCGCCAGTTCACCGGCGACCACACGCTGCGCCTGCACTTCAGCGCCAGCGGCCAGGCCAGCCTGGAGTTGGGGCCCAAGAGCTTCCAGCCCACGCCGCCACAGCCCCTCACCGACCGCGCCGCGCTCACCACGCGCTTCGACTCGCGCAGCCCGGCGTTCAAGACGCCCTTTGGCGCCCAGCCGGCCGGCACCGAAATGCGCTTCAGCCTGGGCAACGACGTGCCCGGCCTCCAGGCCGCCACGCTGGTGATCGAGCGCCGCCGCATGACCGGCAACCAGGAGCAGCTCAGCTACGAGCCCCTGGCCCGCATCCCCATGAAACCGCACACCGACGGCCAGGGCACCGGCTTCTCGGCCCGCTACCGCTTTGCGGACGTGGGCGTCTACGGCTACTGGTTCGAGATCGAGACCGCCTCGGGCCGCTACGCGCTGCAGAACAACAAGGACGCCATCTACTGGACCCGCGAAAAGGGCTCCATGGGCCCTGCCGCGATCGAGCGCCTGCCGGCCAACACCGGCCGCATCCGCCGCTACCGCCAGACCATCCACGCCGCCGACTTCACCGTGCCGGCCTGGGCCCAGGACATCGTCTACTACTACGTCTTCCCCGAGCGTTTCCGCAACGGCGACAAGACCAACGACCCCCGCCCTGGCGGTGGCCGCCCGCAGGACCGCTACCAAAGCGGCGATGTGGAGCGCCACACCCGCTGGAACGAGAAGCCCTTCAAGCCCGGCACGGGCGACGGCTCCGACGCGCTCTACAACAACGACTTCTTCGGCGGCGACCTCGCCGGCATCATCGAGAAGCTCGACTACATCCAGAGCCTGGGCGCCAACGCGCTCTACCTCACGCCCATCTTCCGCGCGCCCAGCAACCACAAGTACGACACGGCCGACTACAAGCAGATCGACCCGGCCTTCGGCACCAACGACGACTTCGTGCGGCTCTGCGCCGAGGCCGCCAAGCGCGGCATCCGCGTCATCCCCGACACCTCGCTCAACCATGTCGGCGCGGACTCGCCCTACTTCAACCGCTTCAACAATTTCCCCGCAGGCGGCGCATTTGACGGGGGCAAGATCAACCCCGCGTCGCCCTATGCCAGCTGGTTCAAGTTCAAGCCCGACGAGAAAGACCCCAACAAGCAATTCCAGGGCTGGGTGGGCGTGAGCGACCTGCCCGAGATCGACAAGAACAGCCCCTCCTTCCGCGCCTACGCCTACCGCGACAAGGATTCGGTCACCAACCTGTGGCTGGACCGGGGCGCCGCCGGCTGGCGCATGGACGTGGCGCCCTGGGTGCCCGACGACTTCTGGCGCGAATGGCGCCAGGCGGTGAAGGCCAAGAAGCCCGACGCGCTGACCGTGGCCGAGACCTGGTTCGACAGCTCCAAGTACTTCCTCGGAGACATGTTCGACAGCACGATGAACTACATCTTCCGCAACGCCGTGCTGGACTACGCCGCTGGCAAGCCCGGCACGCTGATGGCCGCCAACCTGGAGCTGATGCGCGAGGCCTACCCGCCGCAGGCCTTCTCCGCGCTGATGAACCTGCTGTCCACGCACGACCAGCCCCGCGCGCTGCACCACTTCGGCGAAGACACCGACCTGGCCCTCGCCAAGCAGCGCCTGCGCCTGGCCGTGTTCTTCCAGATGACCTACCCCGGCTCGCCCACCATCTACTATGGCGACGAGGTGGGCCTGGGCGGCGGTGACGACCCCTACAACCGCGCGCCCTACCCCTGGGCTGACGAAGGCGGCCAGCCCGACGAGGCCCTGCTGGCCGACTTCAAGCGCCTGGTGAAGCTGCGCCACGACCTGCCGGTGCTGCGCCACGGCACGCTGGCCGCGCCGCTGCACGTGGACGAGCACGTCGTGGTGCTGGCCCGCGCCGATGGCACCGCCTGGGCGCTCACCGCCACCAACAACAGCACCGCGCCGCGCACCGTGAACGTCACGGTGCCAATGGAGGCAGGCGTGTTGCGGGACGCCCTCGGCGGCGAACCGGTCACCGTCAAGAACCACCAACTCCAGCTCACCGTGCCGCCACTGTTCGGCCGTGTGCTGGTGGCCCCCTGACCCCGGCGCCATGCTCCAGAACCCCCTCGGCCACACCGGCCTCACCGTCTCGGCGCTGGGCTTCGGCGCCATGCACCTCAACGACGAGCGCACCACCGAGGCCGAGGCCGCCGCGCTGCTGAACGGCGTGCTGGACGCCGGCATCACCCTCATCGACACCGCACGCGGCTACGGGCTCAGCGAGGAACGCATCGGCCGCCACCTGGCCCAGCGGCGCCAGGCGTTCGTGCTGTCCACCAAGGTGGGCTACGGCGTGGAGGGCGTGCCCGACTGGACCTACCCCTGCATCGTGCAAGGCGTGGAGCACGCGCTGCAGCGGATGAAGACCGACTGGCTGGACATCGTGCACCTGCACTCCTGCCCGCTGCCCGTGCTGCAGCAGGGCGAAGTCATCCGTGCATTGCAGGACTGCCGCGCAGCCGGCAAGCTGCGCGTGGCCGCCTACTCGGGCGACAACGCCGAGATCGACTTCGCCATCGAAAGCGGAGCCTTTGGCAGCCTGCAGACCTCGATCAGCATCTGCGACCAGGCCCACCTCCCGACCCGAGCCGCACGCGCCGACCATGCCGGCATCGGCATCGTCGCCAAACGCCCGCTGGCCGGTGCCGTGTGGCGCCACGCCCGCCGGCCCGACGACTTCGCCGAAGGCCAGTACTGGGACCGCTTCCAGGCCATGGCCCTGCCAGCGCAGGACGACTGGGCAGAGGTGGCCCTGCGCTTCGCAGCCTTCCACACCGGCGCGGCCAGCGCCATCGTCGGCACGGCCCAATCGGCCAACCTGCGCCGCAACCTCGACGCCATCGCCCGCGGCCCGCTGCCTGCCGGACTCGTCCTCACGCTGCGCACGGCCTTCAGACAGCCGGGGTGCCACTGGCCCGGCCTGATCTGACGCGGCCGGGGGCCTGGGGTTGACGCCAGCGCCCCACTGGCACGCGTTGGCGCATGATTCCGGCTGATGCCCACGCTCCCGCCGTCCCATCCGGGCCGCCGCCCGGTGCTCGCTGTGCCCCTGCTGCTGGCCGCTCGCCCGTTGCGTGCCCAGCCGAGCGGCCCCGTGCGCTTGCCACGCCACATCGGCGTGCCAGACCCGCAGTTGGCCTACGTGCGTCGTGTTGTCGAACTTGCCCTGAGCCGTTCCGGCAGTAGGCTCGAAATTCGCCCTGTTGACCTGGACATGGCCCAGGGCCGCACGCTGATCGAGCTGGCCTCAGGGCACTGCCCGGTCGACCTGATGTGGACAATGACCGACACGCAGCGCGAAAACAGCGGCCTGCTGCCGGTGCGCGTGCCCATCGATCGGGGCCTGCTCGGCTGGCGGCTGCTGCTGGTGCGCCGCAGCGAGCTCGCCCAGTGGCACAGCGTGCGCACCTTGAACGAGCTGGCGCTGCGCGTGGCCGGCCAGGGCCACGACTGGCCCGACACGGCCATCCTGCGCGCCAACGGCCTGCAGGTGGGCACCAGCAGCGGCTACAAGGCCTTGTTCCGCATGCTCGCTGCACGCCGCATCGACTACTTCCCACGCTCCATCCTGGAGATCGACACCGAACTCGCCGGGGGCCGCTATCCGGACCTGGCCATCGCGCCCGGGCTGATGCTGCACTATCCGGCCGCGGCCTACCTCTTCGTCAGCCCTGCGCGGCCCGAGCTGGCCGCCGAGCTGAGGGTCGGTCTGGAGGCGGCCGTGGCCGACGGCAGCTTTCAGCGCCTGCATCGCGAGTTCTACGGTGCGGTGCTCAAGGCCCATCCGGTCTCACCAGACCGCGTGCTGAAGCTGAGCAATCCGCTGCTGCCGCCGGAAACACCGGTGAACCGCCGCGAGTTCTGGCTACACCCGGGCGAGCCGCTCTGACAACGGCGGCAAGCCGCTCGGCCCTCCCACCAGGCGCTGGTCGTGGCAGTAGCCCTCGTGGGCCTCGACGCGCCAGTCGCGCCCGAACGTCCGGGCCAGTGCACGGACCACTTCGTCGAAGCGCCAGCATTCCCTGGCGTTGCTGTCCAGGTGGTGCACGCCGGGCAGCGGCCGCTCGATCAGCGCCAGCAGCGCGGCAGCGGTGTCAGCCATGAAGGAGCAGGCCGGCGTCCATGCCCGGCTGGCGGCCACGCGGCCCTCGCGCCGTTGCCAATCGTCCAGCGCCATCAGCATGTTGTTGCCCGGCTGGGTGGGGTCGATCTGCCAGCCGATGCGGGCGATGACGGGCGTTGCGCTCGCCAGCCACACGGCGTTCTCGCAGTCGATCTTGTAGCAGCCGTAGTCGTCTTGGGCGCTGCGGGTGTCGGCCACGTCGTGCGGGCCATCGGGCGCATGGTGGAAGACCATGGCGGTGCTGGTGAACAGGAAGTTGGGGCAGCGGGCAGCCAACCAGCCCGCAAAGCGTGCCGATCCCATGCCGAGGTGGGCGACGGCGTCCACCGACTGCGCAGCCAGCCAGGCGGCTGAGAGGGCCTCGTCGTCGGGGTTGACGGCGGCACGGTCCCAGCCGATGACCTCGTGCCCCGAGGCGCGGGCGGCCTCGGCCAGACGCGGCGCCAGGGTGCCGCTCAGGCCGGTGATCAGGATCTTCATGCGGCCGGCGTGCGGCGGGGGGTCAAGGGCCAGCAGGTGAGCACGGAGCGCGCCCAGCTGCCGCCGAGCGCCAGCACGGCCACATCGCCGCTCCCATCGGCGGGGAAGACGATTTCGGTCAGGGCCACCCGTCCATCATCCGAGAACACCTCCACCGAGCAGCGGTCCACCAGCACGCGCAGCGCCAGAGGCCCCTGGGCCTGGGGCCAGGGCTGCTCGCGCCGGCCAGCCCAGTGGGCGGCATTCACCACCCTGCCGCTGCGGCTGCGGTCGATCCAGATGGTGCCGTTGGCATGGTCCACGCCGATCTCGGTGCGCTCGCCGCCTGCGCCACAGCGCACGCTGAGCGTGGAGATGGTGGCACCGCCCGGGTCCAGTTCCCAGCGCAACTCGCAGCTGGCGCCCGCATCGGCCAGCACGCCAGCACCGGCCAGGTGGCGCGGCTCGCCGCGCAACGCGGCAGTGGACACCGGCACCTGCACCAGGCGCCAGCCAGCTGGCGTGTGGGCCAAGGCCAGCTCGCGCGGCAGGCTCATGGCGCCGCGCCAGGGTGCCGTGGGCGTGTCCTTGGCGTAGGCGTGCTGGTTCATCCAGGCCAGCCATACCGGCGCGCGCCCGACGGGCAGGCCGCCGAAGGAGAGTGCGGCATAGAAGTCACTGCCGTGGTCGGCCCAGCAGGCCTGGGTTTCAGCGGTGAAGCACTCGCCATCGAACTGGCCCACCCAATACTGTGCGCCGCTGCCGGCGGGATGGCCTTCAAAGGTGTCCACCTTCAGCAGCCAGCGGTCCTGGGCCGGGAAGTGGATGAGGTCCGGGCATTCCCAGATGGCCTGCGTGCAGCCGGCCGGGCCGAAGTGGCTGAGCAGGGTCCAGTCGCGCAGGTTGGCGCTGGCGTAGAAGGCCACACGGCGCTCGTCCGGCAGCACCACGGCCATCACCCAGCGGCCTGTGGGCCCGTGCCAGAAGACCTTGGGGTCGCGGAAGTCGCGCAGGCCACGGTCCAGCACGGGGTTGGCGGCGTATTTGGTCCAGGTGAGCCCGCGGTCCAGGCTGTAGGCCAGCTCCTGGGCCTGCCCGCCCTCGGGCCGGCGCAGGCAGCCGGTGTAGCAGGCCACCCAGGCACCGGGGCCGAAGCCGGCGGTGTTGGCATGGTCGATGACGATGCTGCCGGAGAAGATGGACGCGCGTTCGTCTTCGGGGATGGCCAGCGGCAGTTCGGTCCAGTGCAGCAGGTCGGGGCTGGTGGCGTGGCCCCAGCTCATGTGGCCCCACCCGTTGCCGAAAGGGTTGTGCTGGAAGAACAGGTGGTAGAGGCCCGTGGCGGCATCGAACACCATGCCGTTGGGGTCGTTGATCCAGTTCTGCTGCGGGCTGAAGTGGTAGCCCGGCCGGTAGAGGAGGCCGCCGCTCACGCCAGCACCCAGCCCCAGGGTTGCAGCGCCTGGCCCTGCCAGGTTTGCACCGTGGCCGAGAGGTTGACCGCCACGCGCACCACGTCGCTCCCCGCGCGGCGCTCGAAGGCAACCACGTCGGCCGGCGCGTCCAGCAGCGTCACGGGCGCCCCGCCCACGCCGGCGGCCAGCGCCGGGTGCTGGTGCTTGAAGGCGATGAGCTGTTGGTAGAAGCCGGTGAGCTCGTGGTGCTTCCAGGCGATGGCGTCCTTCTCGAAAAAGGCCAGCCGCTTGTCCAGGCGCGACTCCTGGCCGTTGTAGATCAGCGGCATGCCGGGCAGCGTGAAGGTGAGCACGGCAAGGGCCGGGTAGGCGGGGCCGTAGAGCTCGGCATCGGTGCCGTGCCAGGAGTTGTAGTCGTGGTTGGCGGTGAAGCGCATGCGCAGCGCCTGGGCGGGGTAGCGGTTGCGGGCCGGGTCTTGCTCGGCGGCCAGCCAGGCCTTGAGCAGTGGCGCCCCCGCCTCGCCCTGGCCGACCTTCTTGAAGACCTGGTCGGGCAGGTCCCAGGAGTAGGTCATGTCGAAGGCGCCGCTGGTGTGCAGGTCCACGGCGTCGGATTCAGCCAGCATGAACAGCGGCTTGCGCGCTTCGAGCTCACGCCGGGCACGCACCCAGAAGTCGGTGGGCACCAGGCTGGCCACGTCGCAGCGGAAGCCGTCCAGGCCGGTCTCGCGCACCCAGAAGGCCATGGCCTCGATCATGGCGGCGCGCAGCGACTCGCTGCGGTAGTCCAGCCCGATGACGTCAGTCCAGTACTCCACGCTGGGCTGGCCTTCGTTGAACGTGACGGGGAACACCTCGCCCTGGGCGTTGAGCTTGTAGCGCTCCTTGTGGGCCGTGGCCCAGGGGTGGTCCCAGGCGGTGTGGTTGGCCACCCAGTCGAGGATGACCTTGAAGCCCAGCTTCTGCGCGGCCGCCACAAAGGCCTTGGCATCGGCCAGGGTGCCGAACTCGGGGTTCACGGCCGTGTAGTCGCTGATGGCGTAGTAGCTGCCCAGCGTGCCCTTGCGCTCCTTCTTGCCGATGGGCTGCCAGGGCATCACCCACAGGATGTCCACGCCCAGCGCCTTGAGGCGCGGCAGGTCGGCCTGCACGGCGGCCAGCGTGCCGGCCGCCGAGTACTGGCGCACGTTGATCTGGTAGATGACGGCCTGGCGGGCCCAGGGCGGCGGCTGACGGAGGGGGGAGGCAGACATGGCAGGCAGTGCGAGTGAAGCGGAGGCGCCGAGCACGGCGCGACGGGTGAGCGGGAACATGGGCAGGGTCATCCTTTGACGCCACCGGCGGCCAGGCCGGCAATGAGCCAGCGCTGGGCCAGCAGGAACACGACGGTGATGGGTGCGCCGGACAGCAGCGCGGCGGCGGCGAAGTCGCCCCAGTGGAAGTTGTGCTCGTGCACGAAGAGCTTGGCACCGACAGACAGGGTGAGCTGGTCCTGCTGGGTGAGCAGCACCGAGGCCACGGGGTACTCCACGATGGCGCCGATGAAGGCCAGCAGGAACACCACGGCCAGCATGGGCAGCGACATGGGCAGCAGCACGCGCACGAAGCTCTGCGCCACGGTCGCGCCGTCCACGCGGGCGGCCTCCTCGATCTCGGTGGGCAGGGTGTCGTAGTAGCCCTTGAGCGTCCACACGTGCATGGCGATGCCGCCGGAGTAGGCCAGGATCAGCGAGGCGTGGGTGTTGAGGCCGATGGCGGGGAAGGCGGCGCCGAGCCGGTCAAAGATGGCGTAGATGGCCACCAGGGCCAGCACGGCCGGGAACATCTGCATCAGCATCAGCGCGCCCATCAACACGCCGCGCCCCTTGAAGCGCAGGCGCGAGAGTGCGTAGGCGCAGGTGGTGGAGAACAGCAGCATGAGCACCCCCGTGGCCAGGGCCACCTGGATGGAGTTCCACAGCCAGCGCAGCACGGGCAGGTCGGGCGTGATGACGCGCCCGTCGGGCAGCGTGGTGGGCAGGCCCAGCACGAAGCGCCAGTGCTCCCAGCTGACCTGCTCGGGGATCAACGCGCCCACGCCAAAGTTGCCCGGCCGCAGCGACACCGACAGCACGACGAGGAACGGGAACAGCACCAGCGCGCACAGCGCCAGCAGGAAGGCATGCGCCGCCAGCTTGCGCCAGCGTTGCGACCGGGGTTGCACGATGGCCATCAGCGCCCTCCTCCGCCGCTTGGGCGTGTCATGCGCATCTGCACCAGGGTGATGCCGGCGACGACGAGGAAGATCAGCGTCGAGATGGCGGCGGCCAGGCCGAACTGCTGCCCGGAGTCCTGGAAGGCGATGCGCCAGGTGTACGTAACGAGCAGGTCGGTGGTGCCGGCGGGCAGGGCCGCATCCAGCTGGTCAGGGCGGCCGCCGGTGAGCAGGCTGATCAGCACGAAGTTGTTGAAGTTGAACGCGAAGCTGGCGATGAGCAGCGGTGTGAGCGGCTTGAGGATGAGGGGCACGGTGATCTGCCAGAAGTTCACCCACGGCCCGGCGCCGGCCTCGGCGCTGGCTTCGTACAGGTCCGCCGGGATGGACTGGATCAGCCCGCTGCACAGCACGGTCATGTACGGGAAGCCCAGCCAGAGGTTGACGATGAGCAGCATGAGCCGGGCGCAGGCGGGGTCGGAGAACCAGGCCGGCTTCACACCGAACAGCCCGTGCAGGATGAGATTGATCTCGCCCAGGTTCTGGTTGAACAGGCCCTTGAACACCAGGATGGAGATGAAGGCCGGCACCGCATAGGGCAGGAACAGCACCAGGCGGTAGGCGGTGCGGCCCTCCAGGCTTTGCCAGTTCAACAGCACGGCCAGCACCAGGCCCAGTGCGGCCGTGAGCAGCACGCTGCCGGCGGCGAAGGCCACCGTCCAGACGAACACGGCGGCGAACGGCGCGCTCAGCCGGGCGTCGGTGAAGAGGCGCACGTAGTGCTGCAAGCCGACGGCGACGCGGTAGCCCGGCTGCAGGCGCTCGCCCGTGGCGCTGGTGAAGAAGCCGGTGGCGCCATCCGGCGCGTAGCGCACCCCGCTGGCCAGCTCGCGCAGGCCGCCGTCCGCCTCGGCGGCGTACAGCGGCGCCTGCACCGCAAAATCCCGCAGGCTCACCAGCGTGAAGCGGGCGCCCGAGCCAGCCTGCAGGGTGAGCGCGCGCAGCAGCGGCAGGTGCTGCACGTGCAGGCGCAGGTCGGATTCTGGCAGGGTGGGCGAGACCTCGGCCATCGGCTCCAGGCGCAGCGTGCGCGGTGTGACATCGCCGGGGTCGGCCACGCGCGCGGCCCCCTCGCCGGCCAGTTGCAGCCACAGGCCATCCGGGCGCATCTGCAAGCCCAGCGCACGCTCGGTGCCCTCCACGCGCTGGCGCTCGGCCAACAGCAGCGCGCGCGCCTCGTCCTCGGGCAGCAGGTTGCGGGCGCTGTAGTTGGTGAAGCCCATGCCCACGGTGAACACCAGCGGCAGCACCACGAACACCAGCGCCGCCGCCACGCCCGGCAGCAGGAAGCGCAGCGCCTGGCTGCGCCCGAAGCTGTAGGCCCACAGCGCCAGCACGCCCACGCCCAGCAGCATCACCGCCAGCAGCGGCTGCCCGCTGGCCTGCAGGGCCTGCAACAGGTACAGCAGCACGAGGCTGCCCAACGCCACACCCAGCCACCTCATGCCCCGGCCTCCAGGATGCGACGGCGGGCACCGGCGAGCGCGTCGGCTGGCGTCTGGCGGCCTTCGGTGAGCGTGGTCAGCGACGACTTCATCGCCGCCCAGAAGCGGCCCATCTCGGGGATGCTGGGCGTCACCACGCCGTCTTTCGCGGAGGCCAACACGCCGGCGATGCGCTCGCCATCGGGCCGCTTCAGCAGCTCGGCCAGGTAGCGCCGGCTGGCGGCTGCGCCGATGGGCTCGGCGGCGTCGACGTCGCGCAGGCCCTCGGGCGTGAGCAGGAAGTTCTCCAGGAACTCGATGGCCAGTTCGCGCTGGCGGCAGGCCCGGTTGATCATCATGCCGCGCACCCCGACGAACGGGCAGGCCGCACGCCCCGCCACGGCGGGCACGCGGGCCACGCCGAAGTCCACCCCCACGCGCTGCAGGTTCACCCAGCTCCAGGGGCCGTTGATCATCATGGCCACGCGGCCGGTGGCCAGGGCGGCCTCCATCTCGGCATAGCCGCTGCCGGCGGGCATGCGGCCGTCGCGCACCAGGCGGGCGATGAGCTCGGCACCGCGCAGCGCGCCAGGGCGGTCCACCCCGGTGTCGCGGGCGTCGAAGCTGCCATCGGGCCGGCGCTTGAAGGCGTAGCCGGCGTCATCCCCCCGCGCGGCCAGCAGCGGCCAGGAGAAGTAGTTGTTTGTGTAATCCCACAAGATGGCGCGGCGGCCCGTGGCGCGCAGCCGGTCGTCCAGGGCCAGCACGTCGTCAAAGCTGGCTGGCGGCCGGGGCACCAGGGCCTTGTTGTAGACGAGGGCCACCGACTCGATGGCGTAGGGGTAGCCCCACACGCGGCCGCGCCAGGTGAAGCCCTCCCAGGCCAGCGGGTCGATGTCGTCACGCATGGCCCGGGGCGGCGACACGGCCTGCAGCAGGCCGCCCGCCACCCACTCACCCAGGCGGTCGTGGCTGTAGCTGTAGATGTCCGGCCCCTTGCCGGCCGACGCGGCCTGCTGGAACTTGGCCGGACCTTCATCGGGCGTCTCGATCACCACGGGCACACCGGTGGCCGCCGTGAAGCGCTCCGCCACGCGGCGCATGCCGGCGGCGCCCTGCACGGTGAACCAGATCACCAACGGTTGCGCCCCGCCTGCGAGGCTGGCGCCGCCAGAAGCCGCCGCATGCGCCAGGCCGGAAGCCAAGCCCAGCCCGGCCGCAGCGATTTGGCGTCGATTCAGCATGGCAGACCCGTCATTGCAATCGATTGCATTTTCAATCAGAACACCGGATGAATCCAGAGGGATCACCCGTGATGGAGCGCCAGGTGCGCGGCATCACGGGTGGCCACGCGTCACATGGCCGGCGCCGCGCAGTGCTCGGCGATGTAGGCGGCATGGTCGGGCATCACGGCCACGCACTTGGCGATGACGTCGCTCACGCTCTCCAGGTACGCCGCGGTGGCATCGTCCGTCTGCAACTGGGCCAGCGGGTGATGCCGGCGCGGCAGCAGGTTCTGCCCTTCCATCACCTGCAACCACCCCACCTCGGTGAACAGCTCGTTGTTGAAGCGCACCACGCGACCGTGGCTGCGGTAGAGCTCGATCTTTTCGCGCAGCGTGTCCGGGATGGCCATGTGTGCGCAGGCTTTCCAGAACTCGGAATCGTCCCGCTGGTTGAGGTGGTAGTGCAGGATGATGAAGTCGCGGATGCGCTCGTAGTGGAAGCGACTCGAGCGGTTGAATTCGCTGATGTCTGCCGGGTCGAAGCTGCGATCCGGGAACAGGTCGATCAGCTGCTGGATGGCCGCCTGGATGAGGTGGATGGACGTGGACTCCAGCGGTTCCAGGAAGCCGCTGGACAGGCCGATCGCCACCACGTTCTCGTTCCAGGCCTTGCTGCGCATGCCCGTGGTGAAGCGGATGGGGCGCGGGTCGGCCAGCGGCTTGCCGTCGAGATGGCGCAGCAGCGTGGAGGCCGCCTCGTCATCGCCGATGAACTGGCTGCAATACACATGGCCGTTGCCGGTGCGGTGCTGCAGCGGGATGCGCCACTGCCACCCAGCGCCGTGGGCGGTGGATCGCGTGTAGGGCGTGAGCGGCGAGACCGAGGCGCACGGCACGGCCAGGGCGCGGTCGCACGGCAGCCAGTGGCGCCAGTCCTCGTAGCCGGTGTGCAGCGTCTGCTCGATGAGCAGGGCGCGCATGCCGGAACAGTCGACGAACAGGTCGCCCTCGATGCGCTCGCCGCTCTCCATCACCACGGCAGCGATGTGCCCCGGGTGCGCGCCCTCGCCGCGCCGCTCGGCGTGCGTGATCTTGCCCTCGGTGCGGCGCACGCCCCGCCCTTCGCTCAGGCGCCGCAGGTAGCGCGCGTACAGGCTGGCGTCGAAGTGGTAGGCGTAGTTGATGTCGGCCAGCGGCGAGTTGCCGATGTCGGTGCGCGCCGGCATGAACTTGTTGGCGAGGCTGGCCATGCGCGTGATGGAGTACTGCTCCAGCGGCGCCGCCCGGCCCTGGGCGCGCATGTGGTGCCAGTACTGGTCGAAGGGCACGGTCCAGAGGTCCTGCCCGACGCGGCCGAATCCGTGCATGTAGCGGTCGCCCCGGCGCCCCCAGTTCACAAATTCGATACCCAGCTTGAAGGTGCCCTGCGTCTCGCGCAGGAACTCGTTCTCGTCCACACCCAGCACGCGGTTGAAGCGCTGGATCATCGGGATGGTGGCTTCGCCGACGCCGACGATGCCGATCTCGTCGGACTCGACGACGCGGATGCGGTAGCGGTTGCCGACGACCGTGGACAGGGCGGCGGCCGTCATCCAGCCGGCAGTGCCCCCGCCCACGATGACGATGTCTTGAATCAGGGTGTCTGACATGCGGTGCGATTCAGGATGAAAAAGACCCCGCTGGCGCCATCGCTGCGGGGCCTTGGTTCTAACCCATGTGAGGGGTTCGGCACGCGAGGCCGAACCCTCAGCCGGCATCAGAACTTGTAGTTCACACCGAACAGGTAGGTCTTGCCGTACTTGATCGATTCGGTGATCTCGTTGGGCGAAGACGAATAGCGCTGGAACTTCGAGTTCGTCATGTTGTTGCCCTGAGCCAGCAGCGACAGGCCCTTCAGCCAGCCACTGTCGAACTCGTAGGACACCTGCAGGTCCACGATGGACTCGCCCTTGATGAAGGTCAGCTGACGGTTGTCCTGGAAGTCGCTGATTTCGCCGAGGAAGTCCGAGCGCTTGCGCTGGGCCACCGCGATCTGCAGGCCATGGGCTTCGTAATAGAAGCGGAAGTTCGTCACCTGCTTGGACAGACCCGGCAGCGGGATGGTGACCGGGGTCACGCTCTCCACCGAGAAGCCCGAAGTGGGCAACTGCACGGAGCTGCTGGTGCTGGAGTGGTTGACCTGCACACCGAAACCGTCGAGCCACGAACTCACCATCGACAGCGGCACGTTCAAAGCCAGTTCGATGCCCTTGATGTTGCCGCCTGTGCCGTTGATCGGCTGATCCAGCAAGCCCACGGTGGAACCCTTGTAAGTGCCGGTGCTGGGAAGCGGGGTGTTCGGTCCCACATAGGGCTTGAAGTCGAACACGGTCGGCACGCGCAGGATGTAGGTGTCCAGCTTCTTGTAGAAGCCCGCCACACTCAGGTAGCCCTTCTTCCCGAAGTACTTCTCGTACGACACGTCCAATGCCGTGGCCTTGAAAGGCTTCAACTCCGGATTGCCGCCGCTGCCGGTAAGGATTTGCGTGCCGGAATTGTTCAGGCTGAAGCCCAGGCTGGCGCGCATGTCACCCATGTTCGGACGCGACAAGACCTTGGCCGCTGCCAAACGCACGACCTGATCGCCGCCAAGGTCGAAGCCCACGTTCAGGCTGGGCAGCGCGTCGGTGTAGCTGGTGCCACGGCCCACGGTGGCACCCGGGCAAGTGGCAGCGGTGTTGCCCGTGCAGGTGGTGCGATCCACGTTGAAGCCGGTGGATTGCTGGTCAGCGTTCACGATCTGCAAGCCGGCGTTGCCGCGGTAATGCAGACCAAACAACTCACCGTCCAGTTCACCCTTGGCATAGCTGGTCGTGACCTTTTCGGTGACGGTCCAGTCTTTGTTGAGGATGTCGGCATCGACCTTGCGACCCAGCTCATAAATAGAGCCCAGCGAGCCGCGAGGATCCCAGGACACGACCTGCAGACCGGTGGTGCCGGCGACTGCCGTGGCCGAGCCCGGCACCGCAGCCACACCATAGGGGTCACCACCCTTGATGACCAGGCGACCTTCCTGCGTGGTGCGGATCTTGTCGCGCTTGGTGTAGTTGACACCGAACTCGACAGCCGCGATGGGGCCGAAACTCAGGTCGCTCTTGCCCGCCAGGCGCACAGCGCTGACCTTGTCTTCCACGTGCGGCAGGGCCACGTAGCCCGCCTGCGGCGAGCTCGCGCCCCCGCTCCAGCCGTTCACGTCGGTCAGCTTGGCGATCGCGCGGTCAGCGTAATTCAGGCTGGTGCTGTACTTGACGTTGGTGAAGTTGCCACCATCGAAACCCGACCAGCTGATGCTGCCCAGGCCGGGGTTGCTCAACGGGCCAGGCTGGCCGGCAGTGGTTTCGTAACGCGAGCTGTCGCGGGTGACCTTGGACTGCGAGATGTCGCCGATCAAGGTCCAATCCGCCAGCTTGAGCTTGTTGTTCCAGCCCCAGGACGTCAGCTTGTCGTCGCCACCTTCAACGTGGTTGCGCACCACACCCTTGTAGTTGGACAGCGTGCCGGACGACACCACGCCGTTGCCCAGCGTGTAGTTGGTGATCAGGCCTGGAGGATCGTAGGCGCCGTTGTCGTCGCCGCCGATGGCACCTTCCAGACCGGTCTTCTTCAGGCCAAAAGTACCCTTGGAGCGGAAGAAGTCCAGCGTGGACTCGAAGTTCTTGTTGGGCTTGAACTGGAAGGTGGCCATGGCGCCGTCGCGCTGGGCGGTACTGTTTTCCGTGTCTGCCGTGAAGCCGCCCTGCACCTTGTACTTGGTGGTGCCGCAGCTGATGGTCGGGTCGGTCTTGGCCAGGTTGGCACAGTTGCCAGCACGTGCAAGGGGCGAACCTGCGCCCTTGGTGGTCACCCAGTCGTCCACGTTCCAGCCGCCCCAGGAATTGAACTTCTGCTGGTCGGCACCCGCCTCCTTGAAACGCACCAGGCCCAACGCCACGCCCACGGTGCGGTCGAAGAACTGGTCCACGTAGGACAGCGACGTGCGGTCGCCAGTGCCTTCACCCGCACCAGAGGACACGCCGGTGCGTTGGTTGCGGCGGTTCACTGCGATCGTGCGCTTGCCGAAGTCCAGCGGGCGGGCGGTGCGCAAGTCGATGGTGGAGGCCAGCCCCTGGCCCACCAACTGGGCGTCCGGCGTCTTGTAAATCACCACCGAACCGAGCAGTTCAGAGGGGTAGAGGTCGAATTCAACACCGCGGCTGTCGCCACTGGAGGCCTGCTCGCGGCCGTTCAACAGGGCGCCGTTGAAGTCGGGCGACATGCCACGCACGCTGACGTTGCTGGCCTTGCCGGTGGACTTGTTGCGTTGCGAGGTCACGCCGGGCAGGCGCGAGACCGATTCGGCCACGCTGGCATCGGGCAGCTTGCCGATGTCTTCGGCAGAAATGGCCTCAACGATGGAGTCGTTGTTTTTCTTGACGGAGATGGCGTCCTCGATGCCCTTGCGGATGCCGCTGATGGTCACCGTTTCGAGCTGCTGAGGCTGCTGCGCCTGCGCGAAAGCGCCGGTGGCAGCGATCAGCAGCGTGCAGCCGACGGCCACCGGGCTGATGCGGAACGACGCCGCGGCAGAAGTACCGCGCTTGTCTTTGCTCATGGTCATGGATGTCTCCTCTGGTTTGTGGAAAGCGGCTTGGCCCACATCGCGTCGCCAGTTGGTAACGCACATTTTTGGGGCGAGAACCCAACGTCTCGAACAGCTTTGTATCAAAACTAGATTTTCTTCCGCACCTGCGTAAACCCTAGACGTTGCGCGAAAGCGACCTGATTTCGCAATGAAACCGAGGGTAAATGCTTATGCAATTGATATATACGGCCAGAACGAAGGGTTTCTACCTGCCGGATGCAGGCAATCGTGTAGCGCAACTACACGGTTGGCTCGACGCTGACAACAAAGCCCACAGGGCCAGCATCTGGGGCGCACGGCGCCAAAGAGGAGCACAGCAGGATCGCTGACCACGCAAGCACACCGCCGCACTGACGGGGCCAGGCAGCGTTGCGCGTGCAGACGGGGGTGCGTGCGCGCAGGATGCGCGCGGTGGTGTCAGGCCTCGGCCTGCTCCAGCGCCAGGGCGGCGCCCGACAATGCAGCAAGCGTGTCAGTGATGAGCGCGGTCGGAATGCCAGCCAGGAACCCCTGAAACCGCCCCTTGGCCTCGAAACGACGGCGGAACTCCGACTGGAAGAATCGGTCGCCCAGGCGCGGCACGATGCCGCCGCCGATGAACATGCCGCCGCGGGCCCCCAGCGTCAGGGCCACGTTGCCTGCAAAGCCACCCAGCATGGCGCAGAAGACATCCAGCGTGCGCGAGCAGGCGCTGGACGCCCCCGAGAGGCCACGCGCCACGATCTGCTCGGCGGGCAACCCGCTGACGTCCTCGCCTTCAGCAAGCACGACCGCCACGGCACGGCACAACACCGGCAAGCCGATGCCTGACAGGAATCGCTCGGCCGACACATGAGGGAACTCCCGCCGCGCTTGGCTCAGTACGGCGCTCTCGAAGTCGTCCGCCGGCGCCAGCGTGGTGTGCCCGCCTTCGCCTGGCAGCGCCAGCCAGCGGCCAGGAGCCCGCACCACCCCCCCCACGCCCAGGCCTGTGCCCGGGCCGATCACGGCCATCACGGTGCCGATGGCCACATCCTGCGGCACGGGCGCTGGCGCGCCCCAGCCGCGGAGTTGGTGAGCGCGCAACTTGGGCAGCGACAGGGCCTGGGCCTCGAAGTCATTCAGGCACAGCAAGGTCTGCAGACCCAGTTCCTGCTGCGTGGCCGCGCGGGAGAAGCTCCAGGCGCCGTTCGTCAGCTCGATGCGATCACCCTCCAGCGCCGTCGCCAGCGCAAAGGCTGCACTGCGCGGCCTGGGCTGCTCAGGGGCCTGACTGTCCAGATAAGCGCGCACTGCAGCAGCAGGGCCTGCGTGCCCCGCCACCGGCAGCACGCGCACATCTTCCACGGCGGCATCGGGGCCTGCCACGGTGCCGAAACGGGCATTCGTGCCCCCCACGTCCGCCACCAACCAGGGGTATGCGGCACTCATGCCTGGGCTCCACCCAACAGAGAACAGGACATGGCAGCTTGGAATTCAGTCATTCGGGCGAAAGCAGGCGCGGTTGAAAGAGGCCCGTCAAGGGCGAAAGGCACGAAATCAAAATAGCGGTCGCGGCGGACGGTAGCAAAACTACACCAAATCGACAATACAGATTGGCCCACCCCACCCAGAGCTGGATGCCCGCCCTCAGCGAATTTCTCGGCAATTCGGCAGACCTCCGCGAAAACTCGCTGTCGGGCCTGCTGTAGTGAAGCTACAACCTGAAAGCCGCGCCCATGGCGCCGCCAGCTGACCGGCCGGACCTGCGGCTGCTGAATAATGCATTGCCTGCACTTTCCAGATTTCAGACGCCAGTATCCCTGGCCGCCCCGATGCCCCGTTTCGACAGCCCCCGATTGCTTGCCGATATTGGCGGCACCTATGCCCGGTTCGCACTCGAAATCGGCCCTGGCGAATTCACGCAGATCGCCTCCTTGCGCTGCGCCGACCATGCCGACTTCCATGCCACCGTGCAGGCCTACCTGCAGGGCCTGAGCTGGCAGGATGGCAGCCTGCAACAGATCGCCCACGCAGCCATTGCCATCGCCAACCCGGTTGAGGGCGACCGCGTGCGCATGACCAACTACCACTGGCAGTTCTCCATCGACGAGATGCGCCAGCGTCTCGGGCTGGACACCCTGGTGGTGGTGAACGACTTCACCGCTCTGGCCATGGCACTGCCGCGGCTGGCCGACGTGGACGTGCGCCAGGTGGGCGGCGGCCAAGCCCGGCGGCCGAGCGTCATCGGCCTGCTGGGCGCCGGCACAGGCTTGGGGGTGTCTGGCCTCATCCCTGCAGGTGAAGGCTGGATTGCGCTGGGCACCGAGGGGGGTCATGTCAATTTCGGGCCGCGTGACGAGCGCGAGATGGACATCCTGAAGTTCGCCTGGCAAACGCTGGATCACGTCTCCTACGAGCGCCTCATCTCAGGCCCGGGCCTGGAGTTGATTTACCGCGCCCTCGCCCACCGCAACGGCGCTGCGGCCGAGCCGCTGCAGGCGCCTGCCATCACGCAGCGCGCGCTGGAGGGCAGCGACCCGCTGTGTCTGGAGACGCTGGACGTCTTCTGCGGCCTCCTGGGCACGGCTGCGGCCAACCTGGCCGTCACGCTGGGGTCGTTGGGCGGCATCTACATCGGCGGCGGCATCGTGCCGCGCCTGGGCGAGTATTTCGACCGCAGCCCCTTCCGTGCCCGGTTCGAGGACAAGGGCCGGTTTCACGACTACGTGTCGGCCATCCCGACCTTCGTCATCACCGCCGAGCACGCCACATTCAAGGGCGCTTCGGCAATTCTTGAAAACCAGCTGCGCAACCTTCAGGCATCGCCCGGTTCGGCCATCCTGGGGCAGATCCGCCGCGCGCGCAGCGAGCTCTCGCCGGCCGAACTGCGCGTGGCCGACCTCGTGCTGGCCCAGCCACGCTCGGTGCTCAACGACCCCATCGCCGAGATCGCCCGCGCAGCGGGTGTGAGCCAGCCCACCGTCATCCGCTTCTGCCGTTCGCTCGGCTGCGAAGGGCTCTCGGACTTCAAACTGCGCCTGGCCTCGGGCCTCACGGGCACGGTGCCCGTCACGCACACCCAAGTGAACACCAACGACTCCATGCTGGAGTTGGGGGCCAAGGTGCTGGGCAACACCGCCAGCGCCATCCTGCAGGTGCGCAGCCACCTCAACCGCGACACCATCGACCGCGCCATTGACCTGCTGCTGTCGGCCCACCGCATCGAGTTCTTCGCGCTGGGTCACTACGGCGTGGTGGCACAGGACGCGCAGTACAAGTTCCTGCGCTTCGGCATGCCCTGCGGCGCCTACACCGACCCGCGCCTGCAGCTGCTGGCTGCCGACGTGCTGCGCGAGGGTGATGTGGCGGTCGTCATCAGCAGTGGCGGCCGCCTGCCGGAGCTGCTGCAGGTGGTGGAGAAGGCCCAGGAGCGCGGTGCCAGGGTGGTGGCGATCACCGCCAGCCAGAGCCCGCTGGCCAAGCGGGCCGACGTGGCACTCATCGTCGATCACATCGAGGACATCGCCACCCACCTGCCCATGGTGAGCCGCATCCTGCACCTGCTGGTGATCGACATTCTGGCGGTGGGGGTGGCCATGCGCCGCAACCCCGACAGCGTCGCCGCGCTGACCGCCGGGCCGGAGGACGACGAGGCCAAGCAGTCGCAGCGCGGCGCAAGCACCGCAGCCCCGGGGGTGAGCCTGGCCTCACCACTGGCCCGGTTGACCTCGCACAGCCGCTGAGCCGCCTGCCCTGGCCTGCCCCGGGGCAAGGCTTGACCCTCTGTGACTTTCGCGAAGGGAAGATTCACTCCTGAGGATGCGCCGCAGCCGTGCGGCAAGAGGCTTGGCAGCTGTTAGCCTGAATGCCAGCCTGCCGCACCACACCGCAGACCGCACCAGGGGGCTCAGACCCTTTCGGCCCAGGGAGAGACATGAAGACAACGTTCCTGAAACGCTGGCGCCTGCGCCTCATCGCGGCCGCCCTGCTGGTGGCTGGCGGCGCGGCCTGGTGGTTCACCCGCACGCCACCGGCAGCCCCGGCCCCGCCGACAGGCATCGCCGCGCTGGCAGACCTCACCCAGACGGTGCAGGCCGCTGGCGTGCTGCAGGCCCGCACCCGCGTGGACGTGGGCGCCCAGGTCAGCGGGCAGATCCAGACGATTCACGTCGAGCTGGGCCAGCAGGTGAAGAAGGGCGACCTGCTGGTGAGCCTGGACCCCGAGTTGGCCCGCAGCGACGTGGCCCAGGCCGAGGCCGCCGTGGCCCAGGCCGCGGCCGCGCTGGACAGCCGGCGCATCGACGCCACCACCGCCCGCCGCGAGCTGGGCCGCCAGCAGCGCCTGCTGGCGGGGCAGGCCACCGCCGCCAACGAAGCCGAACGCGCCGAAACCGAGCTCGCCAAGATCGAGGCCGACTTGCGCGGCCAGGCCGCCAACCTCGTGCGGCTGCAGGCCGACCTGGACAAGCGCAAGGTCAACCTGTCCTACACGCGCATCACCGCGCCCATGAACGGCACTGTCGTCAACCTGCCGGTGCAGGTCGGGCAGACGCTGATTTCCGTCCAGATCACCCCCGTCATCCTGACCTTGGCAGACCTGGACACCATCACCGTCCGCACCAAGGTGCCTGAGGCCGACGTGCAGGCCATCAAGGTGGGACAGGCGGCGCGTTTTGCCACGCTGTCTGGCGAAGGCAAGCGCTACGAAGGCAAGGTGCGCGTGATCCAGCCGGTGCCGGAGCGTGCGGGCAACGCGGTGTTCTACAACGTGCTGTTCGAGGTGGACAACCGCGACCGCGCGCTGTTCAGCGACATGACCGTGCAGGTGGACATCGAAACCGGCACGGCCCGCCAGGTGCTGGCCGTGCCCATCGTGGCGCTGGGCGAGCGCGGCAAGGACGGGCGCTTCACCGTCTACGTGCTGGACGCCGCCAACAAGCAGACGCCCCGGCAGGTGAAGGTGGGGCTGCAGGACGGTGCCAAGGTGCAGGTGCTGGAGGGCCTCAAGGCCGGCGACAAGGTGCTGCTGGCACCGCCGAGCGCGGCAGATGCGGCGTCCGCGCCCGCCTCCGGCGCAGCGTCCAGCTGACCATGGCCCTCATCGAGCTGAAAGACGTTGCCCGGCACTACCGGCTGGGTGAGATCGACGTGCCCGCGCTGGACGGCGTCAGCCTCGCCATCGAGGCCGGCGAGTTCGTGGCCATCATGGGCCAATCGGGCTCGGGCAAGAGCACGTTGATGAACGTGCTCGGCTGCCTGGACAACCCCACGCGCGGCAGCTTTCACATCGGCGGGCAGGACGCCGGCACGCTGGGGCCGAACGAACTCGCTGCGCTGCGCCGCGAGCGCTTCGGCTTCATCTTCCAGCGCTACCACCTGCTGCCCCACCTGGATGCGCGCGCCAACGCCGCGCTGCCGGCCGTCTACGCCGGCGTGGGCACCGGCCCGCGCGGCCAGCGGGCGCGCGCCCTGCTCGAACGCCTGGGCCTGGGCGAGCGCCTGCACCACCGGCCCAACGAACTGTCGGGCGGTCAGCAGCAGCGCGTGTCCATCGCCCGGGCGCTGATGAACGGTGGCCAGATCATCCTGGCCGACGAGCCCACGGGCGCCCTCGACTCCGCCTCCGGTGCCGACATGCTGCGCCTGCTCAAGGAGCTCAACGGGCGGGGCCACACCATCATCCTCGTCACGCACGATGCGGCTGTGGCAGCGCACGCGCAGCGCGTCATCGAGCTGAAGGACGGCAAGGTGGTGGCCGACAACGGCACGCCCGCCGGCCACCAGCCGCCCACCACGCAGCCCAGCGATGCCCCGCCGGTGACGGACGGCGGCCGGCTGCGGCGCATCCAGGTGCAGTGGCGCGAGGCCGTCGCCACCGCGCTGCTCGCACTCCGGGGCAACCGCCTGCGCACGGCGCTGTCGATGCTGGGCATCAGCATCGGCATCGCATCGGTCGTCAGCATCGTGGCGCTCACCACCGCCGCGCGCGCGTCCATCGAGACCGACCTCAGCAGCCTCATCTCCGGCCGCATCCCGGTCTGGCGCGGCAACCCGGCGCTGCCGCCGGGTGCTGTGCCCCAGCCGTTCCGGCCGAACGAGATCGACGCGTTGCGGGCGCTGAGCGGCGTCAAGGGCATCACGCTGAACCGGCAGATGCAGCTCACGGCCCGCCACCAGTCGCGTGACGCCATGCTGGAGGCCATCGGCGGCGACCCGGCCACGCTGAAGGCGCGCAAGCTCAAGCTGGTGCAGGGCCGCTACCTCGGCGCCATGGACTACGAGACGCGCAGCCAGGTGGTCGTCATCGACGAGAAATCGCGCGACGCGCTGTTCAAGAAGGGCGAATCGCCGCTGGGCCAGCTGGTTTTCGTGAGCCCGGGCATGGCCGTCGACGGCGCGGCCCTGCAACCCGGCGCCGCGCCCCCGCCCACGGCCGCCCTGCCCTTCACGGTGGTGGGCGTGGTGGCACCGGAGGGGGGCGCCTTCAGCTTCGGCAGCTGGCTGGGCCAGCTCTACATCCCTCACACCACCTTCTCGCGCAAGCTGGATGCGCGCGCCGACGTGGACAACTTCGACGTCCTGCTGGACCTGACCGTGCCACCGCAGCAGGTGCGCGAGCAGATCATCCACCGGCTGAAGGCCCTGCACGGCCGCGAGGATTTCGGCACCTGGAACGGGGAGGAAGAGTTCCGCAAGTTCCAGAACGTGACCAGCGCCATGGCCGCCTTGTTCGCCGGCGTGGCCGCCATCTCGCTGCTGGTGGGGGGCGTGGGGGTGATGAACATCATGCTGGTGTCGGTGTCGGAGCGCACCCGGGAGATCGGCATCCGCATGGCCGTGGGCGCGCGCCAGGGCGACGTGCGCTTGCAGTTCCTCATCGAGGCGGTGGTGCTGTGCTGCCTCGGCGGGCTGGTGGGCGTGGCCTTGAGCTGGATGGCGGCCCAGGGCCTGAACGCGGCGCAGGGCCACCTGCATGTGGACATCAGCTGGGCGGCGCTGGGCGTGGCCTTTGCCGTCTCCAGCGCCGTGGGCCTGGTGTTCGGCACCTTGCCCGCCCGGCGCGCGGCGGCGCTGAGCCCGGTCGATGCCCTGGCCCGGGAATGACGCGGAAGTGAAACCCATGAAATTCAACCTGAACGCGTTCGCACTCGCCACCGCCCTGCTGCTCGCCGGGTGCGCACAAGGCCCGCGCATCCAGGCGCCCGAGGTGGCCACCCCAGGCCGCTGGAGCCTGGACAGCAACGGCGCCGCACCCGACTGGGCCGGCCTGCTGGACCCCACGCTCGCCACCCTGCAGGCCCGGGCCCTGGACGCCAACCTCGACATTGCCCTGGCCGCCCAGCGCTGGAAGCAGGCGCAGTTGCTCGCCGAGCAAAGCGCCTTGCGCTGGACGCCCAGCCTGGGCCTGTCCACCAGCGCCAGCCGCCCGGTGGAAACCCAAAGCAGCACGCGCAATGTGGACGTGGGGGGCGGCGTGACCGTGCCCGTCACCACCGCCACGGGCTGGAGCCGCAGCTACGGCGCCTCGCTGGGCGTGGGCTACGAGCTCGACCTCTGGGACCGCCTCGCGCAGGCCACCGCCGGCCAGCAGGCCAACGCGCAGGCGGCCCGCACCGACCTGGACGCCGCGCGCCTGTCCATCCGCAGCCAGGTGGCCGACGCCTACTGGACGCTGGCCGCCCTGCGCGCACAGCAGCCTCTGGCCGACCAGCAACTGGCCCTCACCCGCGAAACCCTGGACCTCGCCCGCCAGCGGGTGCGCGAAGGCAAGCTGCTGCCTGTGGAGCTGGACCGCATCGCCATCACCGTGCAGACCGCGCAAAACCGCGTGGCCGACCTCGCTGCAGACAGCCTGCTGCAACGTCAGCGCCTGGCCCTGCTGCTGACCTCGCCCGCGACGTAGTCGA
>JBBIVU010000006.1:0-33853 GCA_037439585.1 Roseateles sp. | reverse complement strand
CAACCGCGTCGGCATCGCCGGCATGATGGCCACGATGATCGAGGCCGAGAAGTTCGGACTGTCCGTGGACGTCGTCGACGACCTGACCGGCAAGAAGCTGGGTCGCGCGTCGAGCGGCACCTTCCGCACTGCGGACGTCGTCGGCCTGGACACCATGGCCCACGTCGTCAAGACGATGCAGGACAACCTGAAGGACGACCCCTTCTACAGCACCTACGCCACGCCCGCCGTGCTGGCCGGCCTGATCGCCAAGGGCGCACTGGGCCAGAAGACCGGCGCCGGCTTCTACAAGAAGGTGGGCAAGGACATCCAGCGCCTGGACTTCGCGACCGGTGACTACGTCGCCGGCGGCAAGAAGGCCGACGAGATCGTCGCTCGCATGCTCAAGAAGCAGCCGGCCGACCGCCTGAAGCTGCTGCGTGAGTCGACCAACCCGCAGGCCCAGTTCCTGTGGGCCATCCTGCGCGACAGCTTCCACTACGCCGCCGTGCACCTGAACACCGTGGCCGACACCGCGCGCGAGATCGACTTCGCGATGCGCTGGGGCTTCGGCTCCCAGCAAGGCCCGTTCGAGCTGTGGCAGGCTGCCGGCTGGAAGCAGGTGGCCGAGTGGATCTCGGCCGACATCGCCGATGGCAAGGCGCTGTCCAGCGCGCCGCTGCCGGCCTGGGTCACCCAAGGCCCCGTTGCCGAAGCCGGTGGCGTGCACACGCCTGCGGGCTCCTGGAGCGCCGCTGAAGGCAAGTTCAAGCCGCGCAGCGAGCTGCCGGTCTACGGCCGCCAGGCCTTCCGCGAATCGCTGCTGGGCACCGGCGCCGCCGACCCGCTGAAGTCGGGCACCGAGCTGTTCAAGAACGACGAAGTGCGCGTCTGGACGCTGGACGGCAAGGTCGTCATCGCCTCCATCACCGCCAAGTTGCACCTGATCAGCCCGGCCGTCACCGAAGGTCTTTTGCGCGCCGTCGAGATCGCCGAGGCCGACTACCAGGGCCTGGTGATCTGGTCGCCGGACGACGTGTTCTCCGCCGGTGCCAACCTCGAGAGCCTGATGCCCGTCTTCATGAAGATGGGCAGCAAGGGCATCGCGCCGGAAGAGAAGAAGCTGCAGGACATGATGCTGCGCCTGCGCTACGCCAGCGTGCCGGTCGTCGCCGCGATGCGCGGCCTGGCGCTGGGCGGTGGTGCCGAGCTGGCCGTGCACTGCGCTCGCCGCGTCGCGCACGTCGAGAGCTATGTGGGCCTGGTGGAAGTCGGCGTGGGCCTGGTGCCCGGCGGTGGCGGCCTGACCTACATCGCCCGCCGCGCCGCCGAGATGGCTGCCGCCGGCAATGCCGGCGCCGACATCCTGACCTTCCTGAAGGACGGCTTCCTGACCGCGGCCACGGCCAAGGTCGCGACGTCCGCACATGAAGCGAAGAAGAACGGCTTCCTGCTGGACAGCGACATCATCGTGCCGCACAAGGACGAGCTGCTGCACGTGGCCACGGCCACCGCCATCGGCATGTCCGAGGCGGGGTACCGCCCGCCGCACAAGGCGCTGTTCCCGGTCGCCGGCCGCAGCGGCATCGCGACGATCAAGGGCCAGGTCGCCAACATGCGCGACGGCGGCTTCGTCAGCGCGCACGACTACCACCTGGCCGCGGCGATTGCCGACGTGGTCTGCGGTGGCGAAGTCGAGGCCGGTTCCCTCGTCACCGAGGAGTACCTGATGGCGCTGGAGCGCAAGCACTTCTGCTCGCTGCTGGACAACCCCAAGACGCAGGAACGCATCATGGGCATGCTGCAAACCGGCAAGCCCGTCCGCAACTAAGGTCCGACGTGAACCGGCTTCAACGCACCTTGGCCAAGCTGGACGGCCTGCCCGGCCCGCTGCGAGGCGTCGCGCGCAACTTCGCGCTGCGTCGTGCGGTGCCCTTCACCGGCACCGCATCGCTGGATTTCATTGCGCTCACTCCCGAGAGCAGCGAGATCCGCGTCGCCAACAAGCGCCCGGTGCAGAACCACATCAAGGGCGTGCATGCGGCGGCCATGTCGCTGCTCGCCGAGACCGCCACCGGCATGGTGGTGGGCATGAATGTGCGTGACGACTGCCTGCCGCTGTGCAAGTCGCTGCAGGTGAACTTCCGCAAGCGCGCCACCGGCGGCCTGGTCGCCAAGGCCCACCTGACGGCGGCGCAGCGCTACGCGATGGCGAATGAAACCAAGGGTGAGGTCAAGGTCGCCGTGACCGTGACCGACGAAGCCGGCATCGAGCCGATCGAGTGTGAATTTGTCTGGGCCTGGGTGCCCAAAGAAAAGCCCCAGGCTTGAAAGGAACAAACATGAGCAAGCAAGTCCAAGACGCCTACATCGTCTCCGCCACCCGTCTGCCCATCGGCAAGAGCGGCCGCGGCTATTTCAAGAACACGCGCCCGGACGAGATGCTCGTCAAGGTGATGCAGGCCGCGCTGGCGCAAGCCCCCGGCCTGGACCCCGCTGCCATTGAAGACGCCATCGTCGGCTGCTCCTTCCCCGAAGGCGAGCAGGGCATGAACATCGCCCGCGTGGCTTCGGTGCTGGCCGGCCTGGGCAACACCATCGGCGGCGTGACCGTGAACCGCTACTGCGCGTCGGGCATCACCGCCGTGCAGATGGCTGCCGACCGCATCCGCGTCGGTGAAGCCGATGTGATGTTCGCCGGCGGCGTGGAGTCCATGTCCATGATCCCGATGGGCGGCAACAAGCCCAGCCTGTCGCCGCTGATCTTCGAGAAGGACGAGAACATCGGCATCGCCTACGGCATGGGCCTGACGGCCGAAAAGGTGGCCGCGCAGTGGAAGATCAGCCGCGACGCGCAGGACGCGTTCTCGGTCGAATCGCACCGCCGCGCCGTGGCCGCCATGGCTGCCGGCTACTTCGATGCCGAGATGACGCCGTTCGACGTCATCGAGCGCACGCCCAACCTGGCCGACGGCTCGGTCAATGTGAAGACCCGCACCGTCAAGCTCGACGAGGGCGCGCGCCCGGACACCTCCATCGAAGGCCTGGCCAAGCTCAAGCCGGTGTTCGCCGCCAAGGGCAGTGTCACGGCCGGCAACAGCTCGCAAACGTCTGACGGCTCGGGCGGCCTGCTCATCGTCAGCGAAGCCGCGCTGAAGCGATTCAACCTGACGCCGCTGGCCCGCTTTGTGTCGTTCGCCGTGCGCGGCGTGCCGCCCGAGATCATGGGCATCGGCCCGATCGAAGCCATCCCGGCTGCGCTGAAGGCCGCTGGCATCAGCGCCAAGGACCTGGACTGGGTGGAACTGAACGAAGCCTTCGCCGCACAAAGCCTGGCCGTGTTGAACGACCTCGACAGCAAGGGCATCGAGCTGGACCGCGCCAAGGTCAACCCCAACGGCGGCGCCATTGCCCTGGGCCACCCGCTGGGCGCCACCGGTGCCATCCGCGCGGCCTCGGTCATCCACGGCCTGCGCCGCACCGGCGGCAAGTACGGCATGGTGACCATGTGCGTGGGCGCCGGCCAAGGCGCCGCTGGCATCTTCGAAAGGCTGTAACCCATGGACCGTCGCCGCGCGCTCAAGACCACCATCCTGCTGCTCGCGGCGGCGCCTTTGGCCGGCTGCTCAGGCCGCCTGCAAACGTTCACCAACTGGAAGCAGGCCCAGGAGGCCGTGCTGGAACTGCTGTTCACGCCCCAGGTGGTGCAGGACAACCCTTGGAACCTCAGCCAGGTGCTGCAGCATCTGGCGCAGAGCATCGAGTTCTCGATGCAAGGCTTCCCGGCGCTGAAGGGCGCCTGGTTCCGCTCCACCATCGGCTCTGCCGCCTTCGCCCTGTTCAACGGGCGCGGCCAGATGAGCCACAGCCTGGACGAACCCATCCCCGGGGCGCCCGCGCTGGATGCAGCCCAGGCCCTCAAGGTCTCGGTGCAGCGCCTGCTGGACGCCATGGAGGCTTTCGCGCAATTCGACGGCACACTGCGGCCTCATTTCGCCTACGGTGAGCTGACCAAGCTGCAGTACGAGCGAGCCCATCTGATGCATCTGGCGAACCATTGGAGCCAGTTCCACGCCAAGACCGCAACGGCCTGACGCTCCATCGCAGGAATTGGCCACAGAGGCGCAGAGACACAGAGAGAATCAGCCGCTTTCCTCTGTGTCTCTGCGCCTCTGTGGCTGTGTTCATGGCCCTTCGCACCAGGATCAACTCATGACCATCAAGACCTACACCGTCAACGGCGTCGCGACGCTCGAGATCGCCCGCCCCGAGAAGAAGAACGCCATCACCCAGGCCATGTACCAGGCCATGGCGGATGCCTTGCGTGCGGCGGATGCCGACCCCGCCGTGCGCGCGGTGCTCATCACCGGCCAGCCGGGCATCTTCACCTCGGGCAACGACCTGGAAGACTTCATGGCTGGCCCGGTACGCGGCGAAGAGGCGCCCACTTTCCAGTTCATGCACGCGCTGGTGGACTGCACCAAGCCCGTGGTGGCCGCCGTGACCGGTGCGGCGATCGGCATCGGCACCACCCTGCTGCTGCATTGCGATTTCGTGTTCGTAGCCGACGAGGCACGCCTGGCCATGCCCTTCGTGGGCCTGGGCCTGGTGCCGGAGTTCGCGTCCAGCGTCGTGGTGCCCCAGCTGATGGGCAAGGTGCGCGCCGCCGAGAAACTGCTGCTGGGTGACCCGTTCACGGGTGAGCAAGCCGTGGAATGCGGCATTGCCAACCGTGTGCTGCCGGGCAGCGAGGTGCTGAACCATGCGCGTCGCGTGGCGGAGCGCTTCAACAACCTGGCCCCGGGCGCCGTGCGCGACAGCAAGAAGCTCATCCGCGACCCGCAGCGTGAAGCCGTCAAGGCCGCCATCACGCGCGAAGCTGCCATCTTCGGCGCACGCCTGCGCAGCCCCGAGGCCATGGAGGCCTTCCAGGCCTTTTTCCAGAAGCGCGCGCCAGACTTCTCGAAGTTCCAGTGATTTTCAAGATCCTGCTGGGGCCGTTGCTGCTCTGGCAGGGGCGGCGGGTGCGCGCCACGGCGCTGCGCCTGCCCGAGGCCGCCGGCCCGCGCTGGGTTGAGGGATCGGCCCTGCGCCTGCTGATCGTGGGCGACTCGTCCGCAGCAGGCGTCGGCGCGCGTCACCAGGACGAAGCCCTGGTCGGCCGCCTGGCGCAGGTGTTGTCCGCGCGGCTGGGCACGGCGGTGGGCTGGCAGCTCATCGCCACCAGCGGGCACCGCAGCGAACATGCCCTCAGCGCTCTGGCGGCGGCCGACGTGGCCCGGGCCGATGTGCTGGTCACGGCGCTGGGCGTCAACGATGTGGTCGATCAGGTGCCGCCGCATCAGGCGCTGGCGGCGCTGCACCGCATCCATGGCCTGGCGGCAGCGCGTGCCGGCGTGAAGTTCACCGTGCACTGCGCGGCGCCGCCGATGCAGCATTTCCCGCTGCTGCCCCAGCCGCTGCGCTGGTTCTTCGGCCGGCAGGCGACGCAGTTCAATGCAGCGCTCGCTGGGGCGGTGGCCGGGCACCCGGCACGGTGTGTGCTGCACCTGCCGGCGGCCATGCAACGCCATGCCGCCGGGTTGATGGCCGAGGATGGTTTTCACCCCGGCCCGCGTGGTTACGCCCTCTGGGCCGAGGCCGTGGCGGATCAGGTGGTGATGGGCCTGGGCTTGCCGGCGCGGTCGATGGCCACGTAGGTCAGGTTGGCCTCGGTCACCTTCACCACGTGAGGGTTCTCGGGGTCGCGTTCGGCCATCACCTCCACGTGCACCGTGATGGAGGTGCGGCCCACGCGGGTGACGGTGGCGTAGAAGCTCAGCAGGTCGCCGATGGAGACTGGCTGCTTGAAGATGAACTCATTCACGGCGACGGTCGTGACCCGACCGCGCGACAGGCGTGCCGGCAGGATGGAGCCGGCAATGTCCACCTGGGCCATGATCCAGCCGCCAAAGATGTCGCCGTTGGCGTTGGCATCTGCCGGCATGGGCATGACGCGCAGCACCAGCTGGCGTTCGGCATCGGGCGAGGAGGGGACGGTGTTGGTACTGCTCATGTCGCGATTGTCCCCTGCAGGCCTTCATGCGCGGGCCACCCGGCGGGAAACCTCAGAAGCTCGTCCAGTCATCCTCGTTGCTGCTGGCCGGCGGGGCTGCAACAGGCGTGGCCGGCGCACGCGGCGCGGGCCTGGGGGCGCTGGCCGGCTTGGACGGCGAGCGGGCCGCAGACTTGGCCTGGGCTTTCGGGGCTGGCGTGCTGGGGGCAGCGTCAGCGCCGCCACGTTCCTGGCGGCGCAGTTCCACGGCGTCCACCTCGGCCAGGGTCTTGTCCTTGGACGTGAGCCGGAACACGCGGATGGTGTTGTGCACCAGGCCCACCTGGCTGTTCAGCGCGCTGGCGGATGCGGCCAACTCCTCCACCATGGCAGCGTTCTGCTGGGTGATGGTGTCCATGTGCTGCACGGCTTCGCCCACCTGGTTGACGCCGATGGACTGCTCGCGCGAGGCGCTGTCGATCTGCTCCAGCACGTGTGTCACGCGTGACACTGCAGCCATCACCTCGTCCATGCGCAGCTTGGCCTCTCCCGCGCGCTGGCCGCCGGCTTCCACGCGCTCGCGCGACTCCTCGATCAGTGTGCGGATCTCCTTGGCGGCGCTGCCTGTGCGCTGTGCCAGCGCCCGCACCTCGGACGCCACGACGGCAAAGCCTCGGCCCTGCTCCCCCGCACGGGCCGCCTCGACAGCCGCGTTGAGCGCCAGGATGTTGGTCTGGAAGGCCACACCTTCGATGACCTGGATGATGTCGCCGATGCGGCGGGACGAGTCGGCGATCTCCTGCATGGTGTCCACCACGCTGTGCACGGCCTCCTGGCTGCGGTGGGCCACGCCCGCGGTGTCGCGCGCGAACTGGGCACCCTCGCCGGCCAGGTCGGAGGTCTGCTTCACCGTGCCGCCGATCTGGTCCATGGCTGCCGCCGTCTGCTCCAGGCTGCTGGCCTGGGACTCCGTGCGGGACGACAGGTCCTGGTTGCCTGCTGCGATCTCTTGCGCACCCCCGAGCAGGTTGGCGACTTCGTGGCGCACGTCACGCACCACGGTGCGCACGGAGACGGTCAGTTGCGCCAATGCAAGCTGCAGTTCCCCGATCTCACCGCGGCCGGTCACCTCCACCGTGGTGGTCAGGTCCCCACCAGCCATCAGGTTGGCGGTACCGATGACGCCACGCAGCGGACTGATGGCACTGACGACCAGGCCCAGGCTGGCCACTGCCGTGCTGGCGATGGCGGCCAGCAGCTGTGCCCTGACGGGTGCACCCAGCGAGGCTGCCAGCAGCGGGCCTGCAGCTGCCAGCGCGGCGAGCCCGACGATGCGGCCGCGCAGTTCGGGCCGCAGCAAGTCCATCGTGCGGCCGATCAGGTCATTGCGTTTCACCACGCCGCGGCGCAGCACATGGACGAGGCGGCCGGCTGCAGCCTCGGCCCGCATGGTGGCGTACAGCTGCTCGAAATGTCGGACCTCGTCGGCGCCGGGCTTGGTGCGCACCGACAGGTAGCCCACGGTGCGCGCCCCGTCGCGAACGGGGGTGGCATTGGCGCGCACCCAGTAGTAGTCACCGTTCTTGCGCCGGTTCTTGACCAGCGCGCTCCAGGGCATGCCCGCTTCGATGGTGGCCCACATGTCCCGGAAAGCTTCCTCCGGCATGTCCGGGTGGCGCACGATGTTGTGCGGCTGCCCCATGAGTTCGCTGTCGGTGTACCCGCTGACGTTCACGAAATTCGTGTTGCAGTAGGTGATGCGTCCCTTCAGGTCCGTGATGGAGATGAGCGTCTGGTCCGGGGGGAAGGAGTACTCGTTCTGAGTGACCGGCAGGTTGGTACGCATGCAATCCTCTCCTGTTTGGAACGGGGGCTTCGCCGGCGCGCGGCCGCACGGCGGGATCTGCAGGTCAGCATAGCGGCAAGACCTGGCACGTCAATGCGCGAACCGTGTGCTGGTTTGGCCTGGATCAAGCCGCAGCGCTCGACAGGCCGTGACGGCGGCTTCGGTGTCAAACGACTCCATGGCCTGGCGCAGCGGCAGCAGGGCCTCACCCAGCCGTGGCCCGTGCGTGGCGATCAGGGCGTCATAGCGGTCGAAACAGTCCAGTGCCCGGCGCTGCAGGCTGTCTGCCAGTGCGTCCAGCGCGAGCGCCAGGTCGCCGCCGTCCGCCGAGGGGCTGTCGAAGGTCAGCAGCCAGCGCTGGATGGCCTGGAGCAGATCGTCCAGTTCGGGGCGCAGCCGTTCGTGGTTGCCCTTGCCGGCCTCGATGGCCGCGCACAGTGCGGCCAGGCGGTGCGCGCCCACAGCCGCGGCGTTGCCCCGGAGCTGGTGGGCTGCATCGCGGTCACCGCGTGCCAGGATGGCATCCGCAAGGCGCTCGGCCAGCGGTACGAACTCGTGCAGCAGACCGCCGTAGAACAGACGGTCGTGCCCCAGGCGGGCCAGTGCACCGGCGTCGTCCAGCACCTGGCTTTCATCCGGGGCCGGGGCGCCCGTCCTGAAGCCCCGTGGTGTGGGCGTGCGGCGGCACAGGTTCAGGATGGCGTCCACCAGGTCGTCCAGGTCGAAGGGCTTGCCGACGTGGCCATCCATGCCGGCGGCGAGGCTGGCGGCCCGGTCGGCAGGGCTGGCGTTGGCCGTCATGGCCAGCACGGGCAGCATGGCCCAGCGGGGCTCTCGGCGCAGCTGCCGCGTGGCTTGCAGGCCGTCGAGCCGGGGCATCTGCATGTCCATCAGCACCAGGTCGTAGTCGGCCGCGGCCAGCGCGGCCAGCGCCTGCAGGCCGTCTTCGGCGCAGTCCACGCGGGCACCTTCGCGGCCCAGCAGCTTGAGGGCGACCTCGCGATTCAACGCGTTGTCTTCGGCCAGCAGCAGGCGCAGCCCCGCCAGGCGTGGGCCGGTTGAGGCCAGCGGCAATGCCACGGGCGCCGGGGGCTGAGTGCGTGGCAAGGGCAGCGTAAAGAAAAACCGGCTGCCGCGCCCGGGCTCGCTGTGCAGCTGAAGCTCGCCGCCCATCAGCTGCACCAGGCGCTGGCTGATGGACAGGCCCAGCCCGGTGCCGCCGTAGCGGCGGCTGGTGGAGGCTTCGGCCTGGGTGAAGCCCGCAAAAATGTGGCGCTGCTGATCGGGCGCAATGCCGATGCCGGTGTCGCTGATCTCGAACCTCACCGCGAGGTGACGGGCCTGCTCCTGCGCCAAGCGCAGTTGCAGGCAGACGTGGCCCCGCTCGGTGAACTTGATGGCGTTGCCGCCCAGGTTGATCAGCACCTGCTGCAGCCGCAGGGCATCGCCCAGCAGCCAGTCGGGCAGGCGCGGGTCGGCGTCGATGCGCAGTTGCAGCGGCTTGTCACCCAGGTTGGCACTGAGCATCAGGCGCAGGTCATCCAGCAGGCGGGGCAGCTCGAAGGGCTGCGGGTCCAGCGTCATCTTGCCGGCTTCGGCCTTGGAGTGATCGAGGATGTTGTTGAGCAGGCCGAGCAGGTGGCGCGCGGCACCGTCGGCCTTGCCCACCAGGTCGGCCTGTTCGGCGTCCATCTGGGTGTGGCCCAGCAGTTGCAGCATGCCCAGCACGGCGTTGAGCGGTGTTCGGATCTCGTGGCTCATGTTGGCCAGGAACTGGCTCTTGCTGCGGGCGGCGGCGCCGGCGGCTTCGATGTAGCGGCGGCTTTCGGTCACATCGATGCGGAACACGACGTGCAAGCCGTCGGCTGTGATGCGGTTGATGGCGCGGATCCAGCGTCCGTCCTGCAGGGCGTTCTGGTTGTCGGAGTGCTGGCTGCGGAAGTTTTCGATCTGCTGAAGCACCCAGCTTTCGATGTCGGGCGTGGCAGGCAAGGCCTTGCCATTGCGCATCCCCAGGCGCAGCACCTCCTCGTAGCTCATGCCCTGCTCGACGCTGCCGTGCCGGTCCCCCACCAGGTCACGGTAGCGCTCGTTGCAGAAGAGCAGGCGCTCGTCGGCATCGAAGAGCGCGAAGGGGGCATCCAATGCTTCGATGGCCGAGCGCAGCGTGCGCTCGCTGGCCTCGGCGCTGCGCTGGGCCAGCGTCAGGGCGGTCACGTCCTGCAGTGCGCCCACCACCAGCGGCAACTGGCCGTGCGAGGCGTCGATCTCACCGATCACCCGCACCCAGCGCTGCTGCAGTCCGGTGGAGCGCAGTTGCAGCAGGCAGTCGAAGGGGCGGCCAAGCGCTGCGGCGTCGTGAATGGCAGCGCGCAGCGAGCGCAGGTTCTCGTTGCGGAGGTGCCCCACGGCCTGTGACAGGTCCAGATCTTGCCCGGGCGCCAGGCCCAAGATGCGGCGGGATTCGTCGCTGAGCTGCAGGAGCTGACGGCCCGGGTGGAGCGTCCAGCCTCCGACGCCGGCCAGTCGCTTGGTGCGCGCCAGTGCCAGCCTGCCAGCCTGCAGTTCAGCTTCGGCGAGTTTGGCGGCGCTGATGTCGCGCCGCACGGCGATGTACTTGGCGGTGCGGCCGTCCAGGCCCGGCAGCGGCGCGATGACGGTGTCCTCCCAGAACAGGTGCCCGTCCTTGGCGCGATTGCAAAGTTCGCCTTGCCAGGGGGCTCCGGTGCCGATCACCGCCCAGACGTCCTTCCAGAAGGCTGCATCGTGCATGCCGGAGTGCAGCAGGCGGTGGTCACGGCCCAGCAGCTCGTCGCTGCAATAGCCGCTGATCTGTTCGAAGCGCCGGTTGACCCACGTGATGCGGCCCTGCGGGTCGCTCTCGGTCACGCCCGTCTGCTGATCGAGGATGTCCAGCAGCGTGAGCCGCTCGTGCAAGCTGTTTTGCCGCAAGGCGTCGCGCATGGACATGGCGGTCAGGACCGGGCCAGGCTGGCCAGGGCGCCGGCCAGGCGATCGCGGTCCAGGGGCTTGGTGATGAAGCCGTCGGCGCCGGCATCGATGAAATGCTGTTGGGTGCCCGTGTCGTCCAGGCCGGACACCACCAGCACCTTGAGCGGGCGCCCACCCGGCGGGTTCCGGCGCAACTCGGTCAAGGCGTCCTGCCCGCTCATGCCGGGCATGTTCACATCCAGCAGCACCAGGTCGAACGGATGCTCGCGTGCCAGTTGGAGGGCCTTGGCACCGCTGTTGACGAGTGCCCCGCCGTGGCCCAACTCGCGCAGCAGGCGGGCGGCGATGCGCAGGTTGAGCGGGTCGTCGTCGACGACCAGCACGTGCAATCCTGTGTCAGGTGCGGCTGTCATCCGGGGCAGGCTGAAGCGGTGATGTCTGGGTTCTACCACCGAACCCGCAGGGACAATGGCGCCATGCGTTCACAGTCGACACCGATTCCTGCAGCAGCAACGCCTGGCCCCCGCGGGGACTGGGGCACGGTGCGCCGCCTGCTCCCCTACCTGTGGCGGTACCGCTGGCGCGTGGGGCTGGCGCTGGCCTTCATGGTGGGCGCCAAGCTGTGCAACGTGGGTGTACCGCTGCTGCTCAAGCATTTGATCGATGCGCTGGACATCAAGCCCGGCTCGGCGCAGACGCTGCTCGTGGTGCCCCTGGGCCTGCTGGTGGCCTACGGGGCCTTGCGGCTGTCCACGTCGCTGTTCACGGAGCTGCGCGAACTCGTGTTCGCCAAGGCCACCGAGGGCACGGCGCGCAGCATCTCGCTGCAGGTGTTCCGCCACCTGCACGAACTCTCGCTGCGCTTTCACCTGGAGCGGCAGACGGGCGGCATGACACGCGACATCGAGCGCGGCACGCGCGCCGTGCACTCGCTCATCAGCTACTCGCTCTACAGCATCGTGCCCACGCTGATCGAGGTGGTGCTGGTGCTGAGCCTGCTGGGCGTGAAGTTCGATGCCTGGTTTGCCGGCATCACCGTTGCAGCGCTGGGGGTTTACATCGCGTTCACAGTGGTCGTCACCGAATGGCGCACGAAATTCCGCAAGACGCTCAACGAGCTGGACTCCGTGGCCCACAGCAAGGCCATCGACTCGCTGCTGAACTACGAGACCGTCAAGTACTTCAACAACGAGGCGTTCGAGGCCGCGCGCTACGACGAGAGCCTGGAGAAGCTGCGCCGCGCCCAGCTCAAGAGCCAGACGACGCTGTCCCTGCTCAACACCGGCCAGCAGCTCATCATCGCCACGGCCCTGGTGCTGATGCTGTGGCGGGCCACGCAGGGCGTGGTGGCCGGGCACATGAGCCTGGGCGACCTGGTGATGGTGAACGCCTTCATGATCCAGCTCTACATCCCGCTGAACTTCCTCGGCGTGATCTACCGCGAGATCAAGCAGAGCCTCACCGACATCGAGAAGATGTTCCTGCTGCTGGACCGAGAGCGCGAGGTGGCCGACGCGCCGGGCGCCGTGGCGCTGCAGGTGCAGGGGGCGGCGGTGGCTTTCGAGAACGTGTGCTTCGCCTACGACCCGGCGCGACCCATCCTGCATGGCATCAGCTTCGAGATTCCCGCGGGCAGGAAGGTGGCCGTGGTAGGCCCCAGCGGCTCCGGCAAGAGCACACTGGCGCGGTTGCTCTACCGCTTCTACGACATCGACAGTGGCAGCATCCGCATCGACGGCCAGGACATCCGCGCCGTCACGCAGGCCAGCCTGCGCAAGGCCATTGGCATCGTGCCGCAGGACACCGTGCTCTTCAACGACACGGTGGCCTACAACATCGCCTACGGGCGCCCCGGCGCCAGCCAGGCCGAGGTGGAAGGCGCGGCACGCGCCGCGCACATCCATGCCTTCATTGCGGCCACGCCCCAGGGCTACAACACCATGGTGGGCGAACGCGGTCTCAAGCTCTCGGGCGGCGAGAAGCAGCGCGTGGCGATTGCCCGCACGCTGCTGAAGAACCCGCCGCTGCTGATTTTCGACGAGGCCACCTCGGCACTGGATTCCACCAACGAGCGCGCCATCCAGGGCGAGCTGGAGTCCGTGGGGCAGAACAAGACGGTGCTGGTGATCGCCCACCGCCTGTCCACCGTGGTGGATGCGCACGAGATCCTGGTGCTGGAGCAGGGGCACATCATCGAGCGTGGGCGCCACGAAGTGTTGCTGGCCCGAGGGGGGCGCTACGCGGAGATGTGGCGCCTGCAGCAATCGAGCGACTGAAGCAGACCCTGCATCGTCAGTGCGGTTTCCTGGGCTTTTCGAAGCTCTTGGGGCGGTAGACGTTGCCGGTCCATTCGCCGTTTGCGCGGCTGTCACACGCGTCGTGCAGGGCCGACTCGCGCGCCCGGCGGATGATGCGCTCTGCCTCCCGTGCAGCCGCCCGGGACTGCAGCTGTTCGCGGCGCCAGTGGGTGGCGCGGGCCAGCTTGCCCTGGGCCCAACGGGCCATGGCGGCCAGCAGGGCCTCCACCTTGGCGCGCGCACGGCGGGGCAAGGCCATGTGCACCGCCAGCGCGGTGCAGACGGCAAGGCCGGTGGCGGCGAGCAGGGTCTGGAACATGGCTTGAGTGTGACCGAAAGCCGCGCCGGCAACCACCAACGGTAAGGTGCAGATTACGCTTTCTGGCGCCGGGCCCACAGTGCCAGCATGGCGTCAGGAATCTTGCGGCTGGCCTCGTCCCGCGCGGCGGCGGAACCCTCGGTCAGGCTGCCCTCCTCGCCACCCAGGGCAGCCAGGGGTGCCAGCAGCGCTGCGGTGTCTGCCCCGTCGAACCACGGCGCCCAGGCCTCGGGTGCCAGGTCCACGGCCATGAGAAAGCCCGTGGCCCAGTCCTCGGCGTCGGCGTATTCGGTGTCTTCGTCCTCACCGTCGGCGAAGCTGAAGATGGGTTCCCAGGCCTGCGGCCGCTGGGCCCAGGCCGTGGCGATGGACTGCAGGTGGCGCAGCACGGCCATCACCACCTTCTTGCGCTGCTTGCCGCTGGCGAAGGGGGCCGGGTCGGGTTCGCTGTCCCCCCCCCACACGACCGGCAGCCAGGTTTCACCGGCCAGGTCCTCCAGCTGGCGGCCTGGGGTGAGCAGCAGGCCGGCCAGGTAGCCGTCCAGGGCCTCGATGTTCAGGGCACCGTCGGCCGGCAGGGCGGCCAGCAACTCGTCCAGGTCTTCCAGTTCTTCGTCGGACAGCGGGCGGTTGTCGGAGGCCGGGTTGTATTGGGGGTACTGCATGCGTGGTGTCCTCTGGCTTTCGGGGTCAGCCGTGGCGGCCGTGGCGGCTCTTGGGTTTCTTGCTGTCGAACTCGGCGATCTGGGCCTTCAGCAAGGCCATCAGCACGCGGGCGTTCTGCTCCGTCATGATGAGGGCACTGCTCGGTTCCAGGCCCTCGACCGGTGGCTTGGGTGACACCAGGGCGTCGATCTTGAACAAGACCTGACCGTGCGGGTTGGTGGACGCGGCCTTGAATTTCTGGATTTCTATTTGATGCGTCTTCATGGAGCTATCTTGCCATTCCCGGGGCGAGGGCATACGGTCAGCGCATGGCGCGGCCTGCTCGTCTCGAGATCGCCGGTGCGGTTTACCTGATCGGCTCACACTGCTCCCCTGACAGTGGGCAGCAGGCTTTCGCCGATGCGCACGACGCCGCGGCCATGCGCATCCTGCTGGGCCAGGCGCTGCAGCGGTTCAGCGCGCAGGTGCTCGCCTATGTGCTGCTGCCGGACCACTATCACCTGCTGCTGTTCACGCGGCGCGCCAACCTGTCGCAGCTCATGCGCCACGTGAATGGCGTCTACACCCAGCACCACCAGCAGCGTCACGGCCGGGCCGGGCCGCTGTTCCGGGGGCGCTTTCGCGCGGTGCTGGTGGATCGCGAGAGGCACTTGCTCGATGCCTGCCGCTACATCGACCTCAACCCGGTGCGGCTGGGCCTGGTCGACAGCCCGGCTGACTGGCCGGACTCCAGTTTCCGGGCGCTGGCGGGGCTGGACGCCGCCCCGGGTTGGCTGGATGTCGACGGCCTGCACGGCCACCTGCTGGGCCGCCCCGTGCGCTCGTCCGCTGACCACCGGCGGGCAGGTGAGCGCTACGCCCGGCAGGTGGCCGCCGAGCCTGGGCTGCGGCTCTGGCCAGGGCGGCTGCGCGAGCAGATCTTTTTGGGTGATGCCGATTTCGCTGCCCGCATGCGGGCCACGGCTGCGGCGGTCGCGCCAGCGCGGCGGTGCGGCTTCGACGACTGGCTGCTGCGCGCCGGCGGCATCCGGGAACAGGCGCTGTGGTTGGCGCACACCGAGGGGGGCGCGAGCATGGCCGAGTTGGCTGCGCAACTGGGCCTGTCGGTGTCGCGCGTCAGCCGCCTGATCGCCGCGGCAGAGCGCGCCCTCTGACCCCGTGCCGGGAGCGCTAAGCTGCTGGCGGCCTTGGCCACCGCGGCGAGCTGGACCTGCTGGTCCGTGCCGTCACCCCACACCGGGCCTTTGGGCTCCGAGAACCCAGGAAACTGCCCCCTCGTGTTGCGCCGCTCCTTGCTCGCCCAGGCCCTGCTGGCCCGTCCCTGGCTGATGGCCCTGCTGGGCTTGCCCTTCGTCGCGCTGTTGCTGGGGGGCATCGTGGCGGCCTTCCTGTGGCAGCAGCTGCCCGCGTTGGATGTGCTGACCGACTACCAGCCTCGCCAGCCGCTGCGGGTGATGAGTGCCGACGGGCAACTGCTGGGCGAGTTCGGCGCCGAGCGCCGCCGCTTCGTGGCGTTGAAGGACACACCGAAGCCCATGCAGGACGCCCTGGTGGCCCTGGAGGACGGTGATTTCTGGACCCACTCGGGCATCGACTTCGGCGGCATCGCCCGCGCGTTTTTCCGCAACCTCACGCACGGCGGCCCGCTGCATGGCGGCTCCACCATCACCCAGCAGTTGGCCCGCGACACCTACCTCACCAAGGAGCAGCGCTGGTCGCGCAAGGTGGTGGAGGCGCTGCTGGCCATCAAGATCGAGCATGCGCTGAGCAAGGAGCAGATCCTCGAGATCTACATGAACCAGATCTACCTCGGCAACCGGGCCTACGGCTTTGCCGCGGCCGCCGAGCGCTACTACGGCAAGACGCTGGACAAGCTCAGCACCGGCGAGATGGCGCTGCTCATCGGCCTGCCCAAGAACCCCATGGGCTTCAACCCCGTGCAGAGCCTGGGCCGTGCCAAGCGCCGCCAGGCCGTGGTGCTGGAGCGCCTGGTGGCCGTGGGGCAGATCACGGCCGAGCAGGCCAAGGCGGCGCGCGAGCAGCCGCTCCACATCGTGCGGCCCAAGCGCCTGGCCGGCGTGGCCGACCATGCCGCCGAGCAGGTGCGCCAGGAGATGCTGACCCGCTACGGCGAAGAGGCCTACACGCGTGGCCTCACGGTGACGACGACGCTGCTCTATGCCGAGCAGGCCGCCGCGCAGGAGGCGCTGCGCCACGCCTTGTTCGAGCTGGAGCGCCGCCAGCCTTTCCGCGGGCCGGAGGCGCAGGTCGAGCTGCCCATGGGCGACGACGCAGACGAGGCACTGGACGCTGCCTTCGATGCCCACCCCGACCTTGGCGAGTTGCGCGCCGCCGTGCTGCTCAAGGTGGACAAGGCCGGCGCCGAGCTGGTGCTGGGGGACGGCGAGCACATCAGCCTCAAGGGCCAGGCGGCGCGGCCGTTGCAGAACCTCAAGCGCGGTGCGGTGCTGCGGGTGCTGGAGTCCAACAAGCAGTGGCAGATCAGCCAGACGCCGCAGGCCGAGGGCGCCGTCGTCACGCTGGACCCGGCCACCGGCGCCATCCGCGCGCTGGTGGGTGGCTTCGACTTCACCCGCAACCAGTTCAACTCCGCCACCCAGGCCTGGCGCCAGCCGGGCTCGGCCTTCAAGCCCTTCATCTACTCGGCCCTCATCGAGCAGGGCGCCTGGGAGGGCACGCTGGTGAGCGACCAGCCCTTCGAGCAGGGTGACTGGGCGCCGCGCAACTACGACGGGCAGTACGAAGACGCGCTCACGCTGCGCCAGGCGCTGGCCAAGTCCAAGAACATGGTCACCATCCGCATCGCCCAGGCGCTGGGCCCGCAGCGCGCGCGCGCCTGGGCGGCCCGTTTCGGGCTGGACGAGGAGCGCCAGCCGCTGAACCTCACCCTCGCGCTGGGCACTGGTGCCGTCACGCCGCTGCAGATGGCGCAGGCCTATGCTGCCTTTGCCCACGAGGGCCAGTTGCCCACGGGCTGGCTGATCCAGCGCGTGCAGGACGCCCAGGGTGAAACCATCTGGAAGGCCGACCCGCCCAAGCCCCGCACAGCCGTCAGCGCGCGCAACGCCTTCATGACCTCGCAGCTGCTGGCCGCCGTGGCCCGCGAGGGCACCGCCGCCAGGGCCAGCGCCCTGCTCGGCCGCTGGGACCTGTACGGCAAGACGGGCACCACCAACGACGCCGTGGACGCCTGGTTCTGCGGCTTCCAGGCCACGCGCGCTGGCGCGGTGTGGATCGGCTACCCGCAGCCCAAGTCGCTCGGCGAGCGCGAGAGCGGTGGCGGCCTGGCGCTGCCCGTGTGGGCAGCGACCATGGCGGTTGCGCTCAAGGGACAACCCAACACCCCGCTGATGCCGCCAGCCGAAGGCCTGGTGCAGCAGGACAGCCACTGGTTCTACTCGGAGTTCGCGGGGGAGCTGGCCATCGCCCGCATCGGCCTGCCTGCCGAGCCTGCACCCGCGCCAGCGCCCGCAGGCTCAGAGCCGCTGCGCGGCTTCTGAGCGGTCAGGCGCCCACGGGCAGTGCCCACCGCGCCACCCCCGACACGAAGTGCGTGGCGTCGGCTTTGAACCGGTTCCACGCGGTCGTGCCTGAGGTTGTCCTGAAGGCTGCGGCGCCCCAGGGTTTCACGTCAACCCCGGGGTGCGCCTGGCACCGTTTTGCCCGGGCCATCGGGCGGGGAGATGTGCGGAGGATGTCGCCGATGCCGGTCATGCGGTTGATGGGCGCTCCCGGAGTGGTGAGGCTCCTGCGCGCAGCGTCAGCCACAGCGCCACCGCCAGTTCGCCCACGAAGGCGGGCAGCAGCACGGCAGGGAACAGCTGCCGCGCCAGATCGGGCGCCAGCAGCAGCGCCAGGCTGTTGGTCAGGTAGGCCACACCCGCCAGCGCCAGCAGGCCGCCCAGCACGCGGGGCAACACACGGCTGCGAGCAATGACTGCGCCCCGGATCACGCAGGCCGTGCCGAAGAAGATCAGCCCGATGCCGAACCCCTGGCTGTGCAGTTGCACGGCCAGCATGGCCAGCGCCTCTCGCTGTGGCGGCGCGAATGCTGCCGCAGGGACACCGCCGGTCAGCAACTCCAGCGCCGCCAGCAGCTGCACCCGGTTGGCCACCAGCACGGCCGTCTGCACGAGGTTCAGACCGGTGGCGGTCAGTGCGAGCGGCTCGTTCACAGGCCGCAACAGCCGCCACATCATCACGATGACGGGCAGATCCAGCACCTGCATCGCCAAGTCGGCCACCAGCGCGCTGCGCCACAGCAGCGGTTGCTCGGCGATGCGATGGGCGGTGGCCGCCGCGTCACCCGCCACCACGAGGCTGCCGCGCACCCAGATCTCGCTCCACACCCCCAGCCCCATGATGGCCAGATAGCACAGGCCGGACAGGCGCATCTCGCGTGTGCTGACGCCGTTCATGCCTGCCTCGAGACGCGCCAGGCCCACCGCATCATGCGGTGCACCGCCCGTGGCAGGCCAGGCAGGCCAGGCAGGTCGGCCCGCTGCCGCAGGCGGTGGCTGGCGATGCCACCGTGCAGGGCCTTCCTGCCCAGGTGCACCGCTTCGGCCAGCAGCGCGAGGGCCGCCGGGGTCAGGCGGGGCGTTGGAGAGGGCAGCATGATCGTGGCCAGTGGCAAGGCGGAGTCTGCCAGCTTGCCGCCGTTTGCGGGCAGTGGCCAGCAGCTTGCGACCGGGCGGCCTGGCCGCGCGACCCACCACTGCAGCGGCGCGTGATGGCCAGGCGCTTCAAGGGGGGCCCCGGCATCGCACAAGCTTTGCGCGCGCCTTGGCTTGCCACGCGGCCTGGGTCGGCTGTGGGCGGCCGCACAATCCGTGCACCGCATTTCAGTCACACCCATGAAGATCGACGCCGTCCGCTACGCTGAACAGGGCTTCCTCGTTGTCCCCGGCTTCAAGACCGCCGCCGAGATCGCCGCGCTGCGTGAGCGCGCCCTGCACATCGTGGACGCATTCGATCCCGGTGAGCAGCGCCCGGTGTTCACCACCGAGGAGCAGCAGCGCCACGTGGACGACTACTTTCTCGACAGTGGCGACCAGGTGCGCTGCTTCTTCGAGGAAGAGGCGTTCGATGCCGAGGGCCGCCTGCGCGTGCCCAAGGAACTGGCCATCAACAAGATTGGCCACGCCATGCACGACCTGGACCCGGTGTTCAGCGCCTTTTCCAAGGGCGATGCGCTGCGTGATGTGGCTGCTGGCCTTGGGCTGACCCGGCCGCAGGTCTGGCAGAGCATGTTCATCTTCAAGCAACCGGGCATCGGTGGCGAGGTGCGCTGGCACCAGGATGCGAGCTTCTTCGAGAGCACTCCCATCACCGTCACCACCTTCTGGTTCGCATTGGAAGACGCCACGCTGCAAAACGGCTGTCTCTGGGCAGAGCCGGGTGGCCACCGTGGCGTGCGGGGGGTGCTGCGGGAGCGCTTTGTGCGGGAGGGTCGCAAGGCCTGGATGGAGCAGGTGGACTCCACGCCCTGGCCCGCTGCCGACTCGAAGGCAGCGGTGCCGCTGGAGGTGCAGGCTGGATCGCTGGTGGTGTTCCATGGCCTGTTGCCGCACTACTCGGCCGCCAACCGGTCGAAGAAATCGCGCCACGCTTACACGTTGCACGTGACGGATGCCGCCAGCCGCTACTCGCCCCGCAACTGGCTGCAGCGTGGTGAAGATTTGCCGGTGGGGGGCTTCTAGCGCCTGGAGGCGTTTGCACACGGGGCTCACGAATGTGCACAGCCAGGCGGCCTCGTCCTACATGTTGAGGTGAAGCGGGCCGGCACGGCGCGGGGGCAGGCGTTCCCAGAATGGGCGTCTCACTCACCCGTTGAATCCGACGGCAGGAGCCCGCGATGAAGTTTCCGAAATCCGTGCACGCCGACGGCTGGGCCGCTCACTTTGACCCTGTGGCAAGGCCTCCTGCCGGAGCAGCCGAACCACGCCGTGTGAGCGGTTGCCACACGGGCCCCAAGCCGGTGCGCGCGCACACGCGGCGGCAGGGCGAGCCGGACGGGGTGTCCGTGCAGCGCAGCGCGGCTTGCCGCCCATGTGCGCCGGTGGCGGCAGAGGCTGTCAGGCGCACTGTTGAACCGGCGCAGACGCCCACGTCGAGTGGGGCCCCCTGGGTGGTGGGCGCTGGCATTGGCGTGGCGCTGATCGCCAGCGTGGTGCTGATGGCTCGTAGCGTGTCGCTGACGGAAGGCGCGGCGCCGGAGGCTGCCAGGCAGCCTCCGGTCCAGGTCTTGCCCTTGCCGACGGAGCCAACCCGTGCAGGCCTGGCCCCGCCCTTGGTGGAAGAGGTGCCGGCCATCGCCGAGGCGCAGCCGGCCCCGAGGGCGGCACCTGCCGAGGGCCCCGTGGCCCCTGCATCGCCTCCCGCACGCGGCCTGTCGCCCACCGACGGGCTGGCCCAGGTGCTGGCGCTGCTCCCGGTCGTGCCCATGCCCGAGCCTGCGCCGGCCCCTGAGTCCCCCGTGGCGCTGCCGCAGGCCGCGGCCATGCCTGCATCACCCCCGCTGATGGCGCCGGTGCCTGCAGTCGATGCGGTGGATGCCGGCATCACCGTGGAGGTCCGCCAGGCGCTGGCCAGCGACGCGACACTCGCCGCCCTGCCCATCGTCGTGAGCACAGCGCAGGGTGTGGTGCGTCTGGAAGGGCAGGCGCCGGATGCGCAGGCCCGAGAGCGCGCGACCGTGGTGGCCTCGGCCGCCACCGGCGTCAAGAGGATGGACAACCGCCTGACCCTGCCGCCCACGGCCTGACGCACCTGCCCGGAATGAAAAAGGCACCTCAATGAGGTGCCTTGTCTCCGGAGCGCAGGGGCTCAGTGGCAGTGGTGGCTGCGAGCCGGGGCGAGTTCGGCACTGATCAGCGCTTCTTCCGTCACCTCACGGGCGGCCTCCAGCTGCAGGCAGAGCTCGGCGATGCCGTCGTCTCGACCGCCGATCACGTCGGGCAGCGGGGCGGCGGCGATGTCGGTCGGCAGGTCAGCCAGCGCACCGATCAGTTGGAACAGCAACTCCAGGCTGGCTTCGCCGTTCTGCGGCAGGTCGCGGGCGGCGCCCAGGCTGCGGGCCAGGTACCAGCAGGCATCGGCGGCGTTGTCACAGGCCTGGGCCTTGAGTTCCAGCGCGCGGTCGCGGGCCGACTGCGCTTGGGCGTCGGCCTGGGCCTGGGCGATCTCGAACGCACCGAGGTCCGCCGGGATGGCGTCATCGAGCGAGAGCGCGGCAAAGTCGAGTTCGTGGGCCATGGATACAGCGGCTTTTCTGAGGCGGATTCATCGTAACGGCGGTGGGGGTGGAGCGACGCCCCCCGAATCCCGGCACCGCAACGTCATCGCCGGAACTAAGTCACAACGACGGGCTTATTCAACGTTTCTTGGCCGGCCGGGTCCAGCCGGCGAGCGCCATCTGTTTGCCGCGCGCCACGGCCAGGTCGCCGGGGTTGACGTCCTTGGTGATGGTCGATCCACCGCCGATGGTGGCGCCCGCGCCCAGCGTGACCGGGGCCACCAGCACGCAGTTGGAGCCCACGTGCACATCCGCGCCGATGGTGGTGCGGTGCTTGTTGGCACCGTCGTAGTTGGCCGTGATGCTGCCGGCGCCGTAGTTCACCCGCTCGCCCACGATGGCGTCGCCCAGGTAGGCCAGGTGGTTGGCCTTGGCGCCCTGGGCCAGGGTGGAGTTCTTCACTTCGACGAAGTTGCCGATGTGCACCTCGGCGCCGAGCTGCGCGCCGGGGCGCAGGCGGGCGAACGGGCCGACGAGGGCGCCTTCACCCACGCTGGCGCCTTGCTTCTCGCCGTCGATGTGGGTGAATTCGTGGATGCGGGCGCCTGCGGCAATCGTCGCGTTGCGGATGACGCAGTTGGCGCCGACGCGCACGCCGTCACCCAGGCTGACCTGGCCCTCGAAGACGCAGTTCACGTCGATTTCGCAGTCCTGCCCGTGGGTGAGCGTGCCGCGCAGGTCGAAGCGTGCCGGGTCGGCCAGGCGCACGCCGGCGCGCATGAGGCCTTCGGCCTGGCGGGCCTGGAAGGCGCGCTCCAGCTGCGACAGCTGCACGGGGTCGTTCACGCCCAGCACCTCGATCTCGCTGTGGGCCTTGATGCCCAGCACCGGCAGGCCCTCGGCCACAGCCATGGCCACGATGTCGGTCAGGTAATACTCGCCCTGGGCGTTGTTGTTGGTGAGCTGGCCCACCCAGCGCTTCAGGGCGCCCGTGGGTGCGGCCATCATGCCGCTGTAGCCCTCGTGGATGAGGCGCTGCGCGGGCGTGGCGTCCTTGTGCTCGACGATGGCGAGCACGCCGCCGTCGTCAGGGTCGCGAATGATGCGGCCGTAGCCGGTGGGGTCGGCCAGGTCCACGGTCAGCAGCACCAGCGCGTGGCCGGCGCAGGCGTCGATGAGGGCCTTGGCGGTGCTGGTCTCGATCAGTGGCACGTCGCCGTTGAGGATCAGCGTGGTGCCTTCGCCCTGCAGCACGGGCACGGTCTGCTGGATGGCGTGGCCGGTGCCGAGCTGGGGCATCTGGCGCACGAAGGCGATGCCGTCGGCAGCGACGGCAGCCTCGACCTGCTCGGCGCCATGGCCGGTGATGACGATGCGCGCGGCGGCGGCCAGCGGCTCGCAGCTGCCCAGCACGTGGGCCAGCAGCGAGCGGCCCGCCAGCTTGTGCAACACCTTGGGCGTTGCGGACTTCATGCGGGTGCCTTTGCCCGCCGCCATGATCACGATGTTGAGCGCCATGCCTGCCTTGCGACTGCGTTTTTGAACGAAGCCGCGATTATGGGCAGGCAGGCGACGCTGTCGTGTCAGCGCACCGCCTGAACCGACACCCGGTGTGACTTGGGGTTGACCTTGGGAAACTCGGCCAGCGCCGCATCGAACAGCGGGGTGAGCAGCGCGTCGCCGCCGGCCGTGAAGCCCTCGTTGCTGGCGTGGGTCTCGAACAGCGCCTCGCTGCTGGCGCGGTCGCGCATGAGCAGGGCCACGGCCCGGTCGTAGCGGCGGTCGAAGAAGGGGTCCTGCCGCCAGCCGAAACCGCCCCAGCCGGGCGCATACCCGTACCGCGGCGAGACCAGGCGGCCGCGCCAGCGCCACCACAGCGGGTCGTCCCAGGGGACCGGGTCGTAGGCGGTGACGCGGGCACCCAGCGTGACCAGCACGTCGGCGCTCTTGGCATCGGCAGCAGGCTTGAAGCCGGCCTTGTCCAGCGCGGCCTTGGCGGCGTCTTCCAGCGTGGCCTGGCGTTTGGTGGCTTCTTCGCTCTGTTGCTGCGAGGGCAGGCGGTCGAAGGCGTAGGTGCCGGGCTTGCGGTCCGCTGGCCATGCGCCGTAGCTGGAGACGTCGGCAGAAACGGTGTACGGTCCAGCGCAGCCGGTGAGGGCTGCGGCAGAGGCTGCAGCGAGGGTGGCGAGAATCAGGCGGCGGTTCATGGCGGCAACTCCATCAAGTTGGTCGGGGCATTCTGACCCGCTAATTTTTCCGCGGTGTAAATCAGCGTTGCAGCCTGATCACCGAGCTGGCGGGCGACGGCGTGGCGCAAGACTCGTCATCGTCGAAGGCGATGTCGCCATCCGGTTCGGCCCGGCCGGTGGCCTTCATGGTTTCGAATGGGAACAGCTTCTTGTCCATCATGTGCGAGGGCACGATGTTGGTCATGGCCGTGAAGATGTTGTCGATGCGGCCGGGGTAGCGCTTCTCCCACTCGTTGATCATGGCCTTGACCTGCACGCGCTGCAGGTTCTCCTGGCTGCCGCACAGGTTGCACGGGATGATGGGGAACTCGCGGTGCTCGGCCCAGCGCACCAGGTCGGGCTCCTTCACGTAGGCCAGCGGGCGGATGACCACGTTCTTGCCGTCGTCGCTCACCAGCTTGGGCGGCATGCCCTTCATGCGGCTGCCGAAGAACATGTTCAGGAACAGCGTGGTGACGATGTCGTCGCGGTGATGGCCCAGCGCTATCTTGGTGCAGCCGAGGTCGCCCGCCACACGGTACAGGATGCCGCGGCGCAGGCGTGAGCACAGGCTGCAGGTCGTCTTGCCCTCGGGGATGAGCTTCTTGACGATGGAGTAGGTGTCCTGGTTCTCGATGTGGAAGTCCACGCCGCGCGAACGCAGGTAGTTGGGCAGCACCTCCTCGGGGAAGCCGGGCTGCTTCTGGTCGAGGTTGACGGCGACCAGGCTGAACTTGATTGGGGCGCGCTGCTGCAGGTTGAGCAGGATGTCCAGCATGGCGTAGCTGTCCTTGCCGCCCGAGAGGCACACCATGACCTTGTCGCCTTCTTCAATCATGTTGAAGTCGGTGATGGCCTGGCCCACCTGGCGGTGCAGGCGTTTGGAGAGCTTGTTGATCTCGTGCGCGGCCTTCTTGGCAGCGAGGTCGGCGGCAAGCTCTTCGGCGCAGGCGTGGCGGGGGCGTGGGGGGCGAGGACGTCGGACATGGGGATCAGCACGCACCGGGTTCGGTGCAGGTGGCAACTTCGCAGTCGGGGGGTGAGCGCGGATTGTCCCAAACCCGGTGGGGCATGTGCCGGCCACCCGGTAGCAGCGCTGTGCGGCGTGTGGGATGGGAACAACTGGACGAAAGCCGATCCCAGGCGCGGGTCGCGTTTTGATATCGATGCTTCAAGAGCGCCCATTGAAGGCGGAGCGTTCCAGGTAACCGCTGATCGTCCCGTGCCAGGCCCTGCACGCCGCGCTGGCCTCGGCGATGCAGTGGCAGGTCGGCTTCGGGCAGTGCGCGGTACGCAGGAAGTTCCCAATCCCGCCCGCCGAATCCACCAAACCTTGCACCAAGTCAAAGTCCTGTGCTGCCCGGCGAGTCAGCATCGCCTCCTTCCTTCACTCCCACCTCGCCTGCGCATGACACAGCCTTCACTCCTGGATCGCGTCGAGTCCGCAGGCCTGCGGCCGCTCACCCTCGGTGACCGCCAACTGCTGCCCATCGTGCAGGGTGGCATGGGTGTGGGTATCTCGGCCCACCGTCTGGCAGGCAGTGTGGCCGCCCAGGGGGCTTGGGGCACCATCGCCTCGGTGGACCTGCGCCGCCACCACCCCGATCTGATGGCCCGCACCGAGGGCATGAGCGACGGCGACGAGCGCAAGAAGGGCCTCATTCAAGACGCCAACCAGGAGGCTTTGGCCCGCGAGATCCGCCAGGCGCGTGAGCTCTGCGGCGGCCAGGGGCTGCTGGCGGTGAACGTGATGCGCGCGGTGAGCGACTACGCCGCTTCCGTGCGCACCGCGCTGCAGGAAGGCATCGACGCCATCGTCTGCGGCGCCGGCCTGCCGCTGGACCTGCCCGAGCTGGCGCAGGACCACCCCGACACGGCGCTCGTGCCCATCCTCAGCGACGCGCGCGGCGTGGCCCTGCTGTGGAAGAAGTGGGAGCGCCGCCAGCGCGTGCCCAGCGCCATCGTCATCGAGCACCCGGGCCATGCAGCGGGCCACCTCGGTGCGGCCCGCGTGGCCGACGTGGGCGACGCGCGCTTCAGCTTCGAGACCGTGCTGCCTGCCGTGCGCCAGCACATCCGCGACGCCGGCCTGGAAGGCCGCGTGCCGCTGATCGCCGCCGGCGGCGTGCGCACCTGCGAGGACATCCAGCGCCTGCAGGCCCTGGGCGCCGATGCGGCCCAGCTCGGCACGGCCTTCGTCGTGACCGAGGAGTGCGATGCACACCCCAATTTCAAGCAGGTGCTGGCTGAGGCGCGTGACGAAGACCTCGTCGAGTTCACCAGCGTGGCCGGCCTGCCCGCGCGTGCCGTGATGACACCGTGGCTGAAGAAGTACCTCAAGGCCGAGGAGCGCCTGCAGGCGGTGGTGCAGCTCAAGCAGCGCTGCACCATGGCCTTCGACTGCCTGAGCCAGTGCGGCCTGCGCGACGGGCTCAAGGGGTGGGGCCAGTTCTGCATTGACCAGCGTCTGGCCTCGGCCCTGCGTGGCGAGATGAACAAGGGCCTGTTCTTCCGTGGCCGTGGCGGCCTGCCGTTCGGCAGCCAGATCACCAGCGTGCGGCAGTTGATGGAACGCTTGCTGACGCCAGGTATTCCGGTCGGTACGCCCGCCTGAATCCGTCAGCGCTGCGGCTCAGGCCCGCCGGTCGGCCAGAAACAGCAGCGCCTGATTGCGTGGCTGCTCGATGAGCACGCGTGCGCAGCTGTCGGGCGTCACGAGGCCCGCGTGGGCCGTGATCTCGCGCAGCTGGTCCAGCGCCAGCTGGGGCGCGGCGCGCAGCACCAGGCTGAGGCGCCACGGCCAGGCCGGCGAGGTGGGCGCACTGAACACGCGGTCCACACCGCTGTGAGCCTGCAGCAGCCCCAGGCTACCGGGCGTGGGGGCCAGCCCTTTCCACAGGGCCAGCACGCCGGGCACCGGCACCCGCGTGGGCGGGGGCTTGAGCGCCAGGCCCGCCAGCAGCCCGCTGCGGCGCCAGGCCTGCAGCTTGGCCAGCAGCTTGTATTCGCTGCAGCCGAGCTGCTTGGCGCATGGGACGAACGGCCGCGAGCACAGCGGCAGGCCAGCTTCCAACTGGGCTGCGAGGGCGGGGTCGTCGCAGGGCAGAGCGTCCGGTGCCGAGCCCTTCAGCTGCAGGCGCGCGACGGGTTGTGCCGGCAGGTGCCGGAGCTGGGTGTCGAGGGCTTGGGCGTCCACGACCTCAACTTCGGCCCACAGCAGCGGCATGCCGCCCAGGCCGATGCGCTCGGTGCGCTCGATGCGGGCGCAGCCCGGCAGCTTCGCCAGCGCAGCGGCCATCAGCATGCCGCCGGCATCGCCTGTGGGAGCCTCGAAGGCCAGGCGCCAGCACTCGCGTTGCAGCGCCTCGCCCCAGTTGGGCTGGATGGTCTGCAGCGCACCGCTGCGCTGCAAGGCCTGGCACAGGCTCAGCAACTCGCGTGGCGTGGCGCCACTGTGTGCAGCCATCTGCCGGAAGGGCGATGAATGCAGTGGAAAGCTCTGTTGCCAGCCCTGCAGCAGGGTTTGGCGAAGGCTGGCACAGCAACTGATGTGGGGCGAATGCAGCATGGACGATCCGAATACTCGGCGCGTCCGCCGGACTCGTCCTTAATCTGCGTCAAGACCTGGGGTGCGCCGTTTGCTGCAGGTCAAACGTGGTGTTCACCAGGCGCCCAGCTCGGTGCTGATGGCGACTTCGCAGTCCGGGAAGATCTCCAGCTTGGTGAGCTTCAGCCGCACGCCCACCACGCCGGGCAGGCTCATCAGGCGGTTGCAGAGTTTGCCCAGCAGCGCCTCGACGAGGTCGGTGTGTTCGGCCGTGCACTCGTCGATGATGGCTGTGCGCACGCGACGGTAGTCCAGCACATGGCCGATGTCGGCATCGCGCGCCACCACGGGCAGTGCGCCAAGGTTGACCTCGGCATCCACCTGAATGGGCTGTGGCCCGGTGCGCTCGAAGTCCAGCACGCCCAGGTTGGCTCTGAAGCGCAGGCCCTGCAGGTGAATCACCTGCCGGTTGTTGTGCCGCTGCGGCGCGGCCGTGGCCTGCGGACGCAGCGCCTGCTCGATCTGCTTGGCCGCCTGCACGCCATCGGCCAACGCCGTCTGCACGCAGGGGTGCCAGCGGCCGCTGGCGTCACCCGCCACGAACACGCGTTGGCGGGCGTGCTCGTCCAGCAGCGCAAAGGCCGAGGGCTCGGGCTCGAAACCCAGCAGCACGGCCGCCACGTCGAAGCGCTCGGGGCCCACGCTCACGCCGGAAGCGTCGGCGAGCAGCGCCTCGGGCAGCGGGGTGGACAGGCGCACCGTGATGCGCGGGTGGCGCTCGATGCGCTCCACCAGGTGCGTCTGTGCGCGCCAACCACCACGTGTCCACACCGTCACGTCACAGCCTCGCTCGGCCAGAAAGAGGGCGTTCTCGGCTGCGTTGTCGCCCGCACCCAGCAGCAGGGCACGGCCGGGTGCCAGTGTGTGGCGCCGTGCGGTGAGCGTGGCGGCATCCAGCACGCGAGGGTGAGGCGACGCGAAGTAGCGTGCCGGTCTCAGCAGGCGCAGGCCGGTGGCGACCAGCAGTGCCCGGGCCTGCGCGCGCTCACCGCCCGCAAGCTGCAAGGTCCAACCCTCCAGCGAATGGCGGGCAGACTCCACCTGCGCACCCAGCCGCAGTGTCAGCCCCGGCGTCGCTGTGGTCTGGGTGGCGTACTGCATGGCCAGGTCGCACAGGCGGGTGGCGGGTTCACCCAGCACCCAGTCCTGTGGGAAGTCCAGCGCGGCGAGGGAGGCGCAAAGCTGAGGTTCGCGCTCGACAAGCAGTGCAGTCAGCCCAAGCTGACCCAGCCACGAGGCTGCGCTGCAGCCGGCAGGGCCGCCACCGAGGATGGCGACGTCGAAGGAGGAGGGGCTGTTCATGGGCGAGCGGCAAAGCTGGCTGAAAGCCAAAAATTATCCGCGCAGCCTTTTCCCGGCGCGCCAGCCCAGCAGCAGCGCCAGGATCGCACCGTAGATGGCCGGTTCGCCGAAGTTGTTCTTTCCGGCGCGCATCCAGATGAAGTGCAGCATCCCCACCACCGCCACGGCGTACACCGCCTTGTGCAAGGCCTGCCAGCGCTTGGCGCCCAAGGCCTTGATGGCCTTGTTGAAGCTGGTGGCCGCCAGCGGCAGCATCAGCGCCCAGGCCGTGAAGCCCATCAGGATGAACGGGCGCTTGGCAATGTCGGTGGCGATGTCATCCAGCGCCAGGCCCATGTCCAGCCAGCCGTAGGCCAGCAGGTGCAGGCTCGCGTACACGAAGCTGAACACCCCCAGCATGCGCCGGAACCGCGCCAGCGCCGCCAGCCCGGTCAGCTCGCGCAGCGGCGTGATGGCGAGCGCCAGCCACAGGCCCCGCAGCGTCCAGTCGCCCAGGCGGCGGATCAGCGCCTCCGCCGGGTTGGCGCCCAACTGGTTGGCTGCGGCCGCGTACACCAGCCAGGCCATGGGTGCTGCGCACAGCAGGAACAGCACCACCTTCGCTGCCGGGTGGAGCAGCGTTCGCGTCAACGCAGGCTTCATCAGTAGTTGCGCTTCAGGTCCATGCCGGCGTACAGCTGGCCCACCTGAGCCTCGTAGCCGTTGAACATCAGCGTGGGCCGCTTCTTGGCGAACAGGCCGTCTTCGCCGATGCGGCGCTCGGTGGCCTGGCTCCAGCGCGGGTGCGGCACGTTCGGGTTCACGTTGGAATAGAAGCCGTATTCCTGCTGGGCGGCCTTGGTCCAGCTGGACACCGGCTCCTTCTCGACGAGCCGGATCTTCACGATGCTCTTGGCCGACTTGAAGCCGTACTTCCACGGCAGCGCCAGGCGCAGCGGGGCGCCGTTCTGGTTGGGCAGCACCTCGCCGTACATGCCAAACACCAGCATCGCCAGCGGGTGCATGGCTTCGTCGATGCGCAGGCCTTCCACGTAAGGCCAGTCCAGCACGCCCGAGCGCACGCCGGGCATCTGGGCCTTGTCGGCCAGCGAGGTGAACTCCACGTATTTGGCCTTGGAGGTGGGCTCCACCTTCTTCAGCACCTCGGCCAGCGAGTAGCCCACCCAGGGCACCACCATGCTCCAGCCCTCCACGCAGCGCAGGCGGTAGATGCGGTCTTCCATGGGGGCCAGCTTCAGCAGCGCCTCGATGTCAAAGCGCTGCGGCTTGCCGCATTCGCCTTCCACGCTCACCGTCCACGGGCGGGTTTTGAGGGTGTGGGCGTAGGCGGCGGGGTCGGCCTTGTCGGTGCCGAACTCGTAGAAGTTGTTGTACGAGGTGGCGTCGGTGTAGCTGGTGGGTTTGTCCAGCACCATCGCGCCGGCCACAGCGCTGCGCGCGCCCGGTAGCTTGGGCAACTTGCCGCCGCCCGGGGCGCCTTGGGCCAGCGCCAACGGCGAGGCCACGGCCAGCCCCAGGCCGGCCACCAGCTCACGCCGGTTCAGATAGGCAGAGTGCGAGGTGATCTCGCTGGGCAGGGGTGCGTGCAGGTGGGAACTTCGGATCAGCATGGATGGCTCTCGCAGCGTTGGGCCGACCAGTCCGTCGGCCCGGGATGGGCGCAACTTACACCGGGTTGAGCCAGAGTGACTGAGGTCACCTGAAATCCCGACTCTCTGTAGGCAGACGGCCCAGCAGTGGGTTGAGATTTGTAAAGCCCCGCGCCAGCAGGTGCCGCACATCGCCATCCCCGCGCTGCCACACGCCTTCCACCGCCAGCAGCCGCGCGCCGAGGAGGGTGCTGCGGTGGTCCTCGTAGACCTGGGGCCAGACGATGACCTGCACGTTGCCGGTCTCGTCTTCCAGCGTGACGAACAGCGTGCCCTTGGCCGTCTGCGGCTTCTGCCGCCCGGTGACGATGCCGCAGGCCTTGGCGTGGCGGCCGCTCTTGACGGCGTCGAGCTGCTCTGCTGACAGCAGGCCGTCTTTCGCCAGGCGAGGGCGCAGCAGCGCGAGCGGGTGGCGGCGCAGCGTGAGGCCGGTGGCGGCGTAGTCCCACAGCACCTCTTCGCCCTCGGCGGCGGCGGGCAGCGCGAGGTCGTCTTCGGGCAGCAGGCTGCCTTGCAGCAGTTGGGGCATGGCGTGCAGCGCCGAGGCCTGCCAGACCTGCTGGCGGCGGTGGCCGGCGAGTGAGGTGAGGGCGTCAGCGGCGGCGAGGTGCTGCATGTCGGCTTGCGTGAGGCGGGCACGCAGCGCGAGGTCCTGCGGGTGGGCAAAGCGGCCGTCGCGGTGGCGTGCGCCTTCGATGCGCTGGGCTGCTTCGTCGCCCAGCCCGCTGACCAGGCCCAGGCCCAGGCGCACGGCGAGCTGGTGCTCGCCCGGGCGCGGCTCCAGCGTGCTGTCCTTGTCGCTGTAGTTGACGTCGATGGCGCGCACTTCGACGTGGTGGCGGCGCGCGTCCTGCACCAGCTGGCTGGGCGTGTAGAAGCCCAGCGGCTGCGAGTTCAGCAGCGCGCACAGGAAGGCCGCGGGCTCGTGGCATTTGAGCCAGGAGCTGACGTAGGTGAGCAGGGCGAAGCTGGCGGCGTGGCTCTCGGGGAAGCCGTAGCTGGAGAAGCCCTTGATCTGCCGGAAGATGCTTTCAGCGAAGTCGTCTTCGTAGCCGTTGCGGCGCATGCCGCTGACGACTTTCTCGTAGTATTTGTCGAGCACGCCGGGGCGTTTCCAGGCGGCCATGGCGCGGCGCAGCTCATCGGCCTCGCCCGCGGAGAAGCCGGCCGCGATCATGGCGATTTGCATGACCTGTTCCTGGAAGATGGGCACGCCGTAGGTGCGGTCGAGCGCGTCTCTCAGTGCCTCCTTGGGGTACTTGATCTGGTCCTTGGAAAGCAGTCGGTTTTTCAGGTACGGGTGCACCATGCCGCCCTCGATGGGGCCGGGCCGCACGATGGCGACTTCGACGACGAGGTCGTAGTAGCTGCGTGGCCGCAAGCGCGGCAGCATGGACATCTGCGCGCGGCTTTCGATCTGGAAGACGCCGATGGTGTCGGCCGCGCAGATCATGTCGTAGGTCGGGACGTCGTCGTCGGGGAGGGTCAGGTCGATGGCGGTGCCGCGCATCGGGTTGACGAGGTCGAAGCACTTCTTGATGGCGGTGAGCATGCCCAGTGCCAGCACGTCGACCTTCATCATCTTCAGTTCGTCGATGTCGTCCTTGTCCCACTCGATGACGCTGCGGTCCTTCATCGTCGCGTTCTCGATGGGCACGAGGCGCTCCAGCGGCCCTTGCGTGAGCACGAAGCCGCCCACATGCTGCGACAGGTGGCGCGGTAGGCCGTTGAGCTGGCGGGCCAGGGTGATGAGCTGAAGCAGCCTGGGGTCGTCTTCGGGGAGCCCCATCTGCTGGAGCAGCGCGGCGCGGTGCTCCTCGGGCAGCACTTGGGTGGACCAGCCGCTGTGGTCCTGGCTCATCGCGTCCAGTTGCGCCTCGCTGAAGCCCAGCGCCTTGCCGACGTCGCGGATGGCGCTCTTGGGCCGGTAGCAGATGACGACCGCCGTCAGCGCGGCGCGGTCGCGGCCGTATTTCTTGTAGAGATGCTGGATCACCTCCTCGCGGCGCTCGTGCTCGAAGTCGACATCGATGTCCGGCGGCTCGTTGCGCTCGCGGCTGATGAAGCGCTCGAACAGCAGCGTCGACCGATCCGGGTCCACCGACGTGACGTGCAGGCAGTAGCAGACGATGCTGTTGGCGGCGGAGCCTCGGCCCTGGCAGAGGATCCCGATGCTGCGGGCGAACGCCACGACGTCGGCCACGGTCAGGAAGTAGTGCTCGTAGCCGAGGTTTTCGATCAGTTCGAGTTCATGCTCGATGCGGGCCTGCCATTTGTCGGGTGTGCCCTGGGGCCAGCGCTTGCGGGCGCCCTCGCAGGTGAGGTGGCGCAAGTGCTGGCGCGGTGTCACGCCGGCAGGCACCACCTCGCTCGGGTACTGGTAGCTGATCTCGTTGAGGCTGAACGTGCACCGCGCGGCCACCTGCAGCGTCTCGCGCATCAGCACCGGCGGGCACAGCTGCGAGATGCGATGGCGGCTGCGCAGGTGCCGCTCGGCATTGGGCTGCAGGTCGAACCCGCATGCAGCCACGGTGCGCCCCAGCCGTGTGGCGGTCATGACGTCCTGCAGTGCCTTGCGCGAGCGCACGTGGAAGTGCACGTCGCCCGCAGCAACGAGCGGCAGCGCCGTCGCTTCCGACACCGCCTGCAGGCGCTGCAGCCACCGCGCGTCGCTGGCCTCGCGCAGCAGCTCCACGGCCAGCCACGCGCGGCCGGCAAAGTGGCGCAGCACCCAGTGCGCGGGCGTCATCAGCTCGGCGTCGCTGGCCTCGCGCGGCAGCACCAGCAGGGCCAGGCAGTCGGCCAGCTTCTCGGGGTTGATTTCGCGCCAGCGCAGCGTGTACTCGCCCTTGACCGGGCTGGCGCGCCGCAGCCGCGTGATGAACTGGCTGAGGTTGCCGTAGCCGTTGAGGTTCTGTGCGATCAGCACGAGCTTGAAGCGCGGCGTGCCGGCGTCGTCGCGCACGAGGAACTCGCTGCCGATCAGCAGCTTCATCAGCTGCGGCTGCTCGAGGGTGTCGACCGGTTCGCCGGCCTCGGTGGCGGCCTCTTTCAGCGCGTGGTGCGCCGCCTCGCGCATCTCACGCAGCTGCTTGTGCGCGCGAACGACGCCGGCCAGCGAGCACTCGTCGGTGATGGCCAGCGCCTCGTAGCCTTGCGTGACGGCGCGCTCCACGAGCTCGGCCGGTTCGGACGCGCCGCGCAGGAAGCTGAACGCCGTCAGGCAGTGCAGCTCGGCGTAGCGCGGCAGCTCGCGAGCGGGCGGCTCGCTGGGGTGCGTGGGTGTGCGCGGCGCGGCCAAGGTGTCGAGCGGCTGCGCATCGGCCGCGCGGCGCATGTCGGCATCCGACGCGAAGCCGAGCCGGCGCAGCTCGTGCAGGTGCTCGTCGCGGTCGGACTGCGGCGGGCTCATCGGAGCACCCCGGGCTTCATGCAAACACCCCGTGCAGGAACCAGCCCGACGCGTGGGGCTCGGTGGCCGACAGCCGCTCGTGATAGACCCACAGCAGCCCGCGCGCCGCGCTGCGGTAGACGTAGTAGTCGCGCGTCTGCAGCTGGCCCGGGCCCTCCCACCAGCCGGTCTCCACGCGGTGAGGCCCGCTGATGCGCGCCAGCGCGCCGCAGTACATCGGCTGCTCCCGCGCATCGCAGCGCAGCGGCAGCGGCGGCTCCACCAGCCACGTGGGCTGCGGCCCCGGCGGCGGGCGCACGGCAGG
>JBBIVU010000005.1:0-34608 GCA_037439585.1 Roseateles sp. | reverse complement strand
CCGACAGCGGCGCCTCGGCCGGCCAGGCGGCCTCCAGCGCCTGCGCCATGGCGCCACCGGCCTTGCCCGCACCCAGCACCAAGGTGCGGCCTTTGTTGGGGTCAGGCGGCGGGGGCAGGTGCGCCGCCAGCACCTGCCCCGGCAAGGCGCTGGCCACGGCTGCGTCGTAGAGCTGGCGCAGCAGGGCGCGGGGGGCTTGCGTCATGGTTGTGTGGCCCAGCGGCCGATGAGGGCGCGTTCGTCGTCGGTGATGCCGGTGGCGTTGTTCAACGGCATGGCACGCTGCACCACCACCTGCTGGTAGATCTGCGCCTTGTGGGCTGCCAGGCCCTCGGCCGAGTCCAGCCGCACGCCCTTTTGCGCGGCCTCGCCGGCGTGGCAGGCCAGGCAGCGCTGGGCGGCAATGGCCTGCACCTCGGCCAGCGTGGCGGGCGCCGCAGACGCTGCCTGGGGCTGCGGCGCCATCCATGCAATCAACCCGGCCAGCAGCGCCAGGGCCAGCACCACGGCGCCCCAGCTGTTCACGCCCTTGTGCCGCCTGACGAAGAACACGCGGATGGCCACGCCCGCCGCCATCAGCACGCACAACACCGCCCAGTTGTGCGGGTGCTGGTAAAGCATGCCGTAGTGGTTGCTCAACATCGCCACCAGCACGGGCAGGCCGAAATACGTGTTGTGCACGCTGCGCTGCTTGCCGCGCTGGCCGTGGATGGGGTCGGGCTTCTGGCCGGCGCGCATCTGTGCAATCACCTTCTTCTGGCCCGGGATGATCCAGTGCGCGACGTTGGCGGTCATCATCGTGGCCAGCGTGGCGCCCACCAGCAGGAAGGCTGCCCGCCCGGCGAACAGGTGGCAGGCCAGCCAGGCCGCGCCCCCCACGAACAGCGCCACCACGGCCAGCACCCGGCCGTCGTTGCCGATGGCGCCGTCCCGCGTGCGGCCCAGCGTGAGGCAGGCCAGGTCGTACACGCCCGTGCCCACCACCAGGAAACCCAGCGCCGCCGCCACCGCCTGCCAGGGCGCACCCCAGGCGAACACGCGGGGGTCGATCAGCATCTGGCTGGCGTTGAGCAGGTAGAGCGCCACGAACAGCGCGAAGCCGCTCATCCACGTCCAGTAGCTTTCCCAGTAAAACCAGTGCAGATCCTGGGGCAGGTTGGCCGGCGCCACCAGGTACTTCTGCGGGTTGTAGAAGCCCCCGCCATGCACGGCCCAGAGCTCGCCGTCCACGCCCTGGGCCTTGAGGTCATCGGCCGTGGGCCTGACGAGATGGTTGTCCAGCCAGACGAAGTAGAACGACGCGCCGATCCAGGCGATGACGGTGATGACGTGCAGCCAACGCAGCAGCAGGTTGGCCCAGTCGAGCAGGTAGATGTCCATGAGCGGTGGTGATCTCTCGCACGGCCCCACCACGGCGGGTGCTGTGGGGCCTGAAGCGTCGCGTCCACGGGCCCAGCGGCAGGCCGGCCCGACACCGCGGCGACGAGCGCGCAGTGTAGGCAGACAGGCGTCGCAAACGAACGACGCCGCCCCAAGCGTGACATGCGACATGGTGGTGCGCCACCAGTCGCCGCAGGATCGCCGCATGACACCGCGCCAGGCCCCGCCCGCACGCCGCACCTGGCAGCTCGTGGGCGCCATGCTGGCGACCTTGGGCTGCCTCTGCGCCCATGCACAAGCCCCCGGGCCGGCGCCAGTGCGCATCGCCACCAACGTGGAGCGGAGCTACTTTCCGCCGGCCGAAGCCATGCTCAAGCGTGCCTACGCCAGCCTCAACCTGGAGGTGGAGTTCGCCGCGTGGCCGCTGGCGCGCGCCCATGTGGAACTGCGCACCGGCCGCGTGGACGCCGTGGCCATGCGCACCGAGACCTTTTTCGAGCAGAGCCCGTTCATGCGCCGTGTGGATGTGCCGCTGCTCCAGCTCAACCTCTACGCCTTCGGGCGCCCCCCCTTGTCCCCGAACGCTGGCGCTGGAGGAGCTGTCGCGCCGGCGGGTCAGCCTGCAGCGGGGCATGGTGGCCGCCGAAGCGCTGGTGCCCGAGGCATCGCGGGTGCCTGCCAACACCCCCAGCGACGCTTTCCTGAACGTCACCACCGGTGCTGCCGACTTCGCGCTCACCTTGAGCACGCCCTGGATGGTGGAGGTGCCGGTGGACGCCCGGGGCGGCGCCATTTGCGTCGTACCCACCCCCATGGCCCGCACCACGCTGTACCACGGGGTGCACGAATCGCACGCCGCGTGGGTGCCCGCGCTGGAGCAGGCCCTGCGCGGCATGCGCGACCGGGGCGAGATGCAGCAGGCCTGGGCCGACTACGAACGCGAGATCGCCACGCCCAACGCCCGGCTGCAGGCCCAGCCCGGGCGCAGCCTGGTGGTCACGCCGGCAACGCCAGGATCTGCGCCAGCACGGCCACCGCAATGACGGCCGGCTGCTTGCCCGCCACGCCCGGCGCGCCAATCGGGCACACCACCTGCGCCAGTTCCGCCTGACCGAAGCCGCGCGCCTCCAGCCGCTGCCGAAAGCTCGCCCACTTGGTGCGGCTGCCGATCATGCCGATGAAGGGCAGATCGCCCCGCTCGCGCTGGCGCCTCAGGCAGGCGGCCACGATGTCGAAGTCTTCCGCGTGGTTGTGCGTCATCACCAGCACGGCCGCGCCCGGGGTGAGGTCGGGCACGGCATCGGCCGGCGGGTCGCTCACCTGCTGGCACCAGTCACGCGCAGGCGGTTCGATGGGGAACGGATCCTCCCGGCTGTCAATCCAGTGCAGCGCCAGCGGCAGTTCGCGGGCCATGCGGGCGAGCGCCGCGCCCACGTGCCCGGCGCCAAACAGCGCCACCGGCCGCAACGGCGGTTGGGGCAGGCGGGCGGCGCGGTTCTCACCTGCGGCCACGCGCTCGAAGCGCAGCCACACCACGCCGCCGCAGCACTGGCCCAGGCTGGGGCCGAGCGGGTAGCGCACCTCGTCGGCCAGCTCGCCCCCGGCCAGCGCCGCGCGGGCGCGGGCGATGGCGTCGAACTCCAGATGCCCGCCACCCACCGTGCCGGTGATGCCCTCCGGCCCCACCGCCATCCAGGCCCCCACCTCGCGCGGCACGCTGCCTTGCGTGCGGGCGACGGTGACGAGGATGCAGGCCTGCGTCACGGCGCTTCGGGCCGAGCGCCGGGCCGTCCCCAGGCCGGCACGCGTTCAGCGGGGCCGGGTTGGGCGAGGGGCTTCATGCTTCAGCTGCCACGGTAGGTGGAGTAGGCCCAGGGCGACGCCAGCAGGGGCACGTGGTAGTGGCTGGTGGCGTCGGCGATGCCGAAGTCCAGCGGCACTTCGTCCAGGAAAGCCGGCTCGGGCAGCGCGGTGCCGCGCGCGCGGAAGTAGGCCGCCACCTCGAACACCAGCCGGTAGCGCCCGGCGGTGAAGGTGGTGCCTTCCAGCACCGGGCCGTCGGCACGGCCGTCGGCGTTCAGGTGCAGGCTGCGCAGCCACTTGGGGCCCTCGGCATCCAGGCGGTAAAGGCGCACGGCCATCCCGGCTGCCGGGCAGCCGTTGGCGGTGTCGAGCACATGTGTGGTGAGTTTGCCCATGAGATGTCCTGTCGTTGGGGCAAAGTGTAGGGATGAGCACCGCCCAGTTGCCCCGCTACCCCCGCGACCTCGTCGGCCATGGCGAGAACCCACCCCACGCCCAGTGGCCCGGCCAGGCCCGCGTGGCCGTGCAGTTCGTGCTGAACTACGAGGAAGGTGGCGAGAACTCGGTGCTGCACGGCGACGCCGGCAGCGAGCAGTTCCTCTCCGAGATGTTCAACCCGGCCAGCTACCCGGCCCGGCATCTGAGCATGGAGAGCATCTACGAGTACGGCTCCCGCGTGGGCGTGTGGCGGCTGCTGAAGGAGTTCGAGAAACGCGCGCTGCCGCTCACCGTGTTCGGCGTGGGCATGGCGCTGGAGCGCCACCTGGACGTGACGCAGGCCTTCATCGAACTCAACCATGAGATCGCCTCGCACGGCTGGCGCTGGATTCACTACCAAGGCCTGGACGAAGCCACCGAGCGCGCCCACCTGGCCCAGGCCATGGCCAGCCTGCAGCGCCTCACCCTGGGCCGCGACCCCCACGGCCTGGGCTGGTACACCGGCCGCGACAGCCCCAACACCCGCCGCCTGGTGGCCGACTTCGGCGGCTTCGAGTACGACAGCGACTGCTACGGCGACGACCTGCCCTTCTGGCTGCAGGTGCGCAAGACGAACGGCGATCTGGCGCCGCACCTGGTGGTGCCCTACACGCTGGACTGCAACGACATGCGATTTGCGCTGCCCCAGGGCTTCAGCCACGGCGAGCCCTTCTTCGAGTACCTGAAGGACACCTTCGATGTGCTCTACGCCGAAGGTGCGGAGAGCCCGAAGATGATGAGCATCGGCATGCACTGCCGCCTGCTGGGCCGCCCGGGGCGCTTCAAGGCGCTGCAGCGCTTTCTCGACCACATCGAGGCGCACGACCGCGTGTGGGTGTGCCGCCGGCTGGACATCGCGCGGCACTGGAAAGCCACGCATCCCTTCGACCCCAAGACCGCTTTCCTGTGGGAATGATGACCCTGGACCAACTCAACGCCGCCAGCGCGGCCGACTTCGTCGCGCTGCTGGACGGCACGTACGAACACTCGCCCTGGATTGCCGAGCGCGCGGCGTCGGCGCGCCCGTTTGCATCGCTCGCCGCGCTCAAAGTGGCCCTGGCCCGCGTGGTGCGCGAGGCGTCGGTGGACGAGCAACTCGGCCTGATCCGCGCCCACCCCGAGCTCGCCGGCAAGGCCGCGGTGGCGGGCGAGTTGACGGCCGAGTCCACGAACGAGCAGCAGAAAGCCGGCTTGACCGCCTGCACGCCCGAGGAGTTCGCCCAGCTGCAGCAGCTCAACGCGGCCTACAACGCGCGCTTCGGTTTCCCCTTCATCCTGGCGGTTCGCGGCCCGCGCGGCACGGGCTTCACGCGCCAGGACATCATCGCCACGTTCGAGCGCCGCCTGCGCGCGCACCCCGACGTGGAGCGGGCGGAATGCCTGCGGCAGATCCACCGCATTGCCGAGATCCGCTTGAACGACAAGTTCGGCGTGGCGCCCACGCTGGGGCAACAGCTGTGGGACTGGGCCGCCGAACTCGCCCGCCACAGCGACGACGCCGAATTCCTGACCTGCACCTACGCCACCCCCGCCCACACCGCCGTGGCCGAACAGCTGATGGGTTGGATGCGCGACTGCGGCTTCGACGACGTGCAGCGCGACGCCGTGGGCAACGTGGTGGGCGTGTACCGCGGCACCGGTGCCGAGCCGCGCCGGCTGCTCACCGGCAGCCATTACGACACCGTGCGCCGCGCGGGCCGCTTTGACGGGCGGCTGGGCATCTTCGTGCCCCTGCTGGGGGTGCGCGAACTGCACCGCACCGGCCGCCGCCTGCCGTTCGACGTGGAGGTGGTGGGCTTCTCCGAGGAGGAGGGCCAACGCTTCCCGGCCACGTTCCTGGCGTCCAGCGCGCTGACCGGCGGCTTCCAGCCCGAATGGCTGGACCAGACCGACGCATCCGGCATCACCTTGCGCGACGCCATGCAGGCCGCCGGCCTGCCCGGCACGATGGCCGCCGTGGCCACCTGCCAGCGCCGCGCGGGCGACTACCTCGGCTTCGTGGAGGTGCACATCGAGCAAGGCCCGGTGCTGGACAGCCTGGACCTGCCGCTGGGCATCGTCACCAGCATCAACGGCAGCCGCCGCTACACCGGCGAAATCGTCGGCCTGGCCAGCCACGCCGGCACCACGCCCATGGGCCAGCGGCGCGACGCCGCAGCGGGCGTGGCCGAGCTGATCCTGTTCTGCGAGCAGCGCGCCACCGCCGTGCCCGACGTGGTCGCCACAGTGGGGATGCTGGAGGTGCCGTCAGGCTCCATCAACGTCATCCCCGGCCGCTGCCGCTTCAGCCTGGACCTGCGCGCCACGACCGACGCCGCGCGCGACGCACTGGATGCCGACGTGCGCGCCCAGCTGGAGGCCATCTGCCAGCTCCGGGGCCTGAGCTTCACGCTGCAGCCCACCGTGGCCGCCAACGCCGCGCCGAGCGACCCGGCCTGGCAAACCCGCTGGGAAGCCGCCGTGACTGCGCTCGGCCTGCCCCTGCACCGCCTGCCCTCCGGCGCCGGCCACGACGCGATGCAGCTCCACGAACTGCTGCCCCAGGCCATGCTGTTCGTGCGCGGCGGCAACGGCGGCATCAGCCACAACCCGCTGGAGTCGGTGACGGTGGATGACGCGGAGTTGGCGATCGCGGCTTTCGAGGCTTTGCTAAACCAACTCGCGCAAGGGGCGACATGACGCTCGATTCGTCTTACTACGTTTACGCACTCAAGGATCCGCGAACTTCCCCAGCCGTACCGTTTTACATAGGCAAAGGAACCGGCACTCGATCTCACGACCATCTGGTGAAACCCGATGGGACAAGGAAGGGTGAACGCATTCGTGAGATTGAAGCGTCTGGAGCCAAAGTCCTGGTTGCGCGGCTTGTCGATGCCGTGGAAGAACACCAGGCCATTCGACTGGAAGCGGAATTAATCTCCGCATTTGGCACGGTCGACACAGGTGGGCTGCTTACCAATAGCGTCATGCCCTCCGGTATCGCAAAGAAGACACGATCAACCGTTGTTGTCCCGTCTGGCGTCAAAGAAAAGGCACAGCTCGGTTTGGCGCTACTGAAGGACTCCGTGCTAGCCGACGCAAAAGCCAATCCTTCCGGCATCTCAAACTCAGAGACTGCGAGTTTGCTAGGCCTGCGCAGTGACTATGGCGGCGGATCGAAAGACTATCTTTCGTACAGCCTGCTCGGCCTCCTGATGCGAGAAGGAAAACTCGCGCGCTCCACCTCAAATCGCAAGCACGTTGCTCGCGTTGAATAACTTCATGTTCATGATCGCCAACTGGATCTCCACGAATTTCGACGACGAAGTCCGCTTCCTCCAAGCCCTCGTCCGCATCCCCACCGACACCCCGCCCGGCAACAACGCGCCGCACGCCGAGCGCACGGCGGAGCTGCTGACCGAATTGGGCTTCACGATCGAGAAGCACGCCGTGCCGGCCGCCGAGGTGCAGGCCGCCGGCATGCAGTCCATCACCAACCTCATCGTGCGCCACCGCTTCAGCGAAGACGGCCCGACCATTGCGCTGAATGCGCACGGCGACGTGGTGCCACCGGGAGAAGGCTGGACCCACGACCCCTACGGCGCCGAGATCGTCGACGGCCAGCTCTACGGCCGCGCGTCCGCCGTCAGCAAGAGCGACTTCGCCACCTACACCTTCGCACTGCTGGCCTTGAAGCACTCGGGCCTGCCGCTCAAGGGGGCGGTGGAACTGCACTTCACCTACGACGAGGAGTTCGGCGGTGAACTGGGCCCGGGCTGGCTGCTGGCCCAAGGACTGACGAAGCCCGACTACCTGATCGCGGCCGGCTTCAGCTACCAGGTGGTCACCGCGCACAACGGCTGCCTGCAGATGGAGGTGACGCTGCACGGCCTGGCCTCGCACGCGGCCTACCCGCACACCGGCGTGGACGCGCTGCAGGCGGCCACCCGGCTGCTGACCGCGCTGTACGCCCACAACGACGTGCTGCACACGCGGCAGTCGCAGGTGCCGGGCATCACCTACCCCTACCTGAACGTGGGCCGCATCGAGGGCGGCAGCAACACCAACGTGGTGCCGGGCAAGGTGGTGCTGAAGCTGGACCGCCGCATGATCCCCGAGGAGAACCCGGCCGCCGTGGAGGCCGAGGTGCGGGCGCTGATCGAACAGACGGTGGCGGCGTGCCCTGGGATTCGCCTGGAGGTGAAGCGCCTGCTGCTGGCCCACCCCATGACCCCGCTGCCCGGCGCCGCGCCGCTGGTGGCTGCGCTGCAGAAGCACGGCGAGGCGGTGTTCGGCGAGCCCATCCCCACATCCGGCACGCCGCTGTACACCGATGTGCGGCTGTACACGGCCCACGGCATTCCGGCCGCCATTTACGGCGCCGGGCCGCGCACGGTGCTGGAGAGCAACGCCAAGCGGGCGGACGAGCACCTGGTGTTGAGCGATCTGCACGGGGCCACCCGCGTGGTGGCCGGCGCCCTGGCGGAGCTGCTGGCCGCCTGAAGCGGGCGCGGCTGCGCCAGCGCGGTGCAGGCACCGGCCCACGCTGGTGCCTGTGCCGGGCGATGGGGCACCACGCACCGCGCGCTGCGCTGCCACCGTGACATGGCCGGTGGCATGGACTTTGCAAACGTTCCCGGCGAGGGCGCACGCCGCGCCCCGTTGCCGAGGGAACCCGCATGCGCCTTGCCCGCCGCCACTGCCTGGCTGCCATCCTCAGCTCGCTGAGCCTCTGGGGCACCGCCCAGGCCCAGACGACGCCCATCAAGTTCCAGCTGGACTGGCGCTTCGAGGGCCCGGCTGCGCTCTTCCTGCTGCCTGCCGCCAAAGGCTACTTCAAGGACGAGAAGCTCGACGTGAGCGTGGACGCGGGCAACGGCTCCGGCGGTGCGGTCACGCGCGTGGCCTCGGGCGCCTACGACATCGGTTTTGCCGATCTCGCGGCGCTGATGGAGTTCCACGCCAACAACCCTGACGCACCGAACAAGCCGGTGGCCGTCATGGTGGTCTACAACAACACGCCGGCGGCCGTGCTGGCGCTGAAGAAGTCGGGCATCAAGACGCTTGCCGACCTGACGGGCAAGAAGCTGGGTGCGCCGGTGTTCGACGCCGGGCGGCGCGGCTTTCCCATTCTGGCCAAGGCCAACAAGCTGGGCACGCCGACCTGGGTGAGCATGGACCCGCCCCTGCGCGAGACCATGCTGGTGCGTGGCGACGTGGACGCCATCACCGGTTTCTCGTTCACCTCGCTGCTCAGCCTGGAGGCGCGGGGCGTGAAGGCGGCGGACGTGGCCGTCTTCCCCTACGCCGACAACGGCGTGAAGCTGTACGGCAACGTCATCATCGCCACGCCCAAGTTCATCAAGGACAAGCCCGAGGCCCTGAAGGCCTTCCTGCGCGCCTTTGCCAAGGGGGCCAAGGAGGTGATCGCCAAGCCGGACGAGGCCATCGCCTACGTCAAGGAGCGCGACGGCATCATCAACGTGGACCTGGAAAAGCGCCGGCTGCGCATGGCGATCGATGCGGTCATCGCCAGCCCCGATGCCCGCGCCGAGGGCTTCGGCCAGTTGAATGCCGCGCGGCTGTCGCTGATGGCCAGCCAGGTGTCTGACGCCTACGCCACCAAGACCCGGGTGGACGCCAACGCGGTGTGGAACGGCAGCTTCCTGCCCCCTGCCGCCGAGCTGAACATCCTGCCGCCGCTGAAGAAGTGAGCGGCGGCATGACGACCGAGGCGTTCGTCGATTTCCGCGATGTCTGGCTGGCCTACAACGCCGACCTGCTGGCGCAGGACAAGTTCGCCGTCGAGGCCATCGACCTGAAGGTGTCGCGCGGGGAGTTCATCGCCATCGTCGGGCCGTCGGGGTGTGGCAAGTCCACCTTCATGAAGCTGGCCACCGGCCTGAAGCCCCCCTCGCGCGGCGAGATCCGCGTGGCGGGCAAGACGGTGCACGGCCCCTTGAAAATCAGCGGCATGGCCTTCCAGTCGGCCTCGCTGCTGCCGTGGCGCACCACGCTGGCCAACGTGCTGCTGCCGCTGGAGATCGTGGAGCCTTACCGCAGCCAGTTCAAGGCCAAGCGGGCAGCGTTCGAGGCCCGCGCCCGCGCCCTGCTCGCCCGCGTGGGCCTGGCCGGGTACGAAGACAAGTTCCCCTGGCAGTTGTCGGGCGGCATGCAGCAGCGCGCCAGCATCTGCCGCGCCCTCATCCACGAGCCGCAACTGCTGCTGCTCGACGAGCCCTTCGGCGCGCTGGACGCCTTCACCCGCGAGGAGCTGTGGTGCATGTTGCGCGACCTGCAGGCCGAGCAGGGATTCAACGTCATCCTCGTCACGCACGACCTGCGCGAGTCCGTCTTCCTGGCCGACCGGATCTGCGTGATGAGCAAGAGCCCCGGGCGCATCGTGCTCCAGCGTGAGGTGCCGCTGCCGCGCCCGCGCGAGCTGGACGTGACCTACACGCCCGAGTTCGGCGAGATCGTCCACGAGCTGCGCGGCCACATCGGCGCCCTCAAGAAGGCCGGCGCGGAGATTGCCCAATGAAAGCCTCGCACCGCATCGGCGCCCACGCGCACTGGATCCTGCTCGCGCTGTTGCTCGTGGTGTGGCAAAGCCTCTGCGGGCTGTTCGAGGTGTCGGAGTTCGTCTTCCCCAGCCCGTCGCGCATCGCGCAGCAGTTCTGGGAGCACCACACCACCATCCTGGGCCATGCGTGGCGCACCTGGTGGGTCACGATGCTGGGCTTTGCGCTGTCCATCGTGGTGGGGGTGCTGCTGGGTTGCCTCATGGGCAGCTCGCGCCTGGCCTACGCCGCCATGTACCCGCTGATGACGGGGTTCAACGCGCTGCCCAAGGCCGCCTTCGTGCCCATCCTGGTGGTGTGGTTCGGCATCGGCGTGGGGCCGGCCGTGCTGACGGCCTTCCTCATCAGCTTCTTTCCCATCATGGTCAACATCGCCACCGGCCTGGCGACGCTGGAGCCGGAACTGGAAGACGTGCTGCGCGTGCTGGGCGCCCGCCGCACCGATGTGCTGTGGAAGGTGGGGCTGCCCCGCTCCATGCCCTACTTCTTCGGTGCGCTGAAGGTGGCCATCACGCTGGCCTTCGTGGGCACCACGGTGTCCGAGATGACCGCCTCCAACGAGGGCATCGGCTACCTGCTGATCTCCGCCGGCTCGTCCATGCAGATGGGCCTGGCCTTTGCCGGCCTGCTGGTGGTGGGCGCGATGGCCATGGCCATGTACGAACTCTTTGCCGTGCTGGAGCGCCGCCTGACAGGCTGGGCGCACCGCGGCGGCCAGTCCTGATCCACTTCCAAGGAGCCTCCATGAAGAAAACCCTGTTGAGCATGACCTGCGGACTGATGGCACTGATGGCACTGATGACCGGTGCGGCCCAGGCCCAAAGCAGCGTGACGGCGTTCGGCCTCATCGACGTGAGCGCCGGCAGTTCCCGCGCGCCGGGTGCGAGCGCCAGCATCAAGTCGGTGGACAGCGGCAAGATGACCACCAGCTACCTCGGCTTCAAGGGCAGCGAGGACCTCGGCGACGGCCTGTCCGCGCTGTTCCAGCTGGAGACCTTCCTGCGCGCCGACACCGGCCTCAACGGCCGCTTCACCGGCGACAGCTTCTGGGCGCGCAACGCGCTGGTGGGCCTGAGCAGCAAGGCGTTCGGCTCGGTCAAGCTGGGCCGCAACACGACGACGCTGTTCGTCTCGGCGCTGAGCTTCAACGCCTTCGGCGACTCCTTCGGCTACTCGCCCACCATCCGCCACATCTTCAGCAGCAACACCGTCACCGGCGACTCGGGCTGGAGCGACTCGGTGCTGTACACCACGCCCAACTTCAGCGGCTTCACCGCCAGCGCCTTCGTGGCGGCGGGCGAGGGTTCGGGGCGCCGCAACGTGGCGGTCTCGGGCACCTACATGGCCGGCCCGCTGGGCGCGTCGCTGGTGTACCAGAAGGTGCAGAAGGACAACGGCAGCACGCCGGTGGACGACACCACCGTGACCATGGGCAGCGGCTCCTACGACTTCGGCATCGTCAAGGTCTTTGCCCAGTACGCCCAGGCCACCAACGACACCAAGCACGTCGACTACAAGATCTCCGAACTCGGGGCCGCCGTGCCCATCGGCCAGGGCAAGCTGCTGATGCAGGCCGGCCAGATCAAGCCCAGCACGGGCGCCGGCCGCAAGACCTGGACGGTGGGCTACGACTACATGTTCTCCAAGCGCACCGACCTGTACGCCGTGGGCATGAGCGACCGCATCGACGGCCTCTCCACCGGCAACAGCTTCTCGGTGGGCATGCGCCACCGCTTCTGACCCAGCGCAAACGGGCGGCGCCGGCACCTGCCTAGAATGCGGCCGCCATGCGCTCCTTGTCCCACGCCCGCGCCCAAGCCCGCCGCCACGCATGGTGGTGGCTGGCCGTGTTCGTGCTGGGCGTGCTGGCGCCGGGCATCAGCGCCGCCATGGCCCATGCACGGGGCGACTTCAGCGCCTGGCAGGACGTGTGCCGGGCGCCCACCGCCACCCAGGCCACCCAGCCCAAGCCCATCGAAGCCGCGCTGGACTTGCTGGCCAAGGGCCACTGCCCCGCCTGCCACCTGAACACGGCCGACCTGGCCACCCCGCCAGTGCCCCTGGTGCCGGCCCTGCGTGACGACCTGGTGCTGGAAGCCCCCGAGCGCTTCTGGACCGCACCCGTCACTGCCCACGCCTGGCGGCCCGCCAGCGCACGCGCCCCACCCGGGCTGATCTGAGTTCCTGTTCCCGCCGCGGCCAGCCGGCCCGGCGTTCGCCCCCGCCCCTGCGGCGATGGCACAGCTCCGATCACTGCCCTTCTCATGAAACAACTGCCCCTTGCGCGCGCGGCTGCGGCCTGCGCCGCCCTGGCCGGCCTGGCGCTGGCCCACACCCCGGCACTCGCCTGCGATGACTGCGACTGCGACGACGCCCCAACCCCAGCAAACGCGGCAACTGCAGCCACCGCGGCCACGGCTGCCGAAGACACCGCCTCCACCCCACCCCGCGCCAAGCTGGGCCTGGTGCGGGTGACCGGCGCCTCTCCCAGCAGCCTGCCCACCAACATCCCCACCACGCGCGAGACCGTCACGCGCGAGGACATCGAGCGCAGCATCAACGCCACCGACGCGGAAGACGCGCTCAAGTACCTGCCGAGCCTGCTGGTGCGCAAGCGCTACATCGGCGACTACAACCACGCCATCCTGTCCAGCCGCGCCTCGGGCACCGGCAACAGCGCGCGCTCGGCCGTGTACGCGGACGGCATCCTGCTGTCCAACTACCTGGGCAACGGTGTGGGCGGCCTGTCCTTCCCGCCGCGCTGGGGTCTCGTCACGCCCGGGGAGATCGAGCGTGTGGACGTGATGTACGGCCCGTTCTCGGCGGCTTACCCCGGCAACTCGGTGGGCGCGGTGGTGGACTACCAGACCCGCATGCCCACGCACTTCGAGGCCCATGCCAAGCTGGCCTACAGCGTGCAACCGTCGGACCTGTACGGCGTGCACGCCACCTACCGGGCCTGGCAGGCCAGCACCTCGGTGGGCAGCCGCGAGGGTGACTTCAGCTGGTGGCTCAACCTCAACCACACCGACAGCGACGGCCAGCCCCTGACCTACGCCACCCGGCTGCTGAGCAACGGCGTGGCCAGCACGGTGGGCACGCCGGTGACGGGTGCTGTCGCCGGGCTCAACAGCGCCAACCAGGCCTGGCTGCTGCTGGGCGCCGGCACGCAGTACAACACCCGACAAGACCACCTCAAGCTCAAGCTGGCCTACGACCTCAGCCCCACCGTGCGGGCGAGCTACGTGCTCGGCCTGTGGCGCAACGCGTCGGACGGCAACTCGCAAAGCCACCTGCGCGACGCCGCGGGCAACCCCGTCACCAGCGGCGCCATCAACGTGGGCGGCCTGGCCTTCTTCACCGGGCCGCAGCTCATCAACGGCAAGACGGTGACCGGCACCCAAGGCCTCACCGGCGCGGACTTCGCCCTCACCCGCGAGCAGCTGCAGCATGCGATGCACGGCGTCTCGGTCAAGAGCCACAGCGGCGGCGAGTGGGACTGGGAAGTGGCCGCCAGCCTCTACGACTACCAGCGCGACGACAAGCGCCAGAACGCCGCCACCAACCCGCAGCCGGGCGCCTGGACCGGCGGCGCCGGAACACTGGCCGACGGCAGCGGCACGGGCTGGAACACGCTGGCCCTGAAGGGCATCTGGCGCCCCGCCGGCACGGCGCATGTGGTGGACCTGGGCGTGCAGCAGGACCGCTACCACCTCAGCTACCGCACCTCCACGCTGACCGGCAACTACCTGACGGATGGAGCGGGCGCGCTGGCCACCAACGTGCAGGGCCGCACACAGCTGCAAGCCGCCTACGCGCAAGACGCCTGGCTGCTGAGCGCCGACTGGAAGGCCGTGCTGGGCCTGCGCGCCGAAGCCTGGCGGGCACACGACGGCCGCACCGACTTCTCGGCCACCGCCGGCCAGAGCTACGCCAGCCGCAGCGAGAACTTCCTGTCGCCCAAGGCCGCGCTGTCCTGGCAGGCCGCACCGGAGACGGTGCTCAAGGCCTCGCTCGGCCGCGCGGTGCGCATGCCCACTGTCAGCGAGCTGTACGGCGCCACGTCCACGACGAACTCGCAGTACATCAACGACCCGAACCTCAAGCCCGAGAAGTCCTGGACGGGCGAGCTGAGCGCCGAGACGGCCTGGGGAGCCTGGCAGTCACGCCTGACCCTGTTCGCCGAGACCACGCGCGACTCGATCTACTCGCAGACCACCTTCGACCCCGCCGCCAACAAGAACATCAGCCGCGTGCAGAACATCGACAAGATCGGCACTACCGGTCTGGAGGCCACGCTCGGCGCCACCGACTGGGGGCTCAAGGGGCTGGACCTCTCCGGCAGCGTCACCTACACCGACTCCAAGATCAAGGCCAACAGCGGCTACGTCGCCACGCCGGGCGACACGGTGGGCAAGTGGCAGCCCAACATCCCGCGCTGGCGCGCCACCGCGCTGGCCGCCTACCGTTTTGACGGGCACTGGAGCGCCAGCCTCGCGGCGCGCTACAGCGGCCACCAGTACCGCACGCTCAACAACGCCGACGTGAACGGCTTCGCCTACCAGGGCGTCAGCAAGTACGCAACGGCCGACGTGCGCGTGCTGTGGAAGATCGACCGCCAATGGAGCGCCGCGTTCGGCATCGACAACCTGAACAACGACCAGTACTGGAACTTCCACAACTACCCGCAGCGCAGCTACTCGGCTGAGCTCAAGTTCGACCTCTGAGGAGCCCTGCATGAAAGCCTTCATCACCGCCGCCCTGGCCACGCTGGCCGCCACGGCCCAGGCCCACGTCACGCTGGACCAGCCCGAGGCCGCCGCCGGCAGCAGCTACCGCGCCACCTTCAAGATCGGCCACGGCTGCGACGGCGCGGCCACCAAGGAGATCGTCGTCACGCTGCCGGAGGGCCTGCGGGGCGCGAAGCCCATGCCGCGCGCAGGCTGGACACTCACCACCACGCGCCGCCCGCTGAAAAAGCCCTACGACAGCCACGGCAAGCCCGTGACGGACGAACTGGCCGAAGCCCGCTGGACGGCGCAAACGCCGGCGGACGTCCTGCCGGACGACTGGTACGACGAATTCGTCATCCGGACGAGCCTGCCCACGGAGCCCGGTGTCCTGTGGTTTGCGGTGCGCCAGCGCTGCACCCAAGGCGAATGGAACTGGGCCGAGGTGCCGAGCGGCGAGACCCCGAAACCCCGCGCACCCGCCGTGCGCCTGAACGTGCTGCCCGCCCGCGCGGACACCCACGCGCACTGAGCCGAAAAAAGCCCGCCCTGCCCCGGCTGATCGCGGCTTTGTTCACGGCCGGCTGCGCCGATGATCCATCCCGTCACCAGTGCACGGCCCCCGGCAACGCTGCGGCCCCTGGCGAGGTGGAGCTCGAGCCCACCCGCGACCCAAAGCAATGACGTTTGGCCCGCACCCAGCACGTTCGCGTGTTGCCCGCGCTTCGGCCGCCTGCGCTGTGATGCACGCCGCAGCCCCACGCTCCCGCCAGGGAGTGTCCCGGGCGGCGTGAAGCGCCCTTGCGCCCCGATGGTCCTGCCGTCGGGGCTTCTTCCTTGTCGGTGCCCGCTGCGCCTCAGTACGTGCGCCCGCCCTTGAACTGGGCGTGCTGGCGGCGCTGCAGCGTGGTGCTGCGGCTCATGGCCTCGAAGCTGGTGCGGGCGTGGGCATGCATCACGGCCAGGCCCAGCGCATCGGCGGCGTCCTTGCCCGGCAGGCCGGGCAGGTTCAGCAGGCGCTGCACCATGGCCTGGATCTGCTCCTTCTTGGCGTGGCCGTGGCCCACGATGGCCTTCTTCATCTGCAGCGCGGTGTACTCGCTCACCGGCAGGTCCACCGACACCAGCGCGGTCAGCGCCGCGCCACGCGCCTGGCCCAGCAAAAGCGTGGACTGCGGGTTCACGTTCACGAACACGATTTCCACCGCTGCGCATTGCGGCTGGTAGCGAGTCGCCACCTCCCGGATGCCGTCAAACAGGATCTTGAGCCGGGCGGGCAGGTCACCCGTGGCCACACCGCTGGTCTTGATGGTGCCGCTGGCCACGTAGGCCAGGCGCGGGCCATCGGCATCGATGACGCCAAAACCGGTGGTCTGCAGACCCGGGTCGATGCCGAGAATTCTCATGCCGTCATTTCGGTCCCAGCGGCAGCTGGAAGTACCAGCGCACCGAGTGGAACAGCACCGGGGCGGCGAAGCACAGCACGGCGATGCGGTCCAGCAGCCCGACGGCGCCGGTGATGGAGCTGCGGTTGCCCCAGTAGCGCACGCCGGCGTCCTTCTTCAGCGCCTTCATCACCAGGCCGCCAAAGCCGGCTGCACCCGCGGTGACGAAGGCCATGGCCAGCGCCTGGCCGGCCTTGAAGGGCGTGATCCAGAACAGCAGCGCACCGGTCAGCGCGCCCATCAGCGTGCCTGTCCACCAGGCGCGCATCGAGAAGCTGCGGCTGATGTGCCGCGCCACCGGCCGGCGGCGCAGCGAGCGGCGGGCGATCTCCTGGGCGATCTGCGAGGCGGCCACCACCATCACCAGGAAGAACAGCAGGAAGGCGCCCCGGCCGGTGTAGCCGGGGAAGTCGAGCAGCAGCAGGGCCGGTGCGTGCGAGAGGCCGTAGACGCAGACCATCACCCCCCACTGGATCTTGGCGTTGCGCTCCAGGAAGGCGCGCGGGTCGTCCGCCAGCGCACTGACGATGGGCAGCACCAGGAAGCCGTAGACCGGCAGGAACACCGTGAAGAGGTCGAAGAAGCGCGTGCCGCAGATCATGTACTGCACGGGCAGCAGCACGAAGAAGGCGACGATGAGGGTGCGGTGGTCGCTGCGCTGGGTGCGCACCAGGGTGATGAACTCGCGCAGGGCCAGGAAGGAGAACAGCGCGAACAGCAGCGTGGCGCCCAGGGGGCCGGAGATCCAGGCCACCCAGAACATGCAGCCGCCCACCCAGGCGGCACGCAGGTCGCGGCGCACGCGCTCCCAGGTGAGTTGCGAGGCCACGCGCTCGTGCTCGCTGCCCCGCTCGCGCAGCGAGTTCAGGAACAGCCCCACCGTCAACAGCAGCAGGAAGCCGAACAACACGACGAAGAGCAGCGCGACCTGCTCGCTGGAGTTGAGTTGCTTGAGCCAGGCCCCCATCAGTCGGGCTCCGCCTCGTGGCCCACCACGGCGGGGTCGGGGCGCTGCTCCATGACGGCCTCGCGGGCACGGCAGAGGAAGTCGGCCTTGCACTCGCCCGGCCGCAACTGCAGCGGCTCACCGAAGGTGACGGTGCACAGGATGGGCACGGGCACGACCTCGCCCTTGGGCATCACGCGCTGCACGTTGTCGATCCAGGTGGGGATGAGCTGCACGTGGGGGAACTGCTCGGCCAGATGAAAAATGCCACTCTTGAAGGGCATGGGGTTGCCCTTGCTGGAGCGCGTGCCCTCGGGAAAGATGACCAGGGAGTCGCCCTTGGCCAGGGCCTCCACCAGCGGCTCCAGCGGGTCTTCGTCGGGGTTGCTGCGCGTGCGGCTGACGTAGATGGCGTTGAAGACCGAGGTGGTCAGCCAGCGCTTGAAGGCGCTCTTGGTCCAGTAGTCACGGGCTGCGATGGCTCGCGTCTGCCCCCGCAACTCGTGCGGGAACGCCGCCCAGATGAGCACGAGATCGAAGTGACTCTGGTGGTTGGCGATGTAGATGCGCTGCTCGGCGGTCGGCGGGCAGCCCTTCCAGTGGCCCTGCGCGCCCGTGATGAGACGCGCAATGAAGGCAAGCAACTGGCCGGTGAAGGCGGCAAGCGTCATGGGTGGGATTATCAGCGCCCGCCCACGGCGCCGTCAGGGCTCACCAGTCGCCACCGCCACCGCCGGCGTCGCTGCCGGCATCGCTGCTGCTGCCACTGTCCCAGCCGTCACCGCTGCCGAAGTCGACGTTGCGGCGGCTGAGCTCGTCAGCAGCGCTGCCCGAGTCGCTGCCAAAACTGCCAGGGATGATGCCGCCGCTACCGAAGCTGCTGCCGCTGTCGCGCGGCAGGCTGCGGTCGTCATGCTCGTGCAGCAGCTTCTCGGCCAGCATGCCGGCCGCCACACCGCCCACAGCCGCGAGGCCCACACCCATCATGCCGGGGCCGCCGGAGGCGGGTGCCTGCGGCACGCCAGGGCCGTAGCCGTAGCCGCCGGGCGTTGCACCGTAGCCCCCCGCCATGGCCGGCTGAGCGGGCTGCACGGCCGCCTCGCCCGCCCGTCGGCTCATCCAGCGCACGGCCAGCACGATGAACACGACCGCACCCACCACCAACAGCCACACCGGCACACCACCACTGCTGCGCTCGGCCGGCAGCGCCCGCGGCGCAGGGGCCGTGCCACTGTTGAGCGACGGCGCCACGGCCGTCTGGGCGGCGTGCTGGCGCTTGAGCAACTGCTCGAACTCGTTGAACTTGGCGGCGTCGGCGAACTTGAGGGCCGGGTCCAGCGTGCGGGCGCGGCCGGCGTGTTCGTAGGCTTCGGAGAACTGGCGCTCGTGGGCCAGGATCTCGGCCAGCACGTAGTGCGCGCGGGCACTGTCGGGCTTGGCCGCCACCACCTCGCGCATCATCTTCTCGGCACCGGCGTAGTCGCCACGCTGCGTGGCCGCCTGCACCTCGTCCACATTGGGCAGGGCCTGGGCCGTGCCCAGCCAGAGGCCTGACAACAAGGCCAGGCAAAGCAAGAGGAATCGGGGGAATTTCATCGCAACACTCCTTGAACCATCGCACGCCCGCCTCGCGGGCCTGCAGACAGCAGTTTGCGCCCTGGATCTGGCGGCTGGCCTTCAGGTTTCAAGACTTCAGCTGCTGGACGCCGCCACACCGGCAGGAACCTGCAATCATGGGCAGACCTTTCGGTGTCGACGGGCAGCGCCCGCGAGCCACCGATTGTGGCCGCCCGCTCAGCCGCCGCGTGCCGCGGCTCGCATCATCTGCGCCGCCTTCTCGGCAATCATCATGGCCGGTGCATTGGTGTTGCCGCTGACGAGCGTGGGCATGATGGATGCATCCACGACGCGCAGGCCCTGCACGCCATGAACGCGCAGCTGGGCATCCACCACGGCCCCGTCGTCCGCACCCATCTTGCAGGTGCCCACGGGGTGATAGATGGTGTCCACGCGCTGACGCAGCAGGGCCTCGATGTCGGCATCGCTCCGGGCCTCGGCGCCCCACATCTCGTGGCTCCAGTGGGCGCGCAGGGACGGCTGGTTCAGCAGCGTGCGCGTGAGCTTGAAGCCGGCCACCATCTGGGCCAGGTCGTCGGGGTGCTGGAAGAACGCCGGGTCGATCAACGGCGCAGCGTTCACATCGTGGCTCGCCAGCTTGAGCTGGCCCCGGCTTTGCGGCCGCAACAGGCACACGTGGCAGGACAGGCCGTGGCCCAGCCCGAGCTTGCGGGCGTGGTCTTCCACGGCGGCCACGACGAAGTGCAGCTGCACGTCGGGCCGCTGCTGCGCGGGCGAGCTGCGCAGGAAGCCGCCGCCCTCGGCGAAGTTGCTGGTCAGCATGCCGCGGCGCTCGGCGCGGTAGCGGCGCAACGCGCGCCAGAAGGCCCAGCCCCCACCCAGCGACACGCCGAAGCTGTCCAGGCTCTGGCTGCGCAGGCCGAAGACGAAGTCCGGGTGGTCCTGCAGGTTGGCGCCCACGCCGGGCAGGTGGTGGCGCACCTCGATGCCGTGCTGCTGCAGCTGCGCCGCATCGCCCACGCCGGACAGCATCAACAGCTGCGGCGACTGGATGGCGCCCGCCGCCAGCACCACCTCGCGCCGCACCTGCAGGCGGCGCAGCTGGCCACCCACCGTCACTTCCACGCCGATGGCACGGCGGCCGTCGAACAAGATGCGTTGCACCTGGGCGTGTGGCGTGACGCGCAGGTTGGGCCGGCTCAGGTGCGGCCGCAGGTAGGCACGCGCGGCGTTGCAGCGCTCGCCCCGGTCCTGCGTGACCTGATAGATGCCGATGCCTTCCTGCGAGTCACCGTTGAAGTCGGCGTTGATGGCATGGCCGGCTTCGCGGCCGGCAGCCACCCAGGCCTGCTGCAGCGGGTTGTCGCTGCGCAGCTGGCTGACCTTGAGCGGGCCGGCCTGGCCGTGCAGGGGCGCGCCGAAGCTGTCGTTGCACTCGCTCTTGATGAAGTACGGCAGCACGTCGTCCCACGCCCAGCCGGGGTTGCCGAGCGCGGCCCAGTGGTCGTAGTCCTCGCGCTGGCCGCGGATGTAGACCATGGCGTTGATGCCCGACGAGCCGCCCAGCATCTTGCCGCGCGGCACGTAGCCGCGCCGGCCGTTCAGGCCCGGTTGCGGCACGGTCTCGAAAGCGTAGTTGTGCAGCTTGCTGGGCACCATCAACACGGCGGCGGTGGGCACGTTGCCCAGCCAGTTGTTGACGTCAGCCCCGGCTTCCAGCACAAGCACGGAAGTGGCCGGGTCTTCGCTCAGGCGGCCGGCCAGGGCCGAGCCCGAGGAGCCGGCGCCGATGACGATGACGTCGTGGGTTTCGTCGAAACGTTGCAGGTCGGTCATGGCGTGTTCAGACGATGCGCTTCAAGAGGGAGAGCAGGCGCTCGAAGGTGGCGCCGTAGGGCGGCTGGAAGAGCCGGGTGCCGGCAAAGCGCGACTGGATGAACAGCGGCTTGTCCTTGCTGAAGGTGCGGAAGCCCCACTCACCGTGGTACGCCCCCATGCCGCTGGCACCCACGCCGCCGAAGGGCTGCTCCTCCTGGCCCAGGTGCCAGAGGCAGTCGTTCACCGTCACGCCGCCGGCGTGCGTCTCGCGCATCACGTGGTCGCGCGCGGCGCCGTCCTGGCCGAACCAGTAGAGCGCCAGTGGGCGGTCGCCACGGTTGATGTGGGCCAGCGCGTCGTCGACCCGGTCGTAGGCCACCACGGGCAGCAGCGGGCCGAAGATTTCTTCGTGCATGACGGTGGCATCGGGCGGCACCTCCAGCAGCAGCGTGGGCACCAGGCGCCGGTCGTCGGGCTGGTCCACATGGCTGCGCAGCACACGTGCGCCGCGCTGGGCGGCATCGGCAATCAGGCCTTGCAGCCGGGCGAAGTGGCGCGGCGAGACGATGCTGGTGTAGTCCGCGTTGCCGGCAATCTGCGGGTACATGCGGCGCATCTCGGCCAGGATCTGCTGCGTCAGCGGCTCCACCAGTTCGCGCGGCACCAGCAGGTAGTCCGGCGCCACGCAGGTCTGGCCGGCGTTGAAGAGCTTGCCGAAAGCCAGGCGCGAGGCGGTGAGCGGCAGGTTGCAGCTGCGGTCCACGAGGGCCGGCGACTTGCCGCCCAGCTCCAGCGTGACCGGGGTGAGGTTCTTCGCCGCCGCCTGCGCCACCAACCGGCCCACGGGCGTGGAGCCGGTGAAGAACAGGTGGTCGAACGGCAGCGTGGTGAAGGCCTTGCCGACGTCGGCGTCGCCCGTGATGACCTGCATCTCCTCAGGCGCGAAATGCTCGGCCACGAGGCGGGCCATCAGTGCGCTGGTTGCGGGCGTGAGCTCCGAGGGCTTGATGAGCACGCGGTTGCCCGCCGCCAGCGCCGCCACGGCGGGTGCCATGGCCAGGTAGTAGGGGTAGTTCCAGGGCGAGACGATGCCCACCACGCCCAGCGGCTGGCGCATCAGCACGTTGCGGCCGGGCAGGAAGTGCAGCGGCGTGGCGACGCGGCGCGTCTTCATCCAGCGCCGAAGGTGCTTGAGGGCGTGGCGGGCGCCGGACTCGACGGTGAACACGTCGGCCAGCAGCGACTCCTGGCGGGCGCGGTGGCCGAAGTCCTGAGCCATCGCTGCCGCCAGCGATTCGCCGTGCTGGCGTGTCATCTGGAGCAGGCGCTGCAGGCGGTTGCGGCGCACCTCGAAGGACGGCATGCGCTCGGCCTCGAAAGCGCGGCGCTGCGCCGTCAGCGCCAGGTGCAAGCGTTCCTGCAGCGCGATGTCCATGGGTCGTCTCCGATGCTTTTTTGAATGCATCTGAGGCTAAACCCAAGTCGCCGCCCCTTCATCGGGGACGGCCCTTGACTAGAGGAATGCGTCTAGTCGCGCGGGTGACAACCGCGCGTCCGTCCTTCAGTGACGGAAATGGCGAACGCCGGTGAGGACCATCGCAATGCCGCGCTCGTTCGCGGCGGCAATCACTTCGTCGTCGCGCATCGAGCCGCCCGGCTGGATGACGCAGGTGGCGCCGGCATCGGCCAGCACGTCCAGGCCGTCGCGGAACGGGAAGAAGGCGTCGCTGGCCACGGCCGAGCCGACCAGGCTGAGGCTGGCGTGCTGCGCCTTGATGGAGGCGATGCGGGCCGAGTCGAGCCGGCTCATCTGGCCGGCGCCCACGCCCAGCGTCATGCCGCCACCGCAGAAGACGATGGCGTTGCTCTTCACGTACTGCGCGACGGTCCAGGCGAACATCAGGTCGTCGAGCTGCTGCGCCGTGGGCTGCAGCGTGGTGACGATCTTGAGGTCTTCCTTCTTCAGGAAGTGGTTGTCGCTGGTTTGCAGCAGCAGGCCCGAGCCGACGCGCTTGCTGTCACCGGCATTGCGGCCTTGCAGCCACGGCGTGGCGCCACCTTGCGGCAAGGCGATCTGCAGCAGGCGCACGTTGACCTTGCCCTTGAAGATCTCCAGCGCCTCGGCGCTGAACGACGGCGCCATCAGCACCTCGACGAACTGCTTGACGACCAGCTGCGCGGCCGCACCGTCCACCTCGCGGTTGAAGGCGATGATGCCGCCGAAGGCGCTCGTCGGGTCGGTCTTGAAGGCTTTGCTGTAGGCCTCGGCCGCGCTGGCCGCCACGGCCACGCCGCAGGGGTTGGCGTGCTTGACGATGACGCAGGCGGGCGTGTCGAAGCTCTTCACGCATTCCCACGCGGCATCGGCGTCGGCGATGTTGTTGTACGAGAGCTCCTTGCCCTGCAGCTGCTTGCCCGTGACCAGCGAGCCAGGCGCGGGGAACAGGTCGCGGTACAGCGCGGCGGTCTGGTGCGAGTTCTCGCCGTAGCGCAGGTCCTGCACCTTCACGAAGGTCGAGTTCATCTGCGCCGGGTACTCGGCCTTGGAACCGTCGTCCTGCAGCGAAGACAGGTAGTTGCTGATGGCGGCGTCGTACTGGGCGATGCGGTTGAACGCGGCGACGGACGCGGCGAAGCGGGTCTTGTCGCTGGTCTTGCCGTGGGCCTTGAGTTCCTCCAGCACGGCGGCGTACTGGGCGGCGTCGGTCAGCACCGTCACGTCCTTCCAGTTCTTGGCCGCGCTGCGCACCATGGCCGGGCCACCGATGTCGATGTTCTCGATGGCGTCTTCCAGCGTGCAGCCGGCCTTGGCGACGGTGGCCTCGAACGGGTAGAGGTTGACGGCCAGGATGTCGATGCGCGTGATGCCGTGCTGCTGCATGGCGGCCACGTGCTCGGGCAGGTCGCTGCGTGCCAGCAGGCCCCCATGGATCTTGGGGTGCAGCGTCTTCACGCGGCCGTCCATCATCTCGGGGAAGCCGGTGTGCTCGGCCACTTCGGTGACGGGCAGGCCGTTGTCGGCCAGCAGCTTGGCGGTGCCACCGGTGGACAGCAGCTTGGCGCCGAGGGCGTGCAGCTCCCGGGCGAATTCGAGGATGCCGGTCTTGTCGGAAACCGAGAGAAGTGCGGTGAGTTGGGTCATATCTACCTAGTCAGTTGGGGTCGGAGCTTTTCGCTGCGCTCAAAGGTCCAACCCGCAAGGTCTTACAAGTTGTGATCGGTCAGCTTGCGGCGCAGGGTGTTGCGGTTCATGCCCAGCCATTGCGCGGCCTTGCTCTGGTTGCCACCGGCTTCGCGCATGACGATCTCGAACAGCGGCTTCTCCACCAGCTTCACCAGCATGTCGTGCATGGAGTGGGGCTCCTGACCGTCCAGGTCGCGGAAGAAGGCTTCGAGGTTGTCGCGCACGCAGGCGTCGATGGGGTTGGGCGGGGTGTTCTTCTGGGCACTCATGACAGGGAGCGGGTTCAAGCGGCGCAGGCTTCGTCGGCCTCGGCGTCTTCGTAGTTGGCGGCTGCAGCGGGTGGCAGCCGGTCGTGGTTCTGGCCGAGTTCATCGAACCAGTCGCGCAGAGCCTGCAATTGATGATCGCAGTGCTCCAGGGTGTTCATGTGCTGGCGAAAGGCCTCGCCGCCCGGCAGGCCGCGCACGGCCCAGCCGATGTGCTTGCGCGCGCTGCGCACGCCGCTGCGTTCGCCGTACAGGCCGTAGTGGTCATGCAGGTGCTCGGTGAGCACGTCGCGGGCTTCGTCGATGGTGGGCGCCGCCAGGTGTTCGCCCGTCGCCAGAAAGTGGGCCACCTCGCGGAAGATCCAGGGCCGGCCCTGCGCAGCGCGACCGATCATGACGGCGTCGGCCTGCGTGTAGGCCAGCACGTCGCGGGCCTTCTCGGGCGAGGTGATGTCGCCGTTGGCAACGACAGGGATGCTCAGCGCGGCTTTCACTGCGGCGATGGTGTCGTACTCGGCCAGGCCCTTGTAGCCCTGCTCGCGCGTGCGGCCGTGGATGGTCAGCATCGCGATGCCGGCGGCCTCGAACAGCCGGGCCAGACGCAGCGCGTTGCGCTCGTCGGCACTCCAGCCGGTGCGCATCTTCAGCGTGACGGGCACGCCGCGCGGTGCACACACGGCCACCACGGCCTCGACGATCTCCAGCGCCAGCGCCTCGTTGCGCATCAGCGCCGAGCCCGCCCACTTGTTGCAGACCTTCTTGGCCGGGCAGCCCATGTTGATGTCGATGATCTGCGCGCCGCGGTCGATGTTGTAGGCCGCAGCCTCGGCCATCATGGCCACATCGGTGCCGGCAATCTGCACGGCAATCGGCCCGGGCTCGCCGGTGTGGTCGGCCCGGCGGGAGGTCTTGAGGCTGCCCCACAGCTCCTTGCGCGACGTGACCATCTCGCTGACCGCGTAGCCCGCGCCCAGGCGGCGGCAGAGCTGGCGGAAGGGCCGGTCCGTCACCCCGGCCATCGGCGCCACGAAGAGCCGGTTGGGGAGGGTGTGAGGGCCGAGTTGCACGTGGGGTCTGCTCAAAAAAGAGGCGAGATTGTAGCCAGCCGGCCCGATGACAATCGGGGCATGGAAGCCTGGCTCGGTCAACTCATCCACGATCTGCTCACGTCGCTGGCCCTGCCGCAGGTCGGGCTGGTCGCGGTTTTTGTCATCACCTTCGTGTCGGCCACGCTGCTGCCGCTGGGCTCGGAACCCGCCGTGTTCCTCGTCGTCAAGGCCGACCCCAGCATGTTCTGGGTCGTCATCGCCGTGGCCACGCTGGGCAACACGCTGGGCGGCATCACGAGCTGGTGGGTGGGCTACGGCGCCGAGCGGGCGGTCGAAGCGGTCAGCCACCGCGCCCCCCCCAATCCCCGCGCGCTGGCCTGGCTCAAGCGCTTCGGTGCCAAGGCCTGCGTGTTGAGCTGGCTGCCCGTCGTGGGCGACCCGCTGTGCGCCGTGGCCGGCTGGCTGCGGCTGCCGTTCTGGCCCTGCGTGGGCTGGATGGCGCTGGGCAAGGGCCTGCGCTTCATCTGTTTCACCGCCGCGCTGATGTGGCTGGTGCCTGAATCCTGGATGTCATGGTTGCAATGAACACACCCGCCTACAACGACCTCGCCGCCCGCCAGTTGCGCCAGCACCGCCTGGGCCACCTGCAGGCCATCGCGCAGTGGGACCAGGCCGCCAACATGCCCGCCCACGGCAACGAGGCGCGCAGCCTCGCGCTGGCCGAGATGGACGGCCTGCTGCACCAGCTGGCCACCGACCCCACGCTGGCCGGCGTGCTGGACGCCGCCGCCGCCGAACCGCTGGACGACACGCAGCGCGCCAACCTGCGCGAGATCCGCCGCGCCTGGCGATCGGCCAACGCGCTGCCGCAGGCGCTGGTGGAAGCCAAGAGCCTGGCCAACAACCGCTGCGAGCACGCATGGCGCACCCAGCGCCCGGCCAACGACTGGGCCGGCTTCGCCCCCCAGCTGCGCGAGGTGCTGGCCCTGGCCCGGCAGGAAGCCGAATTGCTGTCGCAAAGCAGCGGGCTCAGCAGGTACGACGCGCTGCTGGACCAGTACGAACCGGGCATGCGCAGCGCCGACGTCGAGCAGGCCTTCGCGCCGCTGCGCCAGTGGCTGCCCGGGCTGATCGGCGATGTGACGGCCAGGCAGGCACAGGAGCGCGTCATCGAGCCCGTCGGCCCCTTCCCCACCGCCGCGCAGAAGGCGCTGGGGCTGGATGCCATGCGGCTGATGGGCTTCGACTTCAGCGCTGGCCGGCTGGACGAGAGCACCCACCCCTTCTGCGGCGGCGTGCCCGAAGACGTGCGCATGACCACGCGCTACCGCGAGGACAACTTCCTGCCCAGCCTGATGGGCACCATCCACGAAACCGGCCACGGCCGCTACGAGCAGAACCTGCCGCGCGAGCTGCTGGGCCAGCCCATCGCCCGCGCACGCTCCATGGGCATCCACGAGAGCCAGAGCCTGAGCTTCGAGATGCAGCTGGGCAGCCACCCGGCCTTCGCCGGCCTGCTGGCGCCGCTGCTGGTCAAGCACTTCGGCGCCCAGCCGGCGTTCGAGCCCGACAACTTGCACAAGCTGCTGACGCGCGTGCAGCCCGGCTACATCCGCGTGGATGCCGACGAGGTGACCTACCCCGCCCACATCCTGCTGCGTTTCGACATCGAGCGCGCGCTGATCGAAGGCGATGCCGAGGTGGACGACATCCCGGCGCTGTGGGACGCCAAGATGGCCGAACTGCTGGGGCTGGACACGCGCGGCAACTTCAAGGACGGGCCCATGCAGGATGTGCACTGGCCGGCGGGGCTGTTCGGCTACTTCCCCTGCTACACGCTGGGCGCGATGTACGCAGCGCAATGGTTTGCCACCATGCGGGCGACGCAGCCGGGGCTGGACGCCCAGATCGCCAGCGGCGAGCTCGGCAGCGTGTTCGACTGGCTGCGCACCCACATCTGGCAGGCCGCCAGCCGCTTTGAGACGCCGGAGCTGGTGCGGCGTGCCAGCGGCGAGGCGCTGAACCCGACGCACTTCGAGGCCCACCTGCGCGGGCGCTACCTGGGCGCCTGAAAGGCACTCAGTATTCGGGCCGGGCGCCGGGCCGCCCCAAGCCGGCCTGGTGGGCGATATTTGCGGCTCGATGCCGCGAACATCGCCATCCCCTCGGGGATTGATCAGACCCGACTGCGCTCGGCGCGGTGAATGCGGGCGCGCTGGTGGTTCTCGGTGCGCTGCACATGCTTCTGCTCGGCGGCACTCACATGGCCATCGGCGGCGGCGTGCGCCTCGGCACGATCCACATGCGCCTGGCCCTGCTCCAGGCGGCCAGCCTCGCGCTGGGTCAGCGCGCCGGTCTGCAGGCCGTTCTCGATGCGCTGCCGCTGGTCGACATCCCGCTGCACCATGGTCTGGGCCGTGACCGGCGTGGCGGGTGCGGGCGTCTGTGCCATGGCAGCGCTGGAGATGAGAGCGAAGGCAACAGTGGCGACGAGGGAAGTCTTCATTTGGAGGGGCCTTTCAGCGGTCAGCAACGGCTGGCCTGAGCTGCTGACGACACAGACCCCTGGCCGTCGACAACCACGCCTGCCGATCGGTGAAGAGTCGTAACAGCACCGAAAGCTTGCGGACAGGCCTGCCACACCAGCCGGGCCGCGCGGACAAAAAAAGGGGCCGCTCCCTGGGGAGCGGCCCGAACTACTTCGAAGATCTCTGTATCCAACCACCTGCGCTTCCCCGGCCCCCCGGCCTTCTCCACGCGTGGCACCCAAGGTGAATGAGCCTCGGGCTGGGCTGCCGCAGTTTCTGCCACAACCGTGGTTACATTTTTAATGCATCCGGCTCGAATTGCATCCCCACAAGCCAAGGCCCCCCTACGTCAGGTGTGAAGCCTGTCACAACAACAGGGCCAGCCGCTCCAGGATGAGCACACCGAAAAACGCCAGCCCGGCGATCAGGGTCCATTTCATGATCACAAGGCCCCTACGCCGCCAACGGGCCTTGCCGGTGGCGATGGAGAGGGCGAAGCAAATCACGGCGGCGAACAGCAGCAGGCCGACAACCAAGCGGGCGATCATCATGCGGGTGCCCTCCTCACCAGGCTGGCGCCAACTCGGCAAAGCCTTTGGGCGCGTCTCGTTCACTGTCGAAGCTGACCACCTCATAGGCCGCATCGTCGGCCAGCAGCGCGCGCAGCAGCTTGTTGTTCAACGCGTGGCCGCCCTTGAATGACGTATAGGCTGCCAGCAGGGGCATACCCGCCACCTGCATGTCGCCGATGGCATCCAGGATCTTGTGCTTCACGAACTCGTCGTCGTAGCGCAGGCCATCGGCGTTCAGCACGCGGTAGTCGTCCACGACGATGGCGTTGTCCATCGAGCCGCCCAGCGTGAGGCCTCGCGAGCGCATCAGGTCGATGTCGGCCGTCATGCCGAAGGTGCGGGCGCGGGCGATGTCCTTCTTGTAGGCCCCCGAGCCCATGTCGAACACATACTGGCTGCCGGTGGCCGCCACAGCCGGGTTGTCGAACTCGATCTCGAAGCTCAGCGTGTAGCCGTGGTGCGGCTCCAGCCGTGCCCACATCAGCCGCTTGCCTTCGCCCTGGCGCACCTCGACAGGCTTGTTGACCTTCAGGAAACGCTTGGGCGCGTCCTGCATGACGATGCCGGCTGACTGCAAGAGGAAGACAAAGCTCGCCGCCGAGCCATCGAGCACGGGCACTTCGTCGGCATTGATGTCGATGACGAGGTTGTCCAGCCCCAGCCCTGCGCAGGCCGAGAGCAGGTGTTCGATGGTCTGCACCTTGGGGGCACCCGGGTCACCACCGGGGCTGATGGTGGTCGCCATGCGGGTGTCGCTGACCGACATGACGCCGACAGGGATGTCCACCGGCGGGCAGAGGTCCACGCGGCGGAAGACGATGCCGGTGTTGGCCGGCGCCGGGCGCAGTGTCAGTTCGACCTTCTGGCCGCTGTGGATGCCCACGCCCACGGCACGGGTGATCGACTTCAGGGTGCGTTGTTTGACCATCGCCGGATTGTCCCGGATCAGGTTTGCACTTTGCGCTCGACGGGCAATCGCAGGGACAGCCGGGTCCCATGGCCCGGCGAGGAGTCCACGCGCAGTTTGCCACCGAGCTGCTGCGCCCGCTTGATCTGGCTTTTGAGGCCCCGGCCATGCTGGATGGCCTGCAGGTCGAAGCCCGCGCCATCGTCCTCCACGCGGATCTCGACGCAGCTGCCGTGGTGCCGGGTGACCAGGCGCACACGGCTGGCCCGCGCGTGCTTGAGCACGTTGTTCAGGGCTTCCTGCATCAGCCGCAGCACATGCAGCGCATCGGGCGGCTCCAGCCAGGCCAGCGGCGGCAGGTCCTGCACGTCCCAGTCGAGCTTGAGCCCCCCGATCTGCAGCCGCTTGCCCAGGCGGTAGCGCATGGTGGCCAGCAGAGAGACCAGGTCGTGCCCCACCGGCTCCAGCGAGTCGATCACCAGCCGCAGGTCGTCCACGCATTCGCGCAGCACCTCCACACACTGATCGTGCGACATGCTGCCCTGCTCCATCGCCACCAGGGCCGACAGCAGCGACGAGCCCAGCCCATCATGCATGTCAGCCATGATGCGCTGGCGCTCCAGCAGCAGGGCCTGCTGGCGCTCGGCCTCGCGGAGCTGGGCGTTCTGGGCCTGCAGCACCGAGACCTGCTCGTCGAGGTCCTCTTGCAGTTGGCTGTTCTCGGCCTGCACCTGCTCGACGGCACCCGCGTAGCGACGCTGCACGGCAAACAGGAAGCTGACGGTGACCGCCACCGTCGCAAAGGGCATGAGGAAGATGTGCTCGGGCCAGGCCCAACCCGCCAGCACTGCCAGGTCGTGGGCACCGATCACCAGGCCGGCGAGCAGCGCCAGGGCCATGACGCGCAACTCCAGCCGCCGCTCCCGCCAGGCGAGGTAGGCCAGCCAGCCCATGCCCACGGCTGCGACCCCGGCGGTGACCGTGTACTGCAAAACAACCATGTCCAGCTGCCGAAACCACAGCGGCATGCTCAGCACGCTGACCAACAGCACGCAGCCCGCCAACGCCCACTCCAGCAGCACGAGGCGGCGGCTGGCAAACCGCAGCGCAAACAGCAGCGCGCTCAACATCACCCAACCCATGGACGCATGCGTCGCCCACCAGAACCAGTCCTGGCCCCCCGGCGAAGCGGGCGGGGCGGCGTGGTAGTGCAGGTTGCGCACCATCCAGGCGGCAGCACAGAGAGCGAACAGCCCATAGATGGGCTCGCCGGAGCGCTGCAACCACAGCGTGAACGCGAACAGGCCGAGCACTGCCAGCGTCAGGCTGATGGCCTGCGGCAGGCCGCTCTGGGCACGCACGCGCCACAGCCAGCGCGTTTCCAGGTCGTCCCTCGGCCCCACCCAGATGCGCGACACCGCGTGATAACTGCCCACCGGCACGGGCAGAGCCACCACCAGCTCCAGCCCTTGAGGGCCGACACCCGGCAGAGGCAGCCAAAGCGGCTGCACCCACTGCTCACGTTCAACGCGCTGGTTGTCCAGCAGCAACTGCCAACCTGGCCCGTTGCGGGCCAGGACGGCGGCCGACAAGGTCACCAGCCGCGGCAGGTACAGCGCCTGGGCCTGCTCTGCACCGGCCGGCACGTGCACGCGGTACCACCGCATCTCGTAGCCCCCCGCTTCGCTGACCATGGCCGCACCGGGGCGCGAGCGCACGTCCGGCATGGGAACAGGCTGCCAGGCAGCAGCCTCCTCGGGCGGCAGCAGTTGCGGAGGCAGTGCCAGATGGTCGCCCCCCATCGTCTGGTGGCGGCGCAAGGTGCGCCACCAGGCGTCGAGTTGGTCGCGGGTCCAGGCGCTGGTGGCCAACTCGGTGTGTGCGGCATGATGCTCTGCGGCTTGAGCACTGGGCTGCGGCAGACGCTGCGCCAATGCGGCCTCGCCCACCAGGAGCGCAAGCAACAGCAACCCACGGCGCAGCATGAGGCCCCAATCAGGCATCCGGGCAGAGTCTTCCAGGCAGGCACATGGCCGGCAGCATGCCACAGGGCCTGCGACTGCAAGGCTGCTGGATGGCGCTGGAACGGCCGGTCAGCCGGCGCCAATGGGCAGGCTCTTGCGCACCGCCTCACGCAGTTCTTCGGACAGCCGGACATCGCCCACCGCCCGGGACAGCAACAGCGCGCCCACCAGGCCGGACACCATGGCCAAGGCCTGCTCCCGGCGCGCCGCAGCATCGGTGGCCGGCATCTGCGCCTGCAAGGCAGCCACCAGGCCCTGGACACCCTCACCAAACACTTCGCGCACGGCAGGGGTGGCCCGTGCCGCGTCGGCCGCCAGGGCTGCCAGCGCACACCCTGCACCGATGTGATCACGGTGGGCGTCCGACAGGTAGGCCGCCACCCACGCCGCCAACCCCTGCTCGGCCTGCTGCTTCCATTGCGCACGGTTGGCCTGCAGCGCGCGCTTGCAGGCTTGGGCGGCGAGATCGTCCTTGGACGCAAAGTGCCCGTAAAAGCCGCCGCGGGTCAGGCCGGCAGATTGCATCAGGTCGTTCAGGCCGATGCCATCGAAGCCGTGTTCGCGGAACAGCAGCGCGGCGTTGTCCAGGATGCGTTCACGGTTCTCTTCGGCTTGCGCGCGGGTGACCTTCATGGCGGTGTCCAGGGTTTGAGGGCTTTTGGCCGGGTGACTTGACGGATTTTATATGTTGATCGACATTTATCTTTATTCATGTCAATCAACATGAAAACACCAAGGAAACCCATGAAGCTCAAGAACGCTGTCGTCTTCGTCACCGGGGCCAACCGCGGCCTTGGCCGCGCCTTTGCCGAGGCGGCCCGGGCCGCGGGCGCCGCCAAGGTCTATGCCGCTGCGCGTGATGCAGCCCGCATCGACCTGCCCGGCGTCGTGCCCATCCCGCTGGATGTCACCGACCCCGCCCAGGTCGCACGCGCCGCCGCGCTGTGCAGCGATGTGACGCTGCTGATCAACAACGCCGGCATCTCGCGCGGGACCTCGCTGCTGGCCGACCAGGCTTTCGATGCAGCGCGCGACGAGCTCGAAACCAACTTCTTCGGCCCATGGGCGCTGGCCCGCGCCTTTGCGCCCGTGCTGCGGGGCAACGGGGGCGGCGCGGTGCTGAATGTGCTGTCGGTGCTGAGCTGGGTGACGCTGCCGGGCTTGGCCACCTACAGCGCGTCCAAGGCTGCGGCCTGGTCGTTGAGCAACGGACTGCGCAACGAGCTCAAGGCGCAGGGCACACAGGTGACCAGCCTGCACGTGGGCTACATGGACACCGACATGGCACACGGGCTGGACGCGCCCAAAGCCGCGCCAGCCGACGTGGCACGCCTGGCGCTGGAGGGCGTGGAGGCCGGCGCGTTCGAGGTGCTGGCGGATGGCACCAGCCAGCACGTCAAGCAGACCCTGTCCAGCCCGACGCCCGCCTACGCGGCTTGAGCACACGGCAAGGAGCGCCTCGCATGCTGCAGTCCCCCCGCCTGACCGCGCCCCTGGAGGCGCCCACCGATGGACGCATGGCCGCCGCACGCCATGCGTTTTCTGTCCCCGAACGCGTGACACTCGCCGCAGCGGAGGCAGCAGCGCTCGCCGGCCAGGCCGAACCGCCGCTGCGGCATGAAGGCCTCAAGCTGGCCCGCTGGACGCTGGGCGCGGGCCCGCGCGTCGTGCTGGTGCACGGCTGGAACAGCCGAGGCGCACACCTGCTGGGCTTTGCGCTGCCACTGGTCGAGGCCGGCTTCTCGGTGACGCTGTTCGACCTGCCAGGGCACGGGGATTCCGGCGGCCATGCAGCAAGCGTCGTGCACGCCGGCCGAGCCCTGCGCGCCGTGATCTCGGATGTGGGCGATGTCCACGCCGTCATCGGACACTCCATGGGATCGGCGGCCGCGCTGCTGGCCTTCGCGCACGGCGCTCAGGTCAGGCGCAGCGTGCACCTCGCCGGCCCCTCCTCACTGACACCCATGGTCAAGGGGCTGGCCGCTGCCCATGGCCTGGGACCGGCAGACGCCGTCGCATTCGCAGGCTGGGTGGAAGGCTTCATCGGCACGCGCATCGCCCAGGTGGACCTCGACCGGCTGCAGCACGGCCTGCGGCATCCCGGCCTCATCGTGCATGACCCCGAGGACCGCACCGTGCCCGTGGCTGCCTCCGAGGCCTTGCACGCTGCCTGGCCGACCTCTCGCCTGGAGCGCGTCAGCGGCCTGGGCCACCGCCGGCTGCTGACCGATGCCGACGTGATCACGCGCTGCGTGGCCTTCGTCACTGACGGCACCGACCGCACCGTGCCCGTGGGTACCGGTGCGGGCTGACAAAGAAAAAGGGCGAACCTTGCGGCCCGCCCTGGGTTCATTCAGCAGAAGCTGCAGCGATCAGTCGGCCTGCTTGCGCAGGAAGGCCGGGATCTCGATCTCGTCCATGCCATTGGACGACAGGGCCTCGACCTTGGCGGCTGCGCTGCCCGAACGGCCGTGGCGCCACACGCTGGGCACATTGGCGTTGGCGAAATCACCCAAACCCAGGCCCACGTTGGCTTGGGCCGCCGTTTGAGGCGCCATCGCAACGGCTTGCGTCAGCACCGGCATGGCCATGCCGTCGGTGCCGTTGCGCACGACCTGCTGGGTCTGCACCACTTGCAGCGGTGCCTGCTGGCGGGCGCGGCCGGCGGTCAGGCCGGTGGCGATGACGGTCACCCGCAGGGCGTCGCCCAGGCTTTCGTCGTACGCCGTGCCGTAAATGATGTGCGCGTCTTCGGAGGCGTAACGCTTGATGGCGTTCATCGCGTTCTTGGACTCGCTCAGCTTGAAGTTGCTGCGGCCCGCAGCAATCAGCACCAGCACCCCGCGCGCGCCGGACAGGTCGATACCTTCCAGCAGCGGGCAGGCGACGGCGGCTTCCGCGGCCTTGGCCGCACGGTCCGGGCCGGTGGCTTGGGCCGTGCCCATCATGGCCTTGCCGGGCTCGCTCATCACGGTCTTGACGTCTTCGAAGTCGACGTTGACCAGGCCCGGGATGTGGATGATGTCCGAAATGCCGCCAACAGCGTTCTTCAGCACGTCATTGGCATGCGCAAAGGCCTGATCTTGCGTGACGTCATCGCCCAGCACATCAAGCAGCTTGTCGTTCAGCACGACGATCAGTGAGTCGACATTGGCTTCCAGTTCGGCCAGGCCGGCATCCGCTGCCTTGGCACGGCGACCGCCTTCGAAATCGAAAGGCTTGGTGACCACGCCCACGGTCAGGATGCCCATGTCCTTGGCCACGCGGGCGATCACCGGCGCGGCGCCGGTGCCGGTGCCGCCGCCCATGCCGGCGGTGATGAACAGCATGTGCGCACCGGC
>JBBIVU010000004.1:0-39697 GCA_037439585.1 Roseateles sp. | reverse complement strand
TGCTCCGGCGAAGAAGGCCGCTGCTCCGGCGAAGAAGGCCGCTGCTCCGGCGAAGAAGGCCGCTGCTCCGGCGAAGAAGGCTGCCCCTGCTGCCAAGCCGGCGGCCCCCAAGAAGGCTGCTGCTGCCAAGCCTGCCGCCGCCGCGCCTGCCCCTGCGGCCAAGACCGCGCTGAGCCCCCAAGCCGCTTGGCCTTTCCCGACCGGCACTAAGCCCTGAGCCTGTGAAGTGTTGAAACGCAGGTGCAAGTCACCTGCGCTGACAGTTCAACCAGCCCGGCATCGAGTCCTTCGGTGCCGGGTTTTTTGTCGCCGGTGCGCCAGTGACGCTTCGGGTGAGGGGCGTCTGGCGTGGCGGCGGCCTGCGGTTCCGCGCTTGGGCCTGACCGGCGAGCAGGGGTTGGTTCAGGGATAGAAGATGTTGACGCTGTAGCCGCTGATTCGCTGGCCGCCGGTGCTGAACACCAAGCTGAGCGCATGCTCGGAGTCTGCATCGACGTGGCTGAGCGCCGGGCTCATGGCCTCGGGGCCAAGCACGCGGCGCGCCATTGGCGCTCCATGGGTGTCGGTCAGGCTGAGTTCGACCCACGGGGCTGCCACGTCCACACCGGTTTTGTTGCGCAGCGACAGGTTCAGCTTGTAACCCCCCGTTCCGATCGGGTTCAGCGAGGTGGCGTCAATGCTCAGCGCGTCGATGCGTTTCCAGGGTTGAATCTCGCAGCCTGCCATGTTGCACAGGGCCTGAAGGTGCTCTCGCAGCGGTGGATGCAGCGCTGCCATGGCATCGCGGAAGTGCAGCAGGATTTGCAGGGCCAAGGCCGCCACCAGCAGCAGAGACAGCAGTGCGAGGCCAAGGCGGACGGCCGGCCTGTTCCAGCGCGCATCGACCTGCGCTCGCCGCATGAACTCGGGCATTGTCATCGGCGGCGCAGTGGGCACCTCGGGTGGCTCTGAGGTCAGGCCGCCCGCCACGGCGGGCGGTGACGCCAGAGCATCTGCTGCCGCGGCGGTGTCATCGATCCAGCGAGGCTCCTGCCGCGAGATGTCGGTCGAGGGCCAGCCGGTGGGCAGTGCGTCCAGGTGCGGCTCGGGATCGGGGGGCGGCATCCATGGCGCAGGCGCGTCGAACCGGGTGGCCGGCGCCGGTGGAGGCAGCGGGGCTGGTGGAGGTGGCAGTGGGGCAGGCGGTGACGGCAGAGGCTGGTCTGGCATCGTCTCGGGTGTGAACTGCACCGGCCAAGGCGGCGGAACATCGCGCTCGATGTCGAACAGCAATTCCCGCGCATCGAAAATTTCCGCACAGCGGCCACAGCGCACCCAGCCGTCCGAAACGCGCAGCTGATCCTCGACGATCCTGAAGATCGTGCCGCAGGCGGTGCAGCGCGTCGCGAGGCTCATGCCGGGCGTGTGGCCGTCATGAGGATCCAGCCGTCCTCTTCATCGCTCACTTCGAGCGAAAGCCAGGGGGCATAGGCCGCCTTCAGCTCATCAGCCTGACGGCTCAGGATGCCGGCCAGGATGAGGTGGCCGCCTGCAGCCACATGGGCACACAGCAGGGGCGCCAGCAGCTTCAGCGGCGTGGCCAGAATGTTGGCGATGACGAGCGGGTACTCGCCATGGGCCCGGTCCGGCATGCCGGGGTTGAGCGTCACGCCGTTCGCCACGGCGTTGTCGCGCGATGAGGTGATGGCCGCCGGGTCGATGTCGACGGCATCGATGGCCTGCGCACCGTGAAGGGCCGCGCCGATGGCGAGGATGCCGGAGCCGCAACCGTAGTCCAGCACCCGAGGCCAGGGTTGGTGGTGGGTCGCGATCCAGCGCAGGCACATGCGTGTCGTGGGGTGCGTGCCGGTGCCGAAAGCCAGCCCCGGGTCCAGGCGCATGACACGCTTGGCCTGGGGCGGCGCCTGGTGCCAACTGGGCACGATCCAGAACTCGGGCGTGATCTCCACCGGCGCGAACTGGCTTTGGGTGAGGCGCACCCAGTCCTGCTCGGGCACGGCCTGGATGGCCTGCACGTGCACGTCTGCCGCCCAGTCCTGCGCCAGGATCAGCGTCGCCGCCTCGGTGGCTTCGGGCTCGGACGGGAACAGGGCCTTGACGACCGAGCGCTCCCAGCCGGCCTTGGGTGCCGGCATGCCGGGTTCGCCGAACAGGGCGTGCTCGGCTTCGGTGTCGGCATCGGCGTCTTCGACGGACACCGCGAGGGCGTCGATCTCCATCAGCGCATCGCTGACGATTTCGACGTCTGCCTCGCGGCAGACCAGGGCCAGTTCGAACAGGTGGCTCATGGGTGCGTCAGCGTTTATGGGCTGTCATCCAGCCTTCCAGGTAATGGATGCTGGTGCCGCCCTCGACGAATTTGGCATCTGCCATCAACTCGCGGTGCAGCGGGATGTTGGTGTGGATGCCTTCCACCACCGTCTCGCTCAGCGCGATGCGCATGCGGGCCAAGGCCTGCTCGCGCGTGTCACCGTGGCAGATGATCTTGCCGATCATGGAGTCGTAGTTGGGCGGAACGAAGTAGTTCGTGTAGGCGTGCGAATCCACCCGCACGCCCGGGCCGCCGGGCGCGTGCCACATGGTGATGCGGCCGGGCGAGGGTACGAACTTGACCGGGTCTTCCGCGTTGATGCGGCACTCGATGGCGTGGCCTCGCATCTCGATCTGGCGCTGCGTGAACGGCAGCTTCTCGCCGGCTGCGATCTTGATCTGCTGCTGCACGATGTCGATACCCGTGACCATTTCGGTGACCGGGTGTTCCACCTGCACGCGCGTGTTCATCTCGATGAAGTAGAACTCACCGTTCTCGTACAGGAACTCGAAGGTGCCTGCACCGCGGTAGCCCATCTTCTTGCAGGCGGCCGCACAACGGTCCCCCACCTTCTCGATGCTGCGGCGGGGAATGCCGGGCGCGGGCGCTTCCTCGATGATCTTCTGGTGGCGGCGTTGCATGGAGCAGTCGCGTTCACCCAGCCAGACGGCGTTCTTGTAGGTGTCGGCCAGCACCTGGATTTCCACGTGGCGTGGGTTTTCCAGGAACTTCTCCATGTAGACCTCGGGGTTGCCGAAGGCCGCCCCCGCTTCGGCGCGGGTCGTCTGCACGGCATGCACCAGAGCTGCCTCGGTGTGAACGACGCGCATGCCCCGTCCGCCGCCGCCACCAGCCGCTTTGATGATCACCGGGTAGCCCACCGAACGGGCGATGCGGATGATTTCCTTGGGGTCGTCCGGCAGGGCGCCTTCAGAGCCTGGCACGCAGGGCACGCCGGCGCGGATCATGGCCTGCTTGGCGGAGACCTTGTCACCCATCATGCGGATGGACTCGGGCGTCGGGCCGATGAAGGTGAAGCCACTGCGCTCCACGCGCTCCGCGAAGTCGGCGTTCTCGCTCAGGAAGCCGTAACCCGGATGGATGGCCTCGGCATCGGTCACCTCGGCGGTGGCGATGATGGCCGGCATGCTGAGGTAGCTCTGGGCCGACGGCGCGGGGCCGATGCAGACGGCTTCGTCGGCCAGGCGCACGTACTTCGCGTCGCGATCGGCCTCGGAGTAGACGACGACAGATTTGATGCCCAACTCGCGACACGCGCGCTGGATGCGCAACGCGATCTCGCCGCGATTGGCGATAAGAACTTTCTTGAACATCAGAAGTCCTTATTCGATGACGAACAGCGGCTGACCGAATTCCACGGCTTGGCCGTTCTCGCAGAGCACCTTGGTAATCGTGCCGCTCTTGTCGGCCTCGATCTCGTTCATGATCTTCATCGCTTCGATGATGCAGATGGCCTCGCCTTCCTTGACCTGCTGGCCCACATCAGCAAACGGCTTGGCGTTCGGACTGGAGGCGCGGTAGAAGGTGCCGACCATGGGCGACTTCACCACGTGGCCGGTTTCAGCGGCGGGGGCAGCGGGGGCTGCAGCAACTGGCGCGGCCACCGCAGCGGCGGCGGTGACGACCGGGACAGCGGGGGCTGCAGCGTAGACCGGCTGCGCGACCACGGTGGCGGCCGGATCGGCCTTGACGATGCGGACCTTGCCGTCGGCCTCGGTGATTTCCAGTTCGGAGATGTTGGATTCCGAAACCAGGTCGATCAGGGTCTTGAGCTTGCGCAGGTCCATCATGGCTCCAGGCTGTGTTGTTGTTGTGGGGAAAGAAAAAAGGGGCGGCGCCCGACCTTCAGGGTCAGACGCCGGCTTCCAACGATTCGAGGGCGTGGCGCAGCGCGAGGCGGTAGCCGTTCGCGCCGAGGCCGCAAATGACGCCCACCGCCAGTTCGCTCATGTAGCTGTGGTGGCGGAAGGCCTCGCGGCGGTGGATGTTTGACAGGTGAACTTCGATGAAGGGCAGGGCCACGGCGGCCAGCGCGTCGCGGATGGCGACACTGGTGTGCGTGTAGGCCGCCGGGTTGATGACGATGAAGCGCGTCCCGTCGGTCCGCGCAGCCTGGATGCGGTCCACCAGGGCACCTTCGTGGTTGCTCTGGAAGCTCACCAGGGCCACACCAGATTCCGTGGCGATCGCGCTCAGTTCTTCATCGATCTGGACGAGAGTCTGCGCGCCGTAGACCTCGGGCTCGCGTGTGCCAAGCAGGTTGAGGTTGGGGCCATGCAGGACGAGGATTTGCATCAAACGCGTGGCGGAGCGTGTCCCCGAGGGGTTAGGGAGCCGCCACTAAATTGAGGAAGGGCGAACTTTACGCGTTTTGGGGCTAATTTCTCGCCGGATAGGGAAATTCTCAGGGCGGCCCGGCCAGTGAGCCTGGCGAGGCCCAGGGGGCTCAAGCGGAGGTCAAGGCACGCAGGTCTTGCAGCCGGCTCACGCCCAGGCGGCGCCAGCTGATCTCGCCGGTTTCGTCGAATGCGATGGAGAACGGCAGACCGCCGGCGGGGTTGCCCAGGTCACGCACCAGGCCCAGGCCTTCCGGCCCGGCCAGCGCGACGGCGAAGTCCAGCGGCGCTTTCTGCAGGAAGGCCTTGACCGGGTCGGCCTGGTCCACCGCCAGACCCAGCACCTGCCAGCCCTTGCCCTTCGCTTCGTTGTAGAACTGGTTGATCTCCGGCAGTTCCTTCACGCAGGGCGGGCACCAGGTCGCCCAGAAGTTGACGAGCAGGGGCTTGCCACGCCAGGGGGTGAGGTTCAGCGGCGTCCCGTCCAGGCCGGGAAACTGGCGCGCCCAGAAGGCTTGGGCCACCGGGGAGAGGGCAGGCGGGTTCAGTTTGCGCCAAGCCAGCGTGGCGCCGAGCGCGGCAGCACCTGCACCGGCGGCGATCAGGATGGCACGGCGGGCCAAGGCGGCTTTATCGGTCATTCAGCAGTCTCTGCAATGCGTCCAGGTCGCCACGTTCCGTCAGCCCTCGGGCATCGGGCTTCAGGGCGCCGCGCAGGTCATCAAAGTCCAGGATGGTGAGGCAAATCGTCACGCGCTCGCCGAGGGCGGGGCAGGGGGCGTCGAGGATGAGCATGTCGACCTGCCGCCCCCGGCCCGCTGTCGTCTCGGCCACATCGAAGCTCAGGCCTCGGTTGAGCAGCTCAATTTCGGCCGCCTTGCTGTCATCGCAGTACAGCTGGAGGTGGATGTTGGACAGGTGCGTGGCTGTGCCGCGCCAGACGGCGCCGGTCAAGTGGGGGCGGAAGTCCGCCAGGCGCGCCATCCACTGCGACGCCAGCTCGCGCAGGGCGAGCAGTTCGGCGGGCTGGGTGTCGGCATGGAAGATGGCGATGTGTTCGCGGACGGCGTCTTCCACTTCGTCGTTGCTTGGCAGCGCAGCGCGCGGCGTGCCGGCATCGCGGGCGGCGCGCTGCTTGGCGGGGCCCCAGTCCATGCCTTCGTCGACGATGAGGCGGGCGGCGGCGGCGGCGATTTCTTGGGTGTCGCTCATGGCCGGATCATGGCAGTTGGGCGCTGGGCATGCGGCCGACGATGAGCGCGGCCCGGCCCATCACGTAGGGTGACGCCGGCTGGCGCTCGAAGCGCTTGGGCGCGGGCAGCATCACGGCCAGCCGCGCGGCCTCGAAGGCGCCGAGCCGGGCGGCATCGGTGCGAAAGTAGTGCCGCGCAGCCGCCTGGGCGCCGAACAGGCCTTCGCCCCACTCCACGCTGTTCAGGTAGATCTCCAGGATGCGGCGCTTGTCGAGCAGCGCCTCCAGCATCAGCGTCAACACCAGCTCCTGGCCCTTGCGCACCAGCGTGCGCTCACCGGAGAGGAACAGGTTCTTGGCCAGCTGCTGGGTGATGGTGGAGCCACCCACGACCTTGGCCGTGGTCTTGCCCCGGGCCTCGGCGCGGGCCTGCGCCTTCTCGTTCTTCTTCCACGCGCCCTTGAGCGCCTCCCAGTCCACCCCGCCGTGCGAGACGAAGCTGTCGTCCTCGCTGGCGATGACGGCGCGCTTGAGCGTGGCCGGCAACTGGCTGTCGTCCACCCACGCCTGGGCCCAGGCGAGCTGGTGTTTTTCGGTCAGCAGGCGCAGGGCTTCGCTGCGCTGGAAGCTGGTGGACTGCGGCGCCAGCACGGTCATCAGGGCGATGCGGCCGGCAAACCAGAGCTGCAGGCACAGCACGGCCAGGGCCAGCACCGCCAGCAGGCGGGCGGCGTGGCGGATCACAGGGCGGCCCTCAGCGACGCCAGCACCGGGGCCGTGTCGGGCCGCACGCCGCGCCAGAAGAAGAAGGCCTCGGCCGCCTGCTCCACCAGCATGCCCAGGCCGTCGCGCGGCTCGGCGCCGTGGGCAGCGGCCCAGTCGAGGAAGCCCTGGGCCTTGGGGCCGTACATCATGTCCAGCGCCAGCGCGCCGGGCTTGAGCACGCGGGCATCCACGGGCGACGCAGCGCCCGCGAGGCTGGTGCTGGTGGCATTCACGACGACATCCTGCGCGGCTGGGGCGTCGGCCAGCGCGGCGGCGACGAGCCCAACATCCAAGGTCTGGCCGAGGTGGGCGTGGCTGGTGACCAGGGCCAGGGCCTTGTCCACACTGCGATTGACGACCGTGATGCGAGCCGGCCCGGCCGCGATGAGGCTGCCCAACACGCCGGCACCCGCGCCACCCGCCCCCACCAGCAGCACCTGCAGCCCGGCGAGTGGGCGGCCGGCGTTCTTCTGGATGTCGTTGACGAGGCCGGCGCCGTCGGTGTTGTCGCCTGTCCAGCCGCCTTCGTCGAAACGCAGCGTGTTGACGGCGCCACCCAGCTGGGCGCGCTCGGTGCGCGTGGCAGCCAGCGCGAAGGCCTCGAACTTGAAAGGCACGGTGACATTGCAGCCCCGCGCGCCGGCGGCGGCGAAGGCGCGCAGCGCAGGCTCGAAGCCGTCCAGCGGCGCGAGCAGGCGTTCGTAGGTCAGGTCGTGGCCGGTCTGTTCGGCAAACATCGCATGGATGGCGGGCGAGCGGCTGTGTTCGACCGGGTTGCCGACAACGGCGTATCTGTCTGTCATGGGGCTTGTCCTGCGAGGCTGGTCTCCAGCCCCTCGTCGCGCGTGAAGCGGAAGCGCGAGGTGATGACCAGCACCTCCGCACCGCGCAGCATCTCGGCGCTGAAGTTGCCGAAGGGCGAGGCTGCCTGCACGATGGCGATGGCGCGCTTGTCCAGCGTCGCGTTGCCGCTGGAGGCCACGATTTCGGTCTCGATCACCCGGCCCTTGTGGTCGATGTGGATGTTCATGGTCAGCTCGCCATAGAGCTTCTTGCCGCGGTACTGCGGGAAGTCGCGCGTGCCGCGCTCCTCGATGCGGCGGCGCAGACCGTCGTAGTACTGCGCGTAGACCACCTCGCGCGTGGCGGGGCTGATGTAGCGCTTGCGCGGCCGGGCGCTTTCCTCGTTCACCCGCTTCTCGATCTCGGCAAGCAGGTCGACGAGTTGGCGGCGTTTCTCGGCCTGTGCGCGTTCGGTGGGGTCGTCCTTCTCGCGGCGCGGGTCGGGCGGTGGCAGCAATGCCAGCTCGCGGCGCACCTGGGTCAGGAGTTGCTGCTGCTGCTCCTGAAGCTTGGTGATCTGGGTGTGGGCGGCCTCGGCCGCATCGCCCGTCTCGCTGCGCCTCGCCGGTGGCAGCGGGGAGGTGGCCCGGCCCACCTCCGTGTGGCCGCCGCCTGCCAGGTTGGCCTGGGCCAGAGCGGCAGCCTTGTTGGGAGGCTCGTTGGAGCGCGTGTTGACGAGCACCACCTCCAGGGGCGTGTCCTGGAAGATGCGTTTGAAGGCCTCGGGCGCGGCGATGCGCAGGCTGAGCAGCACGCCGTGCAGGCCAAGCGAAACCGCCAGTGCCAACTGCAGCGTGCTCGGCTTGCGCATCTCAGGTTTGTGGCGTGGCTTCGGCAGTCGGGGCGTCGCCGGTGCCATCGTTCAGGTCGATGGCCAGCGCGAGCGGCGCAGCGGCGGCCTCCAACTCGTCGTCGTCGCTGTCCGGCTCCTCGGCGGCGGTGGCTTCGTCCAGGCGCTCCACCAGCGTGGCGTGCACGTCCAGCGTCATCTCGTCCAGGCTGGTGATGCGCACCCTCACGTGGCTGCCGCGTGGTAGGGGCTCGCAGCCCAGCGCCTTGAAGACCAGCGGCAGGTCATCGGCGCGCACCAGGCCGTCCTTCATGACGGTGGCGGTCAGCTCGGTCGTGTGGTTCTGCTGCAGCCAGCGCAGCGTCCAGAACCGCTCGATGCCGTTCTGGAAGCCGTTGTACGCGGCGTAGGCGGCCTCGAAGCCCGAGATGATGGAGAAGAGCTGGGCGTCCTTGGGCTTGAACGGCGCCACCAGCGCGGCCGTCTTGCCGTGGCGGGCGCAGGCAATGATCTGCCACTGGTTGACCAGGTCCACGTAGCGGCGCAGCGGCGAGCTGGCCCAGGTGTAGCTGGCCACGCCCATGCCGGCATGCGGCATGGCCTTGGTGCCCATGCGCACCTTGATGCCGGGCGCCAGGCTGGCCTGGCTGCGGTAGATGCCGGGCAGGCCCAGTTCGGCCAGCCAGCCGCCCCAGGCCGAATTGGCCAGGATCATGGCCTCGGCCACGATGAGGTCCAGCGAGCTGCCGCGGGCGCGCACGCTGATCTCCACCGACTCCGTGCCGTTCGGCGCTTCGCTGCGCTCACCCGCCAGACGGAAGTTGTAGTCCGGACGATTGAAGTTCTCGGGCTTGCCGCGCACCACCTCACGCTGGGCCTTGAGGTGCTTGGCGAGGCGCCAGGTGAAGGCCAGTTCGGGAGCGAAGGCGTAGTCGGCCGGAGCCTCGCCGGACAACGTGGCGTCGGTGACGACGCCGTCCAGCTTGTCGTGGCGCAGGTTGGCGGCGATGTGTACGCGCTCCAGCTTCGTTTCCTTGGCCTTCACTTCGAGCGTCGCCTCGTCCATCGTGAAGTAGATGGACACCGCCGGGCAGTCTCGGCCCTCGATCAGCGTGTAGGCCTGCACCACCTCGTCGGGCAGCATGGTCAGTTTCCAGCCCGGCATGTAGACGGTGGAGAGCCGCTCGCGGGCCACCTTGTCGACGGCCGAGTCGGGCGTGATGGCCAGGCCCGGTGCGGCGATGTGCACGCCGAAGGTGACCGTGCCCGTGCCCAGGCCCTGCACCGACAGCGCATCGTCGATCTCGGTAGTCTGCGAGTCGTCGATGGAGAAGGCACGCGCCGAGCTCAGCGCCAGGTCGTCCTTGATTTCCGGCGCGGTCAGGGCCGGGAAGCCGGCGCCCTTGGGGAAGTTCTCGAACAGGAAGCGCTTCCAGTGGAACTGGTAGGCGCTGGTGATGGCACCGGCCGCCTGCAGCAGGTCCAGCGGCGCCTTGTGCGACAGCTTGGCGGCCTCGACCACGGCCTTGTATTCCGGGCCGTTCTTGTCTGGCTTGAACAGGATCTTGTAGATCTGCTCCTGGATGGGCTGCGGGCAGGTGCCCTGCACCAGCTCCTGCGCCCAGGCCTCGATCTGCAGTGCCTGCTGGCGCTTGCGCTCGATGCCCAGCAGCGCGGCCTTGACCGTCTCCTCGGGCGCCTTCTTGAACTGGCCCTTGCCGGCCCGGCGGAAGTAGTGCGGCGCGTCGAACAGGCGGAACAGCGCGGCCGCCTGCTGCACGAGCCCGGCCTTCGCGTCGAAGTAGTCCCGCGCCAGGTCGGCAAAGCCGAACTCGCCCTCGGGGGCGAATTCCCAGGCCAGATCGAGGTCGATCTCGTCGGCCAGCGTGCGGGCTTCGGTCAGCAGCGCGGCCGGCGCCGGCTTGTCGAATTTCAACAGCACATTGGCGGACTTGACCTTGACCCGCTTGCCCGAGTCCAGCTCGATCTGCAGCGAGGCATCGGCCTCCGACATCACCCGGCCGGCGAGGAACTTCCCGGCGTCATCAAACAGCGCAAACATAGGGTGCGATTGTCCCTTACGCCAGCAGGTGCGCAGCCAAGCCGGGCAGGTGCGTTTCGAAGTCGGTCAGCCCGTGGTCGCTGCCTTCCAGCACCTCGCCGTCGCAGCCGGCGTAGCGGGCCAGCATCTCGCGCCAGTCCAGCAGTTCGTCGCCCTTGGCGATGAGGGCGTAGGGTCAGCGCGGCCAGTTCGGCCACGTGCTGGGCGGTGAAGTCGAACTGCAGCGCGGGGTCGTGCCAGGCGGTCAGCGTGCCGACCCGGTCGGCCAGGTCTCGCGCCGGGTTCACGGCGGGGTTCAGCACGGCCACGCGCCAGGCGCGGTGGGCGCGCTGCTCGGCCAGCGCCGTGGCGTAGAAGCCACCCAGCGAGCTGCCGATGACGGCCGCGCCTTCGGCAGGCCAGCCGGCCACGAGTTGGGTCACCAGCGCCATGGCGTCCAGCGGCGAGGGCGGCAGTTGCGGACAGGCGAAGTGCAGGCCCGCCTGACCGGCCGCCCACTCGGCCATGCGGCGCGCCTTGGCGGACTCGGGCGACGAGCGAAAGCCATGCAGGTACAGCAGATGGGTGAGAGCCATGACGGAAGTTTTTGCGTGCGGTTTGGTGCGCCGGCGACGGGGGCGGGCGCGGATTGACGCGAGTGTCGCTGCCCGCCAAAGTCCCCGGCTTCCGTTTCCTCTGGTCACACCCATGATCCCGATGTCCCGTACCGCCCTGGCCGCTGCCGCGCTGATCGCGCTGACCGGCCTCGTGCAAGCCCAGACGCCCGCCGCCCCCGCCGCCGGTGCTTCCGCCCCCGCCGCCGCTGTCCGCCCCCCTGTCGACCCGACAGCGCCCAAGCCCTTTGCCGACGTCATCAAGGGCGCCAAGGAGCAGCCGGGCCTGTTCCCCATCTGGCGCAAGGACGAGAAGGTCTGGATGGAAATCCCGAAGGAAGCCTTCAACAAGCCCTTCCTGTTCAGCGTCAACGTGGCCAACGCCGTGGGCGAGCGCGGCCTGTACGCCAGCCAGATGCTGGGCGACGAGCTGGCCGAGTGGCGCCGCATCGGCAACCAGGTGCAGCTGATTGCGCTGAACACCAAGTTCCGCTCCAGCCAGCCGGACAGCAAGCTGGCCATCGAGCAGGCCTTCTCGCCCAGCCTGATCGCCGGCGTGCCGGTGGCCAGCGCCGACCACCCGGACCGCAAGTCCGTGCTGGTGGATGCCTCCGGCCTGCTGCTGGGCGACATCCCGGGCTACTCCACCCGCCTGGAGATGGCCTACCGCCTGCCCTTCGCGCCGGACCGCGCCAACTCCTTCATCGACGCATCCCGCGCTGACACGCAGATCTCCACGCTGACCGCCCGCGTTCACTTCGCCACGGCGCGCATCCCCGCGCCGCCGCTGGTGCCGGTGCCCGTCCCTGTGCCTACGCCGCCCCAGGCCACGCCGGACCCGCGCTCGATGTTCTTCAGCTTCGTCTACAGCTTCCGCGCGCTGCCGGAGCAGCCGGCGGCCGTGCGCCATGCCGACCCGCGCCTGGGCCACTTCACCGAGAGCTACAGCGACTTCGGCGACGACCTCAAGGCCAACCCGCGCGTGCACCTGATTGCCCGCTGGCGCCTGGAGAAGAAGGACCCGACCGCCGCGCTGTCCGACCCCGTGCAGCCCATCACCTACTGGATGGACAAGAACATCCCCACCAAGTACCGCGAGGCGGTCACGGCCGGCATCGAGGAGTGGAACAAGGCGTTCGAGAAGATCGGCTTCAAGAACGCCGTCGTCGCCAAGCAGCAGCCCGACGACGCCGATTGGGACAACATGGACTCCACGCACGCGTCCATCCGCTGGTTCACCGGCGCCGACGTGGGCTTTGCCATCGGCCCCAGCAACCGCGACCCGCGCACCGGCGAAATCCTGGACGCCGACATCGGCATGAGCGACGTCTTCGGCCGCGGCACGCGCCGCCTGGCCGCAGATGACGTGCTGCCCGGTGCGCAGGCGCTGACGGGCTGGATGGGCGAGCGCAGCCAGCACCTGGCGGAGCGTCAGTGCAGCTACATGGCCGACCAAGCCAGCGAGCTGGGCTTCGCGCTGGACCTGCTGGCGCTGCGCGATGGCATGGACATGAACGGCCCCGAGGCCGAGGCGCTGGCCCAGGCCGTCGTCAAGGACGTGGTGATGCACGAGGTGGGCCACACGCTGGGCCTGAAGCACAACTTCCGCTCGTCCACCACCGTCACGCAGGCCCAGCTCAAGGACAAGGCCTACACCGAGGCGCACGGCATCTCCAACTCGGTGATGGACTACAACGCCTACAACCTGCCGCTGAAGGGTGAGCCCCGGGCCAGCCTGACCAACACCACGCTGGGTGCCTACGACTACTGGGCCATCGAGTACGCCTACAAGCCCATCGCTGCGGGGCAGGAGGCGGCGGAGCTCGCCAAGATCGCCGCACGGTCGACCGACCCGCTGCTGGCCTACGGCGATGACCTGGACCAGGGCGTGGGCGGCCCCTACGACGGCTTCGACCCGCGCACCAACCAGCGCGACCTGGGCGATGACCCGCTGGCCTACGCCAAGAAGCGCCTCAAGCTCAGCCAGGAGCTGTGGGAACGTGTGCAGGCCCGCCCGGCTGTGGTGGGCGACGACCCGCTGCGCAACCGCCGCTCCATCGGCGAGTCCTTCCGCCAACTGGTGATGACGGCCAACAACGTCAGCAAGTACGTGGGTGGCCTGCTGGCCGAGCGCACGGTGCCGGGCGTTTCGACGGGGCCGGCCTTCAAGCCGGTCGACAATGCCCAGCAGCGCGAGGCCCTGCGCTTCATCGCTGCGGGCCTGCTGTCCAGCGACTCGTTCAAGTTCAAGCCCGAGTTCCTCGTCACGCAGACGCTGGACTACAACGAGTGGGACCGTGGCCTGCCCATCGCCATCCCTGACGCAGTGGCCGCGCTGCAGGGCCGGGTTCTCGACCGCCTGATGTCACCCAACACGGCACGCCGCCTCATCGAGCAGGGCAGCTACCTGCCCGAGGCGCAGCGCAAGGGCGCGGTGTCGTTGAGCGAGGTGTACGGCACGCTGCAGTCGGCCATCTTCAGCGAGCTCAAGGCGGGTGCCGAAGTGGACCGCATGCGCCGCAGCCTGCAGCGCGAATACCTGCGCCGCCTGCAGGCCCAGCTGAACCGCTCGACCAACGGTGCCGCCACCTACGCCGACGCTTTCTCGCTGGCCCGCTGGCACGCCACGCAGCTGGCCGGGGACCTGCGCGCCGCCGCCGCGAAGCCGGGCCTCTCGGTGGAGACCAAGGCGCACCTGGCCGAGTTGCAGGACATGCTGGGCAGCATGCTCAAGGCCTCGCTGGTTCGCAGCTGATCCAGGGTCGCCCCTCGATCAAGGCCGGCCTCTGTGCCGGCCTTTTTGCTGCTCACTACGATGAGCGCCGTTTCACGAGGAGAGCTGCATGGCTGACGCTGCCCACTACAACCAATTCGGCGCCAAGAACCTGCCCGGCCACCTGGGCATCGTCATCACCCAGGCGGAGAACGGCGAGGTCCACGGCGAGCTCACCGTGCGGCCCGAGCTGATGGCGCCCAACGGGTTTCTGCACGCCGGCAGCGTGGTCACGCTGGCCGACACCTGCGCCGGCTACGGCTGCGTGGCCAGCCTGCCGGAAGGCGCGGTGGGGTTCACGACGGTGGAGTTGAAGTCCAACCACCTGGGCACGGCGCGCGAGGGCCTGGTGACCTGCGTGGCGAAGGCGGTGCACCTGGGCAAGACGACGCAGGTGTGGGACGCGGTGGTGACCAACGCCGCCACCGGCAAGACGATGGCGCTGTTCCGTTGCACGCAGATGGTGCTGTACGGGAAGTGAATGCCGCCGTCAGGCCTCAGGCCTGGGCCGCCAAGCTCTGAAGCAACTTGTCGTGAATGCCACCAAACCCGCCGTTGCTCATGCACAGCAGGTGATCGCCCGGCTTGGCGGCCTTGACGACGGCGGCCACCAGCGCATCGACGTCCGCGCCCACCACGGCTTGCCCACCCATGGGCGCCAGCGCCTCCCTGGCGTCCCAGCTCAGCCCCTGCTGGTTGCAGAACGCCAGGTCGGCCTCCTCCAGCGCCCAGGGCAGCTGCGCCTTCATCGTGCCCAGCTTCATGGTGTTGGAGCGCGGCTCGAAGATGGCCAGGATGCGTTCGGCCGGCGCGATGCGGCGGCGCAGGCCGTTGATGGTGGTTCGGATGGCGGTCGGGTGGTGGGCGAAATCGTCGTAGACCCTGATGCCACGGGCTTCGCCGCGCAGTTCCATGCGGCGGCGCACGTTCTGGAATTCGGCCAGGGCGGCGGCGGATTGCTCCGGCGTCACACCCACATGCTCGGCTGCGGCGATGGCCGCCAGGGCGTTGAGCTGGTTGTGTTCGCCAATCAGGGGCCACTCCACACGGGCCACCTTGAGGCTGCCGCGCAGCACGTCGAAGGCCTGCGGCTCACCGCGAGCGCGAAGCATGCCGGCTTCTTCCTTCTTGGCGCCAAAGCGTTGCACCTCGCTCCAGCAGCCGCGCGCCACGACGCGCTGCAGCGCCTCCTCACGGGCATTCACCACCAGCCGGCCGCTGGCTGGCACGGTGCGCACGAGGTGGTGGAACTGGGTCTCGATGGCGGCCAGGTCCGGGAAGATATCGGCGTGGTCGTGTTCGAGGTTGTTCAGGATGGCCGTGCGCGGCCGGTAGTGCACGAACTTGCTGCGCTTGTCGAAGAAGGCGGTGTCGTATTCGTCCGCTTCGATGACAAAGGCCTTGCCTTCGCCCAGCCGCGCCGACACGCCGAAGTTCTGCGGCACGCCACCCACCAGGAAACCAGGCTTGTGGCCGGCGTGCTCCAGGATCCACGCCAGCATGGAGGTGGTCGTCGTCTTGCCGTGCGTGCCCGCCACCGCCAGCACATGCCGGCCCTGCAGCACGTGTTCGGCCAGCCATTGGGGCCCCGAGGTGTAGGGCAGGCCGGCGTCCAGGATGGCTTCCATCAGCGGGAAGCGCTCGCCGCGCGTGACGACGTTGCCGATGACGAACACATCGGGCTTGAGCGCCAGCTGCTCGGCGCCGAAGCCGGTGATGAGCTCGATGCCGAGGGCTTCGAGCTGCGTGCTCATGGGCGGGTAGACGTTGGCGTCGCAGCCCGTGACCTTGTGGCCGGCTTCGCGCGCCAGGGCTGCGAGGCCACCCATGAAGGTGCCGCAGATGCCGAGGATGTGCAGGTGCATGTCGGTCCGCCCCGGGGTGGGGCGCGAGGAGTCAGCGCAAGGCGGTGCGCGCGGCCGCGAGCGTGGTGTCGACGTCGGCCTGGCTGTGGGCCGCCGACACGAAACCCGCCTCGTACAAGGCCGGAGCAAGATAGATGCCGGCGTCCAGCATGGCGTGGAAGAAGCGGTTGAAGCGCTCCTTGTCGGTGCTCATCACCGTGGTGTAGTTCTGCGGCAGCTCCGGCAGCAGGAAGAAGCCGAACATGCCGCCTTCGCTGTCGGCGGAGAAGGGAACGCCGTTCTCGGCCGCCACCGCTTTCAGGCCCTCGACGAGTTGGCGGGTCTTGGCGGACAGTGCCTCGAAGAAGCCGGGCTTCTGGATCTCGTGCAGCGTGGCCAGTCCGCAGGCCGTGGCCACCGGGTTGCCCGACAGCGTGCCGGCCTGATAGACGCCCCCCAGCGGCGCGAGGTGCTGCATGACCTCCCGCTTGGCACCGAAGGCGGCCAGCGGCATGCCACCACCGATGACCTTGCCGAAGACCGAGATGTCTGGCGCAAAGCCAGGGATGAGCGTGGCGTAGTGCGACTGGGCGGAGCCGAGCGCGACGCGGAAGCCCGTCATCACCTCGTCCAGCACCAGCAGCGCGCCGTGCTGGCTGCACAGGCGGCGCAGGGCCGTCATGAAAGGCACGGAAGCGCGCACGAAATTCATGTTGCCCGCGATGGGTTCCACGATGACGCAGGCGAGTTGGGCGCCGTGCTCGGCAAAGGCCGCTTCCAGCTGCTCGACGTTGTTGTATTCGAGGACGACGGTGTCGGCCGCAGCGCCAGGCGTCACGCCTGCGCTGGTGGGGTGGCCGAAGGTGGCCAGGCCCGAGCCGGCCTTGACCAGCAGCGCGTCGGTGTGGCCGTGGTAACAGCCCTCGAACTTGATGAACTTGGGCCGGCCCGTGGCACCGCGCGCCAGACGGATGGCGCTCATCGTGGCCTCGGTGCCCGAGCTGACCAGGCGCACCTGGTCCATGCTGGGCACCAGTTTCAGAATTTCCTCGGCCAGCTCGATCTCGCGCTCGGTCGGGGCGCCAAACGAGAAGCCTTCCGTGGCCGCTTTCTGCACGGCCTCCAGCACGGCCGGGTGCCCGTGGCCCAGGATCATGGGCCCCCAGGAGCCAATGTAGTCCACGTAGCGCTTGCCCTCGGCATCGAAGATGTAAGCGCCCTCGCCGCGTATGATGAAGCGGGGCGTGCCACCCACCGCACGGAAGGCCCGCACCGGCGAGTTCACGCCGCCAGGGATGACGCGCGAGGCGCGCTCAAAGAGCTCGGAGTTGCTGGTCATGGAAAAAATGGGGTGATCAATGCATGCGCCGCGGGTTCTTGGGCGGCTGTTCGGGTTCCGGTTCGGGCGCGAGGCCTGTGGGCTCACCGCCATCGTCTTCGGCCGCAGGCAATGCCCAGAAGAAGCGGTCTGGGACGACATTGCCCATGCCGGGGCGGAAGCCGGCATCCAGCGACTGATCCAGGAACGACAGCGCCTCGCTGACTGCGGAGTGCAACTCAGCCCCCACCGACAGCAGGGCGGCGAGCGCGGCAGACAGTGTGTCGCCGGCGCCAACGAAGGCAGTTTCGAAACGCTCGAATTTCTCGCCGGTGATGGGCCCCTGCGCGTTGGCCAGCACGTTGTCGACGTACTGGTTGGGCAGCTGGATGCCGGTCACCAGTACGTGCTGCGCACCGGCCTGCGCAGCTGCCACCGCCAATTCACGGGCAGACGGTGCGCGCTCGTTGTCCCAGTCGGGCAGCAGGAAGTCGGTCATGGTCTTGTGGTTGCCCACCAGAACGGCCGTTTGTGGCAGCACCAGCTCGCGCAGCGCATCCAGGTAGCCCTGCTGTTCGTCTTCGTCGATCCAGGCGACCGACGGCAGATAGGTAACCAGAGGTACGTCCGGGTAGTCGCTCAGCACTTCCGCAACCGCGCTCACCGCCTCGGCGTTGCCCAAGAAGCCGACCTTCCACGCGGTGATGGGCACGTCTTCCAGGATGTGGCGCGCCTGCTCGGCCACCGTGTCGGCGTCCAGACCTTCATGTTCGAAGGTTTCGGCGGTGTCGCGCAGCACCACGGCAGTCACCACAGGCAGGCAGTGTGCCCCCATGGCTGCGATGGTGGAAACGTCACCCGCCAGGCCGCCAGCGCCCGTGGCATCGCTGGCGTTGAAGCTCAGCACGCAGGCGGGTGGCGGGCTTTCTTGCTCGGGTTGAGCGTCGTCGACCTCGGGGATGGAAGAGAGGGGTTTGGGGCTCATGGGGAGGTCGTGGCGAGCGCGGCCGAAGAACTGCCGCAAAGCGTGGAGTCTGCCGCTGAATGCGCGCGTTTGAGGCTTGGGGCACAGGCGTTTGCCCTCAGCATTGCGTGCGCTGGCCCTGGCTAGAATGATTTGATTGTAGTGAGCAAAGTCTGAACACCGTGAGTGAACCCAGTACCTGGATGTGCCTGATCTGTGGATGGATCTACGACGAATCAGCCGGCGATCCTGACCACGGCATTGCGCCGGGGACCGCCTGGGCTGACGTCGATATGAACTGGACCTGCCCGGACTGCGGCGCGCGCAAAGAGGATTTCGAGATGGTGCGCATCTGACGCCGCTCGACGAGCGGCGCGAAGGTTCTGCACCGAGCTGAAGTTTCGAGGAGGCGACGTTTGAACGAGCAAGTTTCCGGTGCAGGCCCCACCCGCCGGATGGTGTTGCTGTCATCGATCACCATCCGCCGCAGCGCAGAGATTTTTCTGAAGCAGGGTGGGCACCTGGTGGCGCTGGCGGAGGACGGGTTCGATGCGTTGGCCAAACTGGGCGACTTCCATCCCGATCTTGTGTTCTGCGACATCCTGATGCCGCGACTTGACGGGTACCAGACGTGCGCCATCATCAAGCGCAACCCGCAGTTTTCAGGTGTGCCGGTGATCATGTTGTCATCGAAAGATGGCCTCTTCGACAAGGCGCGTGGCCGCATGGTGGGCTCCCAAGACTACCTGACCAAGCCCTTCACCAAGGACCAGCTGCTCCAGGCTGTGCGCCAGCACCGGCCATGAGAGCACCTACCGAACGAGGACTGCCATGAGCATTCACAACATCTTGCTGGTTGACGATTCCAAGACCGAGTTGCACGCGCTCTCGGAAATGTTGCTGAAGCGTGGCTTCAACGTGCGCACCGCCGAAAACGCGGAGGAAGCCATGAAGCGGCTCGCGGAAGCCCGGCCTGACCTGATCCTGATGGACGTTGTCATGCCCGGCCAGAATGGCTTCCAGTTGACCCGCTCCATCACGCGCGACGAGCGCTACGCCGGTGTGCCCATCATCATGTGCACGAGCAAGGGGCAGGAGACGGACAAGGTCTGGGGCATGCGACAGGGTGCAAGCGACTATGTCGTCAAGCCCGTCCGGGCCGAGGAACTGCTGGCCAAGATCAAGGCCCTCGGCTGAGGCGACGTCATGGCCGACAAGACCGCCCTCCGCGAGCTCCAGCAGCGACTTGCCGAGCGCATGCAGGCGGCACGAGAGCAGACCCTGATTGCGAAATGGTTGGCCGTGGAATGTGCAGGCGTGGGCTTGCTGTTCTCGTTGAAGCAGGCCAGCGAAATCTTCGCGCCGGTGCCGATCAAGCCGGTGCCTTATGCCAAGCCCTGGTTGGCGGGGGTGGCAAACCTGCGCGGCGGCCTGTTCACCGTGGTGGACTTGGCCGTTTACTTTGGCTTGCGTGATCACATGCCTGGCCGCGGGCTGTCGCCGCACAATCGCTTGGTGTCCCTGGGAGGCGACTTGAACCTGAACTGCGCGTTGCTCGTCGATCGGCTGGCGGGGTTGCGCAGCGACGAGCAGTTGCCTCTGGCGGCAGACCAGCCCACCGGCAAGTTGCCGCGCTTTGTCGGTGCCTTGCATGTGGATGAAGCGGGTCGAAGCTGGCAAGAAATCAATCTTGAGGCGTTGTCGAGGCAGGAGAACTTCCTGCACATCGTCGCTTGATGCACGCATCCGTTGGACGCGCCAGGCCGCACACGAATGCGACCTGCACAAACACTGAAGGACGAGGGTGAGATGAGCCTGCTGGACAAAATCAGGGGAAAGTCCGAAGCCGACGGGTTGCCGCCATTGCCGCCTGAGGGGGGCGATACAACCATCGACTCGCGGTCCGGTGCGGGATCGGATGCCACTCGCGATGCCGATGCCGCGCTGTCAGGTACCGACACTTTCGTCCGCACTGAGGCGCCGTCCATCATTTCTGCGGCCGTGCCCACGGACCCCGGCCCCAGCAGCGAATTTGCGCCCAGCAGCACCCTGAGCTTCGCGCCCACGACGCAGGCTGCCGACCCGACGGCGCTGCCTCCCGGACCCGCAGCGGGCGTCGGCAAGCTGAATGAACTTCTCGGCCGTCATCGCCAGCGGGTGCTGACGGGCCTGGTGGCATTGGGTTTTCTTGGCACGGCCGTGTCAGTCAGCCTGGTGCTGGTTTCGTCGAACCGCAGTGCAGCGCAAGTGCGTGCCTCGGGGCAGGCGCTGATGCACTCGCAGCGCATGGCCAAGTCAGTGTCTGCAGCGCTGGTGGGCAATCCTGCTGCGTTCGCCGAGTTGCGCGAGTCGGTGAGCACGCTCAGCGGCGTGGTGAACAGCTTGCGCACGGGTGAGGGCGATCTGTCGATCGCACCTGCTGCCGTACAGCCCGCGCTTGAAGCGCTGAGGCCTCTGGTCGAGCGTGCTGAAAAAAATGGCAAGGTCGTGCAAGCCCAGGAAAAAATCCTGACCCAGGTCGGTCAGGCCCTGCGCGCCATCAACCGCCAGTCCAGTGACCTGTTGGAAAGTGCCGAGGCGGTGTCCTCGCAGGCGTTGCAGATCGGCTCCTCGGCGGGTGAAGTCTCCGCAGTCGGCCAGCTTGTGATGCTGACCCAGCGCATCGGCAAGAGCGCCAACGAGTTCCTGACGCAGGAGGGCGTGAGCCCCGAGGCCGTGTTCCTGCTGGGCAAGGACTTGAATTCCTTCAAGCTCATCACCGAAGCTCTGATCAGTGGCAGCCCGGAGTTGCGCCTGAACGCCGCGCGCGACCCGCAGTTGAAGGAGCGCCTGCAGACCCTGCTGAAACAGTACGAACAGACCCGGACACAGGCCTCCGCCATCCTGGGCAACCTGCAGGGTCTGGTGTCGGCCCGTGAAGCGCAGACGGCGATCCTGAACGATTCGGAACCGCTGCGAAAAGGTCTGGAGCAGGCCGCTTCCGACTTGGAGAGGTCGGGTGGTGCTGGCTGGGGCCTGATTTTGATGCTGGGTCTGTCGCTGGCTGCACTTGTGGCCGGTGCCGTGGGTTTCCTGCGCCTGTTCGTGGCCGATCAGTCCGAGCGCGCCACGCTCGCCGAAGCGCAGCGCCGTGAGGCGGAAGCCCAGGAACAGGAGGCCAAGCGTGTCAACGACGCCAACCAGGCCGCCATTCTGCGTCTGATGAACGAACTGGCCAGCGTTGCCGAAGGCGACCTGACCCAGCAGGCCACGGTGACGGAAGACATCACCGGCGCGATTGCCGACTCCGTGAACTACACGGTGGAGGAGTTGCGCAACCTGGTCGGCCAGGTGCAGGCCACGGCCGCCCGCGTGACGGACACCACCGGCGCGGTGGACCAGACGTCCACCGACCTGCTGGCAGCATCCAAGGAACAGCTGCACGAGATCCGCGCCACCGGCGAGGCCGTGCTCGGCATGGCGAACCGGATCACGGAGGTGTCCGCGCAGGCGCAGACGACCGCCGAGGTGGCGCGCCAGAGCCGTCAGGCCGCCGAGCAGGGGCTGTCCGCGATGCAGAACAACATCGCCGGCATGAATGCCATCCGCGACTCCATCCAGGAGACGTCCAAGCGCATCAAGCGGCTGGGCGAGTCGTCGCAGGAAATCGGCGAGATCACGGAGCTGATCTCGGACATCACGGAACAAACCAACGTGCTCGCGCTGAACGCGGCCATCCAGGCGGCGTCCGCCGGAGAAGCCGGCCGCGGCTTCTCCGTGGTGGCAGAAGAAGTGCAGCGACTGGCCGAACGTTCCGGCGATGCGACGCGCCGGATTGCCGCGCTCGTCAAGACCATTCAGACCGACACCCACGACGCCGTGGCCGCCATGGAGCGCTCGACGCGCGGTGTGGTGGAAGGCACGCAACTGTCGGACGCGGCGGGCAGGGCGCTGGAAGACATCGACAGCGTGTCACGCCAGCTGGACGAACTGATCGTTCGCATTTCCTCGCAGGCCCGGCAGGAAGCCGAGCACGCCAACAACGTGGCTTCCAACATCCAGCACATCTTCGCGGTGACCGAGCAGACGTCGGAGGGCACGCGCTCCACCGCCCAGATGGTGCACGAGCTGTCGCGCTCGGCCGAGGCGCTGCGCACCTCCGTGTCCCGCTTCAAGGTCGCCTGACGCGGCCCCGTACACCGTACCGAGCGAGAAAGCCCACGCATGGACAGCTCCCTGCGAGACTCCGAACTCCCGGCCGACCTCACCCCGTTGGCCTGGGTGCAGGAGGAATTGCGCCGTTCCCTGGAATCGGTGCACAAGACGCTGCGCCGTCTCGTGCGGGATGGTGGCGACAACAGACCGGTGGCCCTGGCTGGCGACTTCCAGCCCAGCGTGCCGCTGCAGCAATCCGCTGCGCAACTGCATCAGGTCAGCGGGGTGCTGTCGCTGGTCGGCTTGCCCGCGGGCGCCGTGGTTTTACGGGCCGCTGAAACGGCCGTCACGCGCCTGGCAGAGCACCCCCTCCATGTCGATGCCAGCACGGTCGACATCATCGAACGGGCGGACTTCGCGCTGCTGGCGCACGTGGCCCGTTTGCTGGCGGGCAGCAAGGCCTCGTCGCTTTCGTTGTACCCGTCCTACCGCGCCTTGCAGCAGCTCAACGGGGCGGAACGCATCCATCCGGCGGACCTGTGGCAGTTCGATTGGTCGTGGCGCAACATCCCCCTGGAGGCCAACGTGCTGCCGCGGTCGGCCGAGGCCGTGCGGGCGCCGTTCGAGGCTGCCTTGCTGCGGCACATGCGCGAGCCCAACTCGACCCATGCTGCCCACCTGTCGAGCTTGTGTGCGGGTCTTGCCGCCGCTCTGCCGGCCGGCCCCTCTCGAACGCTTTGGCAACTTGCTGCCGGGGTGTTCGAGGGCCAGGCGCTGAAGCTCCTGGGCAGCGATGCGTACACCAAGCGTCTGGGGTCCAAGCTGTTGCACGAGCTGCGCGCCATTGGCCAGGGCGATCGACCGGACGATCCGGTCCGGGACCGGCTGGCGCGGGACCTGCTTTTCTTTTGCGCCCAATGTCGCGTGGCCCAGGGCGCAGGCCCGCGCCTGGCTGCGATCCATGACACCTACCGACTCACCGATGAGCAGGCGGGTGATTACGAAGATGCCAGCCTCGGTAGCATCGATCCGGCCTGGGTGATCCAGGCCAAGCGCCGCGTCGTGGCCGCCAAGGACAGCTGGTCCAGTGCTGCCGAGGGCGACCAGCACCGCGTCAGCAGCCTGGATGAGCAGTTCGCGGCGCTTGCAGAGTCGCTGACGCGCCTGTTCCCCAGCGGCGAGGTGCTGGCCCAAACGCTGCAACGCGCCGTCGTTGCCACGCTGCGTTCGCGCAGCACACCGTCGCCGGCACTGGCGATGGAAGTCGCCACCAGCTTGCTCTACGTGGAAGCGGCGCTGGAAGACGCTGCCTTCGATCAGCCTGAACAGGCCGACCGTGTTCGCCGGTTGGCCCGGCGCGTGGAGTCTGTGGCCCACGGGCAGGCGGCAGAGCCGCTGGAAGGCTGGATGGAGGACCTCTACCGCCGCGTCTCGGACCGCCAGACGCTGGGGAGCGTCGTGCACGAGCTGCGCGCCAGCCTGTCGGACATCGAGAAGCAGTGCGATGAGTATTTCCGGAGCCCCTCGCAGCGCGATTTGCTGATCCCCGTGCCAGGTCAACTGCAGGCCATGCGTGGTGTCCTGAGCGTTCTCGGTCTGGATCAGGCCGCGCACGCCACCGTGCGCATGCGCGACGAGGTGGATGGCTTGGCCAACACGGAGATCGATTTCAACCGCCCCGGCGCGCGAGATGTGTTCGAACGACTGGCCAACAACCTGGGTGCGCTGGGCTTTCTGATCGACATGCTCAGCGTGCAGCCGCAGCTGGCCAAGCGCATGTTCCAGTTCGACGAAACCACGGGCCGACTGGATGCCGTGATGGGGCGCCGCGAGGGCGCTGTCGAACTGCCGGATTTCGAAGCCAGCGGCTTCCATGTCGATCTCGAGCCCGAGGCGGCTGCGGCGGGCATGGAGGCCACCCAACCTTTGCATGCCGATTTGGCGAGCCTGGACTTGCCCGACCTCAGCCTTCCGGACGTGGACCTGTCCCAGCCCGCACCGGTACCTGCCCCCGCTGCGGTGGCTGCCACCGGGTTGCCGGAGCCCAGCGTGGCCGACGACCCGGAGATGCGCGAAATCTTCCTGGAAGAGGCCGAAGAGGTCATCGCCAATGCACGCGCGGCGCTGGCCGAATTGCACGAACAGGCGGCGGATCACGCCCTGCTCACGGTCGTGCGCCGGGCCTTCCACACGCTCAAGGGCAGTGCCCGCATGGTGGGCCTGGATGCCTTTGGTGAGGGGGCCTGGGCCTGCGAGCAGTTGTACAACGCGCGCCTGGCGCAGCCCGATCCGCGAGCTGACGCGGCGCTGCAGCAATTCACCGCCCAGGCCCTGGATTACTTTGCGCACTGGCGCGAGCAGATTGCCGGCACGGAGCCGGGCGTCAGCCTCCCGGACCCGGTGCGCTTCGCGGCGGATGCGCTGCGTATGAGCGGGGAGTTCGTGCCGCTCGAACAGGCCGTTCAACTGGAAGGTGGCGAGGGCGTGGACCTGCCGCTGGAAGATGCCGACGCGACGGACCGCGAGCCCGAGGCGCTGGCGGGCGAGGCTCCTGAGCCGACCCTGCTTCCGCTGCCCGCCGAGATGGAGGCCAGGCCCCCGCTGGTGCCGGACTTCCTGTTGGACCTGCAGGCGCCCGCCGATCGCGACGCGGTGCTGCCGGTGGCCGATGTGACATACGGCACCGACGCCGCGGACCTCGACTTCGAACCCACGGTCCAGTTCGACGTGGCCCATGCGCCCACCGAGCTGCAGGCGCTGTCGCAGCCTGGCCGCGACGAGGCGCCGCTCGCCCATTTCGGCGTCACCCTCGATCTGGGTGACTCCGAGGCGGCGGATCATGTCGACGCCACGGTGGCCGCACCGGCCGAGACGCCGGTCCGGCCGGAAGAGGTTTCGCTGGGGCTGCCGCGTCTGGTTGTGGACAACGAGGCAGCACCTGGTGAGCCGGGTCATGTGCGGGCGGAGCCGGTGGACCCCGATGAGGGCTTCAAGGTCATCGGGCCGTTGCGGATCAGCATCGCCCTGTTCAACATCTTCCTCAACGAAGCCGACGAGCTTTCGCGCAAGTTGTCCGTGGGCCTGGCCGAGTGGGCGTCGGAGCTGAAGCAGCCGGTGCCGCCGTCCTCCGAAGCGCTGGCGCATGCGCTGGCGGGCAATGCGGCAACAGTTGGGTACGACGACCTGTCCGCCCTCGCTCGCGCGCTGGAGCACACGCTGGAGCGTGCCCAGCGTGCCGTTCGTTACGAAGAGGCGGACGCCGAACTCTTTGTTCACGCGGCCGATGACATCCGCCGCCTGTTGCACCAATTCGCCGCAGGCTTCCTGAAGCCGCACGATCTGCAGCTGGTTGCGCGGCTGCATGCCTACGAGCCGCAGGTCGAGCCGGTCACCTCGCCCGCATCGCTGGATGGGGCCGACGCCTACGACATGGAAGACACGGTGGCCGGCGGCATGGACTTGCTGATGCCGAGGGCTGCCGAATGGCCGGCCGAGGCCCAGGCCCACGTGGACGCAGGCCGTGGGCTGCGCGCGAACGGGTCGGTGGCAGAGCCGGAGAGCGCCACGTCCGCAGGGGTCATGGAGCCTGCCCCGGGGCCGGTCATGGCACGGCCCGAGGTCCGAGTCGAGCCTGAGCCTGAACCGGGCCTGCCGGACAACATCGAGGCAGACCTCTACCCCATCTTCGAGGAAGAGGGGCGCGAACTGCTCCAGCAGTTGCACGCTGCGTTGCGCGAATGGCTGGAGCAACCCGGTGAGCTGGGGCGTTCGGATGCCTGCATGCGTGCGCTCCACACCTTCAAGGGCGGTGCGCGTCTGGCTGGGGCGATGCGCCTGGGCGAGCAGGCGCACCGTCTGGAGTCGTCGGTTGAGGCCCTGCTGCATGCGGGCTCGGTCGATCAGGCCCGGGTTCAAGCCTTGCAACATGAGGGCGACGCGCTGGAAGCCGCCTTCGAGGCGCTGGGTCGCAGCCTTTCGGGTGCGATCGAGCCGCCCACGGCACCGCCGCTGGTCGAGACACCGTCCGTGCGGCCGGTGGTCGATGGGCCTGAGGTTGCAGAGGAGCCGCCGGCCCGTGCTGTGGCCGCGACATTCGCCCGCACGGCGCCTGCCTCCTCGTCTGCGGTGGACACGCCCAGCGAACCCGTGCGCAGCATCGACTGGAGCCGCTTCGCCGATGCCGCAGAGGTCGCGGCGGGCAGCGACAGCCTCGCCATCGGCCAAGCGCTGGTTCGCGTGCGCGGCAGCCTGCTGGAGCGCATGGCCACCCAGGCGGGCGAGGTCAGCATCCGCCGCGCACGGATGGAGTCCGAGCTGACCCAGATGAAGGGGGCCTTGCTCGACCTGGACGACAACCTCGAACGTTTGCGCGCTCAACTGCGCGAACTGGAGTTGCAGGCGGAAGCGCAGATGCACATCCAGCAGGAGATGGCGCAGCAGGGCGGCCGTGAGTTTGACCCCCTGGAGTTCGACCGCTACACCCGCTTCCAGGAGCTGACGCGCATGCTGGCCGAGTCGGTCGGCGACGTGGCCACGCTGCAGCGCACACTCGGTCGCAGTGTCCAGACGGGCGAAGACGAACTGGCTGCGCAGTCGCGGCTGACCCGCGAGCTTCAAGACGACCTGTTGCGCACCCGTCTGGTTGACTTCGACAGCATCGGCGAGCGCATGCACCGCGTCGTGCGCCAGGCTGCGCGCGACGCCGGCAAGCAGGTGAAGCTGGAGATCGCTGGCGGGCAGACGGAACTGGACCGGTCGGTGCTGGAGCGCACGGCTGGCGCTTTCGAACACTTGCTGCGCAACAGCGTGGCTCACGGCATCGAATCGCCTGAGGCCCGCTTGGCGGCCGGCAAGGACCCGATGGGCACCTTGCGCATCGAGGTCAGTCAGCAGGGCAACGAAGTGCTGCTGAATTTCGCCGACAACGGCGCCGGGTTGGATCTCGCACGCATCCGCGAGCGCGGCGTTCAGCTGGGCCTGATCTCGCGCGAAGCCGAGCCCGATGAGGCGCAGCTCAAGCGCCTGATCTTCGCTCCCGGCTTTTCCACGGCCAGCCAGGTCACCGAGCTCAGCGGTCGCGGCATCGGCATGGACGTGGTGCGCGCCGAGGTGGGGACGCTCGGCGGCAGCATCGAGACTTCGTCGGTCGTTGGGCAGGGCACCAGTTTCCTGCTTCGCCTGCCGCTGACCACGGCGCTGACGCAGATCGTGCTGCTGCGAAGCGCCGACCAGGTGGTGGCGGTGCCAGCGGCGCTGATGGCCTCCGTGCAGCGCGTGTCTGTTGATGCGGTGGAACAGGCTTACGCCACGGGCAGGCTGCAGCAGGGTGGGACCGAGATGCCGTTCTACTGGCTGGGCGGTTTGCTCGGGCAGGTCGGGCGCGGCCAAGCCCACGGTCGTCATGCCCATGTCGTGCTCGTTCGCAGTGCACAAGGCGCCCTGGCCCTGCACGTGGACGAGGTGGTCGGCAACCAGGAGGTGGTCGTCAAGAACCTGGGCGCCCAACTCAACCGCGTGCCGGGCCTGGCAGGCATCAGCCTGCTGGCGTCGGGCGAAGTGGCCCTGATCTACAACGTCGTCGCGCTGGCCGACTGGTATGGCGCCGATGCGCAAGCCCGATTGGCCGCAGCCCACGAACAGGCGCAGTCTTCGGCACCAGAGCAGGTGGCGCCCTCGGCGGAGGCCGCGGCACAGGCGCCGCTGGTGTTGGTGGTGGACGACTCGCTGACCGTGCGCCGTGTCACCCAGCGGTTCCTGGAGCGGGTGGGCCTGCGTGTCATGCTGGCCAAGGATGGGCTGGATGCGATGGAGCGGCTGGCGGGTGACGAACTGCCTGCCGTGGTCCTGTCCGACATCGAGATGCCGCGCATGGACGGTTTCGACCTGGTGCGCAACATGCGCGCCGACTCGCGGCTGGCCGCTTTGCCGGTCATCATGATCACGTCACGCATCGCCCAAAAGCACAGGGATTACGCCGCGCAGTTGGGCGTGGATCACTACCTTGGCAAGCCTTACGACGAGGATCACCTGCTGGGTCTGATCTGGCAATGCACGCAGCACGGCGCCGCCGCTCCTGCGAAATCGTGAGCGAACACCGCGTGAGTGCCCACAGTTCTGCATCGACCCCAGAGGTTGCAATCGTTCGCCGTAGACTCCGGGCCCGCCCTGTTGCGTGCCCAGACCGACGCGTCCTTGGCGCTGGAGTCCAGCGCACGCGGCCCATTTCCAGTTACTGAGCCACCATGTCCCAGGTTGTCGACCATCTTGCCGAGTTGACCGGTTTCCGTGACCGGGACGTCATGGACGTCACGCTGGTCATGGCGTTGCGCGACCTGCTGGAGCCGGAGTCAGTCGCCATCTACCGCACGGTGGGCGAGCCCGGGCAAGAGCGTTGGCTGACCCGCGCCCACCTGCGGGCCGGGGACGCGGTGGCGTCTGCCGACCCGCTGTGGGCCAAGCCCGAAGCCTTGCCGCTGGTGACGACGCACCCTCTGCGTCTGGAGGCCATGCGCAGCCGCAGCGTCACGCAGGTGGCGCAGGGGGGGCAGTGGCTCTACCTGTTCCCTATCGCGACAGACCGGGACGTCATCGGCGTGATCGAGATCCTGTCCACGCGCCGCCTTGGCACCGGCGCGCAGCGCATGGTGACCAGCGTGCTGAGGATCTATCACAACTTCCAGGGGTTGCTCGACTACTCCGAGCGCGACACCCTGACCGGCCTGCTGAACCGCAAGACCTTCGACGAGAGTTTTCTCAAGGTGCTCTCCGAGATTCCGGCCCGGCACGACCTGGCGCACGATGCCGAGGACCGGCGGCACGACACGGCGGCGCAGCACTACGTGCTGGGTGTGATCGACATCGACCATTTCAAGTCGGTCAATGACCGCTTTGGCCACCTGATCGGTGACGAAGTGCTGCTGCTGCTGTCGCGGCTGATGCGGGGCTCCTTCCGCTTCCACGACCTGCTTTACCGTTTCGGCGGTGAAGAGTTCGTCGTGCTGATGCGTTGTGACGAGGAGATCCATGCGGGCGAGGCCTTCGAGCGCCTGCGCTTGAACACGGAGCGCTACGTCTTCCCTCAAGTGGGGCGCATCACCGTCAGCATCGGCTTCACCGAAGTGCGGGCGGGGGACGCCCCTGCGGCTGCTTTCGAGCGTGCGGACAAGGCCGTCTACCACGCCAAAGCGCATGGGCGGAACCAGGTGCACAACTACGCCGCCTTGGTGGCGAGCGGTGCCATCCAGGAGGCGCTGCAACTCAGCGACGTCGAGCTGTTCTGAGCGGCGGCTCTTGCCGCGTGCCGCAGGTGGTCACGCTGGGCGACGGGTGCATTCACGCTGCCGCCATCGCGCCGAGGCCGGTGGGTGCTGGCCGGGTTACGGCGGCGGCAGCACCCGGGACTTCACCACGGCGTAGCGTGCCAGGGTGCGCTCGCGGGCGATGGCATGGTCGACGATGGGGCGCGGGTATGCCACCCCCTGCATGGCCAGCGGGGCCCGCTCCCACGGCGCGTGGATGGCCTTGGCGTCCAGGGAGGCCAGTTCCGGGCAGTAGCGGCGGATGAACTTGCCGTCGGCGTCGAACTTCTCACTTTGGCTGATGGGGTTGAAGATCCGGAAGTACGGCTGCGCGTCGCAGCCGCTGCTGCTGGCCCACTGCCAGCCGCCGTTGTTGGCCGCCAGATCAAAGTCCAGCAACTGTTCGGCGAAGTAGGCCTCGCCGCGTCGCCAGTCCAGGCCCAGGTCCTTGGTCAGGAAGCTCGCGACCACCATGCGCAAGCGGTTGTGCATGTAGCCCGTGGTGTTCAGCTGGCGCATGGCTGCGTCCACGAGGGGGAAGCCCGTGCGGCCCTCGCGCCAGGCGGCGAAGAGCGCATCGGCATGCGGCCCGGACTCCCAGGCGATGGTGTCGTACTCCGGCCGGAATGCGGCCCCCATGGCGTGGGGGTGGTGGTGCATGACCTGGTGGTAGAAGTCCCGCCAGATCAGCTCCGACAGCCAGACCTCCGCGCCACGGTCGCCGCTCTGCATGCGCTGGTGGGCCAGGCGCGCCAGCCGGCGGATGGAGACGGTGCCGAAGCGCAGGTGCACGCTGAGGTAGCTCGGGCCTTTCATCGCCGGGAAGTCGCGCTTCTGGTCGTACTGGTCCATCCGGTCCAGGAAGTCATCCAGCAGCGCTTCGGCGCCCCGGCTGCCCTGGCCGAGGTGGGGTGTCAGTGGTGCAGGCCGGAAGCCGATGTCCTGCAGCGAGGGCACGCCTTGAGCAAGCGGTGCGAGCGCCAGGGCGGCCGCATGGCGGTCCACGGGGTAGCTGCTCAGGTAGAAGTCATTCACCTTGCGCAGCCAGGCGTTCTTGTACGGCGTGAAGACGCCGTAGGGCCCGCCCGTCGCGGTCATCACTTCCCGGCGCTCGAAGATCACATGGTCCTTGAAGGTGTGCAGTGCCGCGCCCGAGCGCTGCAGGCGTCCGGCCACCTGGGCATCGCGTCGCAAGGCCTGGGGCTCGTCGTCGTGGTTGGCGAACACGGCCTGCACGCCCAGCTCCGCCGCGAGTGAAGGGATCTCGTCTGCCGCAACGGCGTGCCGCACGATCAGGCCGCCGCCCCGCTGTCGCAGATCGGCGTCCAGCACCCGCAACGCATCCAGGATGAAGGCCACCCGGCGGTCGGCGCGCGGCAGGCCATCGAGGATGGCGCGATCCAGTATGAAGGCGCAGTAGACCTGCCTTGCGGACTTCAGCGCGTGGTGCAGGGCGGCGTGGTCATCCATGCGCAGGTCGCGGCGGAACCAGACCAGGGCGCGGTCGAGAGTGGGTTTCATACCCGCAGAATAAAATGCCGCCATGCCTGCCGAACGGATCGTCCTGACCAACCAGTTCCTCATCGCCATGCCGGGCATGGCCGACGAGGCCTTCGCAGGCACGGTGGTCTACCTCTGCGAGCACAACGACAACGGCGCCCTGGGCCTCGTCATCAACAAACCCATCTCGCTCACGCTTGGCAACCTGTTCGAAAAGGTCGAGCTGAGCCCACCCGCCGATCTGCTGGCCGACACCCCGGTGTTCTACGGTGGCCCGGTACAGACGGACCGAGGCTTCGTGCTGCACGAGCCGCTGGATGAGGAGGGGGGCCATTACAACGCGACGCTGGCCGTGCCTGGCGGCTTGGAGATGACCACCAGCCGCGACGTGCTGGAAGCCCTGTCCAACGGTGCCGGCCCGCGCAAGGTGCTGGTCACCCTGGGCTACAGCGGCTGGGCTGCCGGCCAGCTGGAAGAAGAGATCGGCCGCAACGGCTGGCTCACCGTCGATGCGACGCCTGAGATCATCTTCGACACGCCCGTGGAGCAGCGCTACGAGCGTGCATTGGCGCTGCTGGGCGTGGATCCGCGCATGCTCAGCGCCGACGCGGGTCATGCCTGACGATGACTGCCACCGCGCCGTCGTCCTTCCAGACCTTTCTTGCTTTCGATTTCGGCACCCGCCGCATCGGCGTGGCCTCGGGCACGCGGCTGCTGAGTTCGGCCGAACCGCGCGGCACCATCAAGGGTGGAGATTTCGACGCGATCGCGGCCCTCATCCAGACCTGGCAGCCTGATGCCCTGGTCATCGGCGTGCCCCGCCACCCCGACGGTGCGCCGCACGAAATGACGGCCAAGGCGCAGAACTTCGGTCGCCGGCTCGCCGGCCGTTACCACCTGCCGGTCTTCGAGGTGGACGAGCGTTACACCAGCGTGGAGGCGGAGGCGCAAGGTGCCGAAGACGTGGACGCCGCCGCTGCTGCCCTGATCCTTGAACAGTTTTTCCGAGAACACCCATGAGTGAACTGCTGCTGGATGCCGAGGCCCTGTACCTCGAGCTCAAACGCGGTGTGCAGCGCCTGCTGACACCGTACACCGCCCTGGTGGGCATCTGGAGTGGCGGCGCCTGGCTCGCCGAGCGACTGGCAGCCGACCTGAGCCTGCCCAGCGGCACCATCTCCAGTGCCATGCACCGCGACGACTTCGGCTCGCGCGGCTTGGCCAAGGCCGACCACACCCAACTGCCCTTCGATGTGAACGGCTGCGACGTGCTGCTCATCGATGATGTGCTCTACACCGGCCGCACCACGCGTGCCGTCATCAACGAGCTGTTCGACTACGGCCGCCCGGCCCGCGTGCAACTGGCCGTGCTGGTGGACCGGGGCGGGCGCGAGCTGCCCATCGAGCCGGCCTTCTCGGCGGCCCGGGTGACCTTGGCCGTCGAGCAGCAATTGCGCCTGGCCCGCACCGAGGCAGGGACTTTCAGCTTCGAGGTGAAGTGATGCTGAGCAAGCGAAACCCCCAACTCAACAAGCATGGGGAGCTGATCCACCTGCTGTCCATCGAAGGCCTGCCGCGTGCGGTCATCGAGCAGATCCTGGACACCGCCGGCAGCTTCCTCTCCGTCAACGACCGCGAGGTCAAGAAGGTGCCGCTGCTGCGCGGCAAGTCGGTGTTCAACCTGTTCTTCGAGAACAGCACCCGCACCCGCACCACCTTCGAGATCGCCGCCAAGCGCCTGTCGGCCGACGTCATCAACCTGGACATCGCGCGCAGCTCCACCGCCAAGGGTGAGACCCTGCTCGACACGGTGGCCAACCTCAGCGCGATGCATGCCGACATGTTCGTCGTGCGTCACAGCGAGAGCGGCGCGCCGCACCTGATCGCCCAGCACTGCGCGCCGCACGTGCACGTCGTCAACGCCGGTGACGGCCGCCATGCGCACCCCACACAGGGCCTGCTGGACATGTACACGATCCGGCACTTCAAGAAGGACTTCCGCAACCTCACGGTGGCCATCGTCGGCGACATCGTGCACTCCCGCGTGGCCCGCAGCGACATCCATGCGCTCAACATCCTCGGCGTGCCCGAGATCCGCGCCGTCGGCCCCAAGACCCTCGTGCCGGGCGACCTGCGCGACATGGGCGTGCGCGTCTGCCACGACATGGCCGAGGGCGTGAAGGACGCCGACGTCGTCATCATGCTGCGGCTGCAGAACGAGCGCATGAACGGCGGCATGCTGCCGAGCAGTGGCGAGTTCTTCAAGCACTTCGGCCTCACGCCGGACAAGCTGGCGCTGGCCAAGCCCGATGCCATCGTCATGCACCCGGGGCCCATCAACCGCGGCGTGGAAATCGCGTCCGAAGTGGCGGACGGCAAGAGCAGCGTCATCCTGCCGCAGGTCACCTTCGGCATTGCGGTGCGCATGGCTGTCATGGCCATCCTGGCAGGGAACGAAGCATGAAGATCCTCATCAAGAACGGCCGCCTCATCGACCCGGCCAGCCACCTCGACCGCATCGGCGACGTCGCCATCGCCAACGGCCGCATCGTCCACCTGGGCGATGTCGGCGAATTCACGGCGGACCGCACGCTGGACGCCACCGGCCTCATCGTCGCGCCCGGCCTCGTGGACCTGTGCGCCCGCCTGCGCGAGCCTGGCCACGAGCACGAGGGCCTGCTGGAAAGCGAACTCGCCGCTGCGGCCGCCGGCGGTGTGACCAGCCTGGTCTGCCCGCCCGACACGGACCCCGTGCTCGATGAGCCCGGTCTTGTCGAGATGCTCAAGTTCCGTGCCCGCAAACTCAGCCGCTGCCGGCTGTTCCCGCTGGGCGCGCTGACCCGCAACCTCGAAGGCAAGGCCCTCACCGAGATGGCCGAGTTGACCGAGGCGGGCTGCATCGGCTTTGCACAGGCCGAGGCGCCGGTACGCGACACGCTGGTGCTGCACCGCGCGCTGCAGTACGCCGCCACCTACGGCTACACCGTGTGGCTGCGCCCGCAGGACGCCTGGCTGGGCGGTGGCGTGGCCGCCAGCGGCTCGGTGGCCACGCGGCTGGGCCTGTCGGGCGTGCCGGTCAGCGCCGAGACGGTGGCCCTGCACACCATCCTGGAGCTGGTGCGCGCCACCGGCGCCCGCGTCCACCTGTGCCGCATCTCCAGCGCGGCCGGCGTGGACATCCTCCGCGCCGCCAAGCGTGAGGGTCTGCCGGTGACGGCCGACGTGTCCATCAACTCGCTGCACCTCAGCGACGTGGACATCGGCTACTTCGACTCCGCCATGCGCCTCACGCCGCCGTTGCGCCAGGGCCGCGACCGCGATGCCCTGCGTGCCGGCCTGGCCGATGGCACGCTGGACGCGCTGGTGTCCGACCACATGCCCGTCACCACCGACGAAAAGGCCGTGCCGTTTGCAGAGGCCACGCCCGGTGCCACGGGGCTGGAGCTGTTGCTGAGCCTCGCGATGCGCTGGGCCAGCGACACCGGACTGCCCCTGCAGCGCGGGCTGGCCGTTGTCACGGCAGAGCCGGTGAGGGTGCTGGGCGGTGCGCTGGGTTCGCTGGCGGCCAGCGCAGGGCGTTTGGTGGAAGGAGGCGTGGCGGATGTCTGCGTCTTCGACGCCGGCGCCAGCTGGGCCGTCACGCCGTCGCTGCTGGCCAGCCAGGGCAAGCACACGCCATTCGAGTTCTCGCGCAGCGGCTTCGAGTTGCCAGCCCGTGTGCGTTGCACGCTGGTGGCCGGTCACATCGCGTACGAATCGCCATGAGGGCCCTCGTGGCAGCCTGGCGCCTGGCTTGCCTGGTGCCGCACGTGCTGCATGGCTTGTGGCTGGTCAAGCGCCGCTTCGAGTTGCTGGCCTCGGCGGAGAAGCACGGGCTGATCCAATGGTGGTCGATCAAGACGCTGCGCATCCTCGGGATCGAGCTGAAGGTGGAGGGCAGGGCCTTGCCGGTCGGGCACCTGTTGGTGGCCAACCATGTGTCGTGGCTGGACATCGCGGCCGTGCACGCGGTGCTGCCGCAGGCGCGCTTCGTGTCCAAGTCGGACGTGAAACATTGGCCGCTGGTCGGGGCTCTCGTCGAGGGCGTGGACACGCTCTTCATCGAGCGCAGCAGCAAGCGAGATGCCCTGCGCGTCGTGCATCAGACCGCTGCAGCCCTTCAGGCTGGGGACTGTGTGGCGGTTTTTCCCGAGGGCACGACCGGTGCCGGGCCGGCGTTGCTGCCCTTCCATGCCAACTTGTTGCAGGCTGCCATCGCCACGGACGCGCCAGTGCTGCCGTTGGTGCTGCGCTGGCACGAGCCTGGCGAACGCTTCAGCACGGCTGCGCGGTTCATCGGCGACACGACGCTGGTGCAAAGCCTGTGGCGCATTGCGTCGGCCCGCGGCCTGGGCATGCACGTGCAGATCCTGGCCCCCGTGCTGCCGGAGGGGCGCGACCGCCGAGCACTGGCCGAGGCGTTGCGCGTTTCGATCAGTGCCGGCTTGGCCTGAGCCAGCCCAGCCCTGCCGAGGTGCCAGCTTTCGGCCGGTATTCCAGCCCGACGGCACCCGTCCAGGCACGTCCCTCCAGCAAGGCCAGGTCGGCGGCGAACTCGTGCGACTCGGGCTCATGACGGCCGGCGATGCCAGCGATTTGCACGTGGCCGAGCACACCCCGGTCCAGCGCGGCCGCGAGGTGGCTGAGTGACTCGCCCTCCGCGACGCGGCAGTGGTACAGGTCCAGTTGCAGCTGCACGCGGGGGCTGTTCAGCGTGGCCAGCAATGCCAGCGCCTGGGCCTGACGGTGCAGAAAATAACCTGGCATGTCGCGCCGGTTGATGGGCTCCACGACGAGTGGCAGCGCCGATTGGCTGGCGGCCCAGCCGAGGTTGGCCAGCCAAGTGGCGCGGGCTGCGTCGCAGTCTTCGGCGACGCCCGACAGCACGTGCACCCGGGTGGCGCCCAGTCGGGCTGCCAGGTCCAGGCCGCGCAGCGTGGCCTCGCGGAACTCGGCCTCGCGGCCGGGCAGGGCTGCAAAGCCCCGGTCGCCCGCCGCCCAGTCGCCGGCGGGCGCGTTGATGAGCACCACATGCAGGCCGCCCAGCGACGCCTTCAAGGCCGCCGCATCGTGCAGGTGAGGTTGCTGCAGCTCCACGCCCGTGAAGCCGTCGGCACCAGCGGCTGCCGGGCGGTCGAGGTAGGCGTGTTCGGTGTAGAGCCAGTCCAGGTTGGCGGCAAAGCGCGCAGCGATCATCGAGCTTCGGCCACCAGTGCCGGGTTCAGTCGGGGGTCGTTGTACATCTTGAACTGGCGGTAGACCTTGAAGAAGGCCCGGCCCGCGCGGGCGTCGTCGAGCAGTTCGTCGTAGCAGCGACCGAGGTCTGTGCGTTGCCGCAGGAGTTGCTCCAACCGCGCGGCACAGCCGCGGCGGTGCGACTCGTCAACATCGGCGCGATGCGTCTGCTCCCGCATGGCGGCGATCTTGAGGCTCAGGATGGAGAGGCGGTCGAGCATGGAGCCCGCGGTCTCGCTGCTGAGCCGGGCCCCGGCCGGCACGGTCGAGCGAGGCAAGGGGGTGGCGAGGGTGGCTGGGTCGACCAGCCCCAGGGCCGACAGCAGGAACTCGTCGATGCGCTCGATGGCGTCGTTGCGCGCCTGGTTGTGGCGGTCGATGGCACGCTTGTTGGCGACGATCTCGTTGTCGGGCGCCTGTGTGCGGCGGGCCAGATCCTCCTGGGCCCAGAGGCTGCGGTTGTGGAAGTGGTTGGTGGCCACCCAGCCGCGCACGTCGTCGGCATCAGCTGCGACAGGTGCGGTGGCCAGGGCCGCATCGTGGCTGGCAATCACTTCAGCGGAGGAGGGCAGGGTGAGCTCGGACATGAAGGACGGACCTGCGCGGAGAGAATTTCGAATCACATGTGATGAGGTGTCGATGATAAAAGCCAGTCCGCTGATCGTTCGCCTGCGCAACTTCGTGGGCGATACGGTGTTGAGCATTCCTGCCCTGAGGTTGCTCGAGGATCACGGCCATCGCCTGGAGTTGCTCGGCAAGGCCTGGGCACGCGGGCTTTTGGAGGCCGAGGGCTGGACGGTGCATGTGCGGCCGGACGGTTTGCGTTCGCGTGTCGCCCAGCTGCGAGCGCTGAGGCGGCGCTTCAGTGCCGAGGCCCCGGGCTTCGATGCGCGCTCCAACATGCTGCTTTTTCCCTACGCTTTCTCTGCGGCGCTGGACGCGCGCCTGGCCGGACTGAAGGCTGAAGGCCACACCGGCGATGGGCGGACCTGGCTGCTGCAACGCGGCCTGCCGCAGCGCGAAGGGCGGCATACCTTGGTGGAGTATTGGGAGCTGGCCTGCGATTTCCTGGGCATCCAGGCCGAGCCACCGAAAGACATCGGTCTGCGGGTCAGCGAGGTGCAGCGCGGGCAAGCGCGGGCGCTGCTCGCAGCCCACGGTATCGAGCCGGAACGTTGCGTGCTGATCTGTCCGTTCGCGAACGGCCGGGTGGAGTTCCTGGATCGCAGTTGGCCGGCGTTTCCGGACTTCGTGGGGCAGCTGCACGCGCAAGGTCGCGCCGTTGTGATCGTGCCTGGGCCGGCAGAGGTGGAAGGCGCCAAGGTGCTCTACCCGAACGCCCTCCGCCTCGACGGCGTGGCCCTGGGCATCTACAACGCGCTGCTGCAGTTGGCCGGTGTGGTGGTGGCCAACGACACCGGCCCGGCTCACATGGCCGCAGGCGTGGGCGCGCGGCTGCTGAGCATCTGGGGCCCGGTGGACGCAGCGCGCTGGGCGCCGTGGGGCTCGACCGTCACCCTCATGCGACGGGGACCGGGTGAGTGGTCCAGCGTCGACGAGGTGCTCTCAGCGGTGGATCAGGCCTTGCCCTGATTGGCCACGGCCGCAGCGGCCTTGGCGGCGGCTTTGGCATCGCCCAGGTAGTAGCTCTTGATGGGCTTGAGGTTCTCGTCCAACTCGTAGACCAGCGGGATGCCGTTCGGGATGTTCACGCCGACGATGGCGTCATCGGCGATGTTGTCCAGGTATTTCACCAGCGCGCGGATGCTGTTGCCATGGGCTGCGATCAGCACGCGCTCACCGCCCCTGATGGCCGGCGCCACGGTGTCGTTCCAGAACGGCAGCACGCGGGCCACGGTGTCCTTCAGGCACTCGGTCAGCGGCACATCGCTTTCGTCCAGACCGCGGTAGCGGCGGTCGCTGCGCTCGCTGCGCGGGTCGGTGGCTTCGAGCGCCGGCGGCGGCGTGTCGTAGCTGCGGCGCCAGATCAGCACCTGCTCGTCGCCGTACTGCTTGGCCATGTCGGCCTTGTTCAGGCCCTGCAGCGCGCCGTAGTGGCGCTCGTTCAGGCGCCAGGCGTGGCGCACGGGCAGCCAGGTGCGGTCCATCTGGTCCAGGCAGTGCCACAGCGTCCAGACGGCGCGCTTGAGCACCGAGGTGTAGGCGATGTCGAAGTCGTAGCCGGCTTCCTTGAGCAGGCGGCCTGCCTGCTTGGCCTGCTCGACGCCGGTAGGCGTCAGGTCCACATCGGTCCAGCCGGTGAAGCGGTTTTCCAGGTTCCAGGTCGATTCGCCGTGGCGGATGAGGACGAGCTTGTACATGGGCAGAGATCGCACAGGTGGTGTGGGAGCCGCGGATTATCCGGCGCAGCGATAATCATCGGCTTCGTTGAATCACACGGGATGCTTGCTTGAACTTCCTGCTCCAGAACTGGTATTTGGTGGTCGCCGCGCTTGTCTCGGGCGGCCTGCTGTTGTGGCCCCTGCTGGCCTCCGGCGCGCAAGGCGGTGGGGTGAGCCCGGCCGAGGCTGTGCAATTGGTCAACCGCGAGAAGGGCGTGTTGATCGACGTCAGCGAACCCGAGGAATTCGCCAAGGGCCACGCAGTGGGCTCGCGCAACATCCCCTTCGGTCAGGTCGAGGGGCACAAGTCCCTGCCCACGAACAAGACCCTGCCGCTGGTGCTGGTGTGCCCGACCGGCGCGCGTGCCGGCCGGGCTGCGGGCATGCTGCGCAAGCTGGGATACGGCAAGGCCCAGGCGCTGGCGGGCGGCCTCAAGGCCTGGCGTGAAGCCAATCTTCCCGTCGAAAAAACCGCGTAAGCAGGTTTGAACCCAGACCCCGCCCAAGGAAGCTCGGCCATGGCCCACGTGAAGATGTACACCACCCAGGTCTGCCCGTTCTGCGTGCGCGCCAAGATGCTGCTCAAGCAGCGCGGCGCGGAGCAGATCGAGGAAGTCCGCATCGACGTCAACCCCGAAGAGCGCCAGGCCATGATGGACCTGACAGGCCGTCGCACGGTGCCGCAGATCTTCATCGGCGACACGCATGTCGGGGGCTGTGACGACCTCATCGCTCTGGACCAGCGGGGCGGTTTGCTGCCCCTGCTCCAGGGCGCCTGATTTCAAGCCCGGGCAAGCCCCCGGGCAGCCCGTCATGGGCCCTCGACCATAATCCATGCACCGCCCGCAGCGCGCCGCCTGCGGGCTTTTGTTTGACGTTCCGCGAGAAAGTTTTCCATGGCCGACGAGATCCAAGCCGCCCCCGAGGGCACCCCCGTGTTCCAGATCCAGCGCATGTACCTCAAGGACCTGTCGCTGGAGCAGCCCAACGCGCCCCACATTCTGCTGGAGCAGCAGCAGCCCCAGGTGGACATCAACCTGGCCTTGTCGGCCGAGAACGTCACCGATGGCATCTTTGAGGTTTGCGTGACAGCGACTGTCAACACCAAGGTCGGCGACAAGACGCTGTTTCTGGTGGAGGCCAAGCAGGCCGGCATCTTCGAGATCCGCAACGTGCCCCAAGACCAGGTCGAGGGCATCCTGGGCATTGTCTGCCCGCAAATGGTCTACCCCTACCTGCGCGCCATCGTGTCGGACGTCTGCACCCGCGCCGGCTTCCCGCCCATCCTGCTGGCCGAGGTGAACTTCCAGGCCATGTTCGAGCAGCAGCAGGCTGCC
>JBBIVU010000003.1:0-41762 GCA_037439585.1 Roseateles sp. | reverse complement strand
TGTGGATGATTGACCAGCACCTGGGCCGGCGCAGCATCTCCGATTACCAGCGTGGTGTGCTGGCGCTGCGCAAGCGGGAGATCGTGGCCGAGCGCCGGGCGCGTGCGGTGGCGGTGGCGTCCGGTGCGCCCGAGGCCGTGCAGGTCACCGCACCCGCACAGGACAGGCTGGAAACCCGCGAAGCTCTGGCCCGCGCCGCGCGGTTGAGCAGCAACCAGGTGGGGCTGATCGAGAAGATCCAGAAGCAGGGAGCGCCCGCGCTGGTGGAGGCCTTGCGGGCGGGGGTGGTGTCCCTCAACGCCGCCGCTGCCGTGGCCTCGCTGCCGGCCGCGGAGCAGGCTGCGGCGGCCACGGCGGGGGCCGAAGAACTCAAGCAGGTGGCCAAGCGCGTGCGCGAGGCCAAGCGTCGCCCGCCCGCGCCCACCCCGCAGCCCGACTCGGCACCTGGCGACGCCGCGCTGCCGTCGCCTGAGGCGGGCGACACCATGGATTCGCTGCGCCAGCGTGTGGCGGTGCTGGAGGCCGAGAACACACGGCTGCGCGAGGCCGTGGCTGCGCTGCGCTCGCAGCGGCCGGCCGGCGAGGCGGCCCCGCCGCCGTTCTGAGGCAGCGGCTGCGGTTGCTCAGTCGGCCCAGCGCTCGCGAATCGCCAGCATCTGCGGCAGCTCGGCGATGAAGTGCTCCACCAGCACGGGGTCGAAGTGCCTGCCGGCTTCGTCGCGCAACAGATCCAGTGCGGCCTCCACGGTCCAGGCCTTCTTGTAGGGCCGCTCACTGGTGAGCGCATCGAACACGTCGCACAGCGCCACGATGCGCGCCTCCAGGGGGATGGCCTCGCCGGCCAGGCCTTCGGGGTAGCCGCTGCCATCCCACTTCTCGTGGTGGTACAGCGCCACGCGCCGGGCCATCTGCAACACCTGGGCCTCGTGCGTGCCGATGATGTCGGCGCCCATCTGCGGGTGGCGTCGCATGTGGGCCCATTCCTCGTCGTTGAGCTTGCCTGGTTTGAGCAGCACGGCGTCGGGAATGCCGATCTTGCCCACGTCGTGCATGGCGGCCGCGTTGAGCAGGTCGTCGATCTCGTGATCGCCCATGCCCAGCTTTCTGCCAATGACGGCCGCGAAGTGGCTCATCCGCAGCACGTGGCGGCCGGTCTCGTTGTCGCGGTACTCGCCCGCCCGGCCCAGGGCCTGGACGATGGCCAGGCGGCTGGCGCGCAGTTCGTCGGCAGCCACGAGCGACAGGTGGTTGCGCACCCGGGCGTGCACGATGGGGGCGCTGACGGGCTTGGTGAGGTAGTCCACGGCGCCGGCCGCAAAGCCTTGTGCCTCATGCTCGGGGTCGGCCAGCGCGGTGATGAAGATCACCGGGATGCGGCGCAGCGCGGGCGCCGCGTCTGGAGCTTTCAGGCGGCGGCACACGTCCAGGCCGGTCAGGCCCGGCATCATCACGTCGAGCAGGATGAGGTCCGGCAGTTCGCGTGCCACCAGCTCCAGGGCCTTTTCCCCGTCGCGGGCAAAGGCCAGGCGGTATTGGGCCTGCAGGATGTGTCGCAGCACTTGCAGGTTGGCCGGCTCATCATCCACCACCAGCAGCTTGGGCCGCCGGTCTTCCGCTGGGCGCGCGCTTTCGTTCATGCCATGTCCTTCATCAGGCCGGCCAGCAGTTGCCGTGCCTTGTCAAACTCGAAGTCCATCATCGCCGTTTCCAGCGGGGTGCGCGTGGCCGCAGGCAGGGCTTGCAGCAGGCGCTGGCTGAGGGCTTCCGGCATTTCGCCGCGGGACAGGGCCTCGTCCAGCGCGCGGGCGTCGTCCGGGCTCCACGGCGCGGTCGGTGCCGGGGCTTCCGGTTCCGGAGGCAACGCCGGGGCCTGGAGCTGCAGGTGCAGGCCCTGCAGGCGTGCATGCTGGGCGGCCCAGGCGGTGGTTGCATCAGGGTGGGTGCCGTGCTCCAGGGCCGCCAGCGTGCCGGCATCGTCGGTGAGGCCGAAGTTCGCCAGCGTGCCGCGCAGCCGGTGGGCCCAGGCGGCGTCCTCGGCACCATGCGGCCAGCGTCTCAGGCTGTCGCTCAGGAAACGCTGGAGCTGGCTGCGCAGCAGCTCGGCGCTGCCCCAGCGGGCCAGGCCAGCGGCCCAGTCGATGCCCGGTGGCAGCGCGGTGGCCGGGCCTGCCGAAGGCGCGGGGCGCGGTGCAGCGGCGCTACCACCGGTCAGGCCCAGCACGCGGGCCATCTCGGCATGCAGGGCCGGCCAGTCGATGGGCTTGATGGCAAAGCCGTCCATGCCGGCGGCCGAGGTCATCTCCCGGTCGTCCTGCATGGCGCTGGCGGTGAGGGCGATGATGGGGAGATGTCTGCCATCGCCCTGGGCAGCTTCAAAGTGGCGCAGTTCGCGGCAGGCCTGCAGGCCATCCATCACCGGCATCTGCACGTCCAGCAGTGCCAGGTCGAAGCCACCCTGGCGCATGGCGGCCAGGGCCTCCGCGCCGTCGGTGGCCGTGCTGACCGTGTGGCCCTGCTCGCGCAGGCGCAGCTCCAGCAGCGTGAGGTTCTCGGGCACGTCGTCGGCGATGAGCATGTGCAGCGGCGGCAGTGTGGCCCCCACAGCGCCGGCGAGGCTGCCAAAGCCGGTGGCGTCTGTCTCGGCCTCGGCCAGCGGCAGGCGCACCCAGAAGCGGCTGCCCTCGCCCACCACGCTGCTCACGCCGATCTTGCCGCCCATCAGTTCCACCAACTGCCGGGCAATGGTGGTGCCCAGGCCCGTGCCGCCGAAGCGGCGGGTCATGGTGGCATCGGCTTGGGCGAAGGGGTCGAAGATGCGGTCCAGGCGGTCGGCCGCGATGCCGATGCCCGTGTCTGCCACCGACAGCTCCAGCCGGCCGTCGTCCAGCGTGCGCGCGGCCACGGTGACGCGGCCCTTTTCGGTGAACTTGACGGCGTTGCCCGCGAGGTTGAGCAGCACCTGGCGCAGCCGCAGCGGGTCACCCTGCAGCACCGGGGGCAGGGTGGGGTCGAGGTCCAGCGTCAGGGCCAGGCCCTTGCGGTGGGCGTGGAGTTCGAGCGTGGAGAGCACGTCTTCGCACAGTTGGCGCAGTGCGTAGGGGCGCGACTCCAGCTCCACGGCGCCGTTCTCCAGCTTGGCGGTGTCCAGGATGTCGTTGAGCAGGCCCAGCAGCGCGCGGGCCGAGCGCTGCACCGTCTGCATGTGCCGGCGCGAGGCCGGGGGCAGTTCACCGTCGAGCACCACGTCGGTGAAGCCGATGATGGCGTTCATGGGTGTGCGGATCTCGTGGCTCATGTTGGCCAGGAAGCTGCTCTTGGCGGCGGCAGCCTGCTCGGCGCGTTCCTTGGCCACACGCAGGTCCTGCATCAGTGTGTGCCGTTCGGTCAGGTCGGTGACGAATTTGACGATGCGCAGCGGCTGACCGTTGGCATCGAGGATGGGGTTGTAGGTGGCCTGGATCCAGATGTGCCGGCCGTCCTTGCCCACGCGCTCGTACTCGCCGCTGCGGAACTCGCCTCGCCGCAGCGCAGCCCAGTGTTCGGCGTAGGCCGGTCCGGCCACCTCGGCCGGCAGGCACAGCATGCGGTGGTGCTGGCCCAGCAGTTCGTCGGCGCTGTAGCCGGTGAGCGCGAGAAAGTTGTCGTTGGCGTGCGTGATGAGCCCGTCCAGGTCGAACTCGATCACCACCAGCGCGCGGCGGCTGGCGGTCAGCACGCCGGCAAACTCGGCGTTGCGCAGGCGCTGCTCCGTCACATCCAGCAGCAGGGAGTCCACACGCGCCACGGGGCCGCCGTTCAGCGGCGTGATGGAGCCGGTTTCGGCCACCCAGCGCACGACGCCGTCACGGCGGCACACGCGGTACTCCAGCTGGTAGGTGCGTGCCGTGGCAGGGCCGCGCCGGGCCCGGCTGCCGGCATGTGCCAGGTCGTCCGGGTGCACGAGGAGGTCCAGGCCGGCTTCGCTGTGCATCAGCTCGGCTGCCGTCCAGCCGGTCAGGTGAGCGATGGCGTCGCTGACGTACTGCAGCTGGGTGTGGCCGGTGGAGAAGTCATGCAGCGCATGCACGGCGGCACCGGGCAGGTTGGCAATCAGGCTGCGGTGCTGCTGTTCGCTGTCTGCGAGCGCCTTCTCGATGCGGTGGCGCTCGCTGATGTCCGCCATGAAGGCCACGCGCAGTGCTTCGCCTTCGCCGTGCGATTGGCCGAGGGCCAGCCGCAGGGGCAGTTCTCGGCCGTCCAGGGTGCGGCCCAGGGTTTCAGTGACGCCATCGGCCCACGGGCTGCCCGTGTCGAGCAGCGGCACCCACTCGCGCAGGTTGCGGCCGATCAGCGCGGTTTCGGAGGTGCCGAAGATGGTGGCGGCGGCACGGTTGGCGCTCTGGATGTTGCCGGCGGCATCCATGCGAACCACGCCGTCCACGGCGGTGTCGAACAGCGCCTGCAGCCGCGCCTCGCTGCGCGTGAGCTCCAGGAACACCAGGCGGTAGCGCAGCGCTGCACTCACCGCGCCGGCCAGCGCACTGACCACGCCGGTGATGAGGGCGATGGCCAGCGCCAGGTCCATGGGGCGGGTCAGTGCCGCTGCGGGGTCGGTGTCGGCCACTCCCACGAACCGGGCCGCATGCATGGCGGTGTAGTGCATGCCGGAGATGGCGGCGCCCATGACAAGTGCAGCCGCCAGGTCGGCCACGCGGTCGGGCAGCCCGGCACGCTTCGCCAGCCCGGTACGCACCCACAGTGCCAGCACGGCCAGCACCACGGCCACCACGATGGAGGTGGCGAACCAGGCTGGGTCGTACCGCAGGCTGGCGCTCATCTGCAGGGCTGCCATGCCGCTGTAGTGCATCAGCCCGATGCCCGCGCCCATCAACACGCCCCCCACCAGCAGCCGCAGCCTGCTGCGATGGCGTGAGGACAGCTGCGTCAGCGCCACCCAGGCTGCGCCCAACGCAGGCAGCATGGACAGGCCAGTGATCCAGTGGTCGTACCGCACCTCGGTGCACAGCTGGAAGGCCAGCATGCCGATGAAGTGCATGGCCCACACGCCGGCCCCCAGCGACAGCGCACCGGCACTGAGTGCCGCCAGGCGCAGCCCGCGCGTGGGGCTTTGGCGGGCCTTCACGGCCAGTTGCAGTGCCATGTAGGCGGTGAGGGCCGCCACCAGCACCGACAGGGTCACCATCGCCGGGTCGTGCGTGCCGGGCACCAGGCTGACAGCCGAGGTGTCACCCAGCAGGAAAAAGCGGTCGAGCGTCATCGGGGGGCGGTCCTTGGCGCGGGTTGGGGTCAGTCGCGAAAGGTGGGGGCCGCACCCTTGCCGGCCCTCATCGCCTGGGTGAGGTCTTCGCTCATCAGCATGGCGGCGTTCCAGGTGGCGATGTAGTTGAGGCCATCGGCCACGGAATGGTCGCGCGCGAAGTTCAGCTGCTCCTTGGTGCCGCGGATGCTCAGCGGTGACTTGGCCGCGATGGTGGCAGCCAGCTCGCGCACACCGGCCTGCAGCGCCTCCCGGCTGTCGAACATGCGGTTGACGAGACCGATCTCGCGCGCCTCGGGGGCCTCCACGCGCCGGCCGGTGTAGGCCAGCTCGCGCACCAGGCCTTGACCGCCGATGAGCTTGGGCAGGCGTTGCAGCGTGCCCACGTCGGCCACCATGCCGATGTCGATCTCCTTGATGGAGAAGTAGGCGTCGGCGCTGCAGTAGCGCATGTCGGCCGCGCAGATGAGGTCGATGCCGCCGCCCACGCAGGCGCCGTGGATGGCCGCCAGCACCGGCTTGCGGCAGCGCTCCAGGCTGGTGAGGGTGTCCTGCATGTCCAGGATCACGCGGCGCAGCGCCTCGCGGGTGCGGCCGTCGCAGGGGTCCTGGATCTGCGGTGCCAGGCCCATCATCATCGAGAGGTCGATACCAGCTGTGAAGTGCCGGCCTTCGCCCTCCAGCATGGCCACGCGCGCCTCGGGCTGGCCGTCCAGCCAGTCGAAGGCCAGGCGGATGTCCTGCCACATCGTTGCGTTCATCGCATTGGCCTTGTCGGGCCGGTTCAGGCGCACCGTGGCGATGTGATCCTGGACGGAGACGGTGAGGGTTTCGAGTTGCATGGTGTTGAGCGGTGGTGGCAGTGCTCGCGCAACCGTTGCGCCAGCGTGGGTTTGTCAACCTCGCCTGTGGCGACGGTGAGTCGGGTGAGCGTGGCGTCGGCCGGTGTGGCTCGCAGGCGCCATCCGTTCAGGGACAAGAAGCAGCCGATGGCCAGGATCATGGCGCGTGGGTTGCCGTCCATGCATGGGCGGTTCCTGGCCGGGGCCACGCCGCAGCTGGCAGCAAGGTCGAAGGCCTCGGGCGGCCGTGCAGCGCCAGGGTCTGTGGTTGGGCCAGACCCAGTTCACCTCGCGAGTTGGTGGAAGGTGCCCTGGAACGCGTGCCTGGGCTCGCGGCCCGCTCCGGTCTGCGCGTCCAGGCCCGGCTCATGCGGTGTGAGCGTGACGCCGTGGGCAGCCCCGGCGAGGTGGCGCACCTCGCCCGTCGCCACCTTGGGCCGTGCCGGCACGTCTCGGGGCAGGGGGACGCCGACCGTGTTGCTGGTCGGGTGAGTTGGAGGGCGCGCATGGCGGCGTGGTGTGGTGGGAGCAGGCCTCATCCTAGCGGCGGCACTTCGGGCTCACAAGCGAGGCGGCCCGCACCGCCGCCGGTCGGGAGGCGGCGGCGCGGCGGCGTTTCGCCGGTTTCAGGTCAGTGGGGTCAGCAGTCGGAGGGCTGCGCTGAAGTTCAGGTCATCCACGTGGCGGCGCAGTTGCTCGTAGTCGTCTGCGGGCATGCGCTGACGCAGGGCTGGACGCAGGCGCTCCAGGTGTTGAAGCGCGGCCAGGTCGTGGCCTTTCAGCAGCGCAACCAGCTCGCGGAGGACTGCGGGGTCCAGGCCTGCGGTGCCGGCGGGTGTTGGCACCTCCGCTTCCGGCTCGGCCAGAAAGTCCGATGCGTTTTCCCGCAGGTGTCGCAGTTGCTCGGCCAGTGCGATCAGGCCAGGCGCCACGGCGCTGAGCGACGCACCCTGGGAGGCCTGCTCGACCGTGCCAGCGGCGCGCTCCAGCGCCTGCGCGCCGAGCGTGCCTGCCGTGCCCTTGAGCTTGTGCAGGCGTCGTGCCAGTTCGGGCAGTGCGTCGGCCGCCGGCGCGCGAGGGGTTTCAAGGTCTGCGAACTCCTGCAGCATGCGGCGCAGCAGCGAACGGAACAGGTCCAGATCGCCGCCCAGTCGGCGTTGCGCGTCAGGCATGTCCAGCCCATCGATGGCAGGCCAGGCGGGCGCGGCGCGTGGGGGCAGGGCAGGTCGGGCTGGCTGCCGCCTGGCGCGCCCGGTGTGGCGGAGGATGCAGCCCACGAGGCCCTCGGGCTCGAAGGGCTTGCCCAGCAGGTCGTTCATGCCGGCCGCAGCGGCACGCTGCTGCTCGCCGACCGTGACACCCGCGGTCAGTGCCACGATGGGCAGCCCGGTCAAGCCCAGGCCGCTGCGGATGCGCCGGGTGGCGTCGTGGCCATCCAGCACGGGCATCTGCATGTCCATCAGCACGAGGTCGTAGCCTTCCGGCGCGGCGATGAGGCAATCCACGGCCTGTTGCCCGTCCTCGGCGAGGGTGACGATGGCGCCTTCAAGTTCCAGGATGCGGCGCGCCACTTCGAGGTTGAGCGGGCTGTCGTCCACCACCAGAAGACGCACACCTGTCAGGGCCCGCTCGGCCGTGTGGTCGCGCATCGGCTCCGGCGGCAGCACGGGGGTCTCGCTGCGGGGCAGACTGAGTTGGACAGTGAACTCGCTGCCATGGCCAGGCTCGCTGCGTGCATCCACGCGCCCGCCCATCAGCGCGGTGAGCTGGCGCACGATGGACAGGCCCAGCCCGGTGCCACCGTAGCGCCGCGTGGTGGAGGCATCCGCCTGTGCAAAGGGTTGGAAGATGCGCTCCAGCGCGTCGGCCGGTACGCCGATGCCAGTGTCCTTCACCGTGAAGCTCAAGGTGACGGCCTGGCCTGGGCCGGGCGAGGCGTCCTGTTTCACGATCAGGCGCACCTCGCCCTGGCTGGTGAACTTGATGGCGTTGCTGAGCAGGTTGGTCAGCACCTGCCGCACCCGTGTTGCATCGCCTTCCAGGCTGTGGGCCAGATCGGCGGGCCGCTCCACCGAGAAGTCGATGCCCTTGGCCAGCGCCTGGACCGACATCCACGCCCCCAGCTCGTCCAGCAGCGCGGGCAGGGAGAACGGGGCGCGTTCGACATGCATCTCTGCCGCCTCGATCTTGGACAGGTCGAGCACGTCGTTGATGATGCCCAGCAGCGAATTGCTGGCCAGCTTGATCTTGTTGACGAAGCTGGCCTGCTCTGGCGTGAGTGTGGTGTGGCCGAGGAGGTAGGACAGGCCGATCACCGCGTTCATCGGTGTCCGGATCTCGTGGCTCATGTTCGCCAGGAATTCGCTCTTGGCCTGGTTGGCCTGGTTGGCGCGGTGCATGGCCTCCCGCAGCGATTGCTCGATCTCGCGCCGCGCACTCACGTCGTGCGCAATGCCCAGCAGGCCCACGAGGTTGCCGGCGTCATCCAGGATGCGGGTGACGGCGAGCGACACGGGCACCCGGGAGCCGTCCTTGCGCCGGTATTGCCATTCGCTGTCCTGTCCCAACTGGCTGGCGTCCACGAAGAGGCGGTTCTTGCCCACCGGCTCGCCGAGTTGGGCCTGGAGTGCCAGGCGTCGGGCCTCCACTTGTTCGGGGTCGTGCAGCAGTTCCAGCGCCTTGCGTCCGATGGCCTCATCGGCGCTGTAGCCGGTGAGCTGCTCGGCGCCGCGGTTGAAGAGGTTGATGCGCCCGTCCAGGCCGACGCTGAGGATGGACACCTGCGTGGCCGAATCCAGCACGGCGCGCAGCGTGGTCAGCGTGCGACGCAACTCCTGCTCGGCACGCTTGCGCACGGAGATGTCGGTGGCCACGGCGTAGTAGCCCGGCACCGTGCCGTCCTCCCGCTGGTTGGGCACCAGGCGCACCTCGAAGTCGGCCGAGCCGCCATGGCGGAACGGGAACTCGGCCTCGTAGATCTGGGGCTGGCCCTGGCGCACGGCGTCGAAATGCGGTGCCAGGTGGGCGAGGGGGCTGCCGGGCTCGAAAACGCGAGGCCGGGTGCCGAGAATCTCCTCGCGAGGCTTGCCGTAGGCCTGGCATTGGGCCGCGTTCACGAACAGGAAGCGGTGGTCCTGATCGAGGTAGGCGATGCGCAGCGGCAGGCGGTCGGTCACTTCCTGCAGAAAGCGGTTGGCCTCCTCCGCCGCCAGGCGAGCCCGTTCAGCCTCCTGCTGCAGCAGCTTGATCGGCGTCACGTCGGCGCTGATGGAGATGAACTTCTCGATGCTGCCGTCCGCGTGCAGCAGCGGGGCGACGATGCTGTCGAGCCAGTACTCGCTGCCGTCACGGGCGCGGTTGCGGATCTCGCCCCGCCAGCTTTCGCCGCGTTGGAGCGGGTCCCAAGGGATGGGCGGCACGCGGGTGTCGTCGGCGTCCACGGCAAATTCGTCGTGGCGGCGACCGATCACCTCCTCGTTGCTGAAGCCGGAGATGCGCCGGAAGCTCTCGTTCACCTGCACGATGCGGCCGTCGCGGTCGATTTCGGACACGATGGCGAAGCGGTCCAGCGTTTGCAGCAGGGCGGTCTTGTCGCGCAGCGCGGTGACCAGCGCGGCCGTGCGGCTGGCCACCTGTTGTTCCAGGCTGGCGTTCAGCGCGGCCAGTTCGGCGCGAGCCCGGTGCGCTTCCCGAATGTCGCGCACCGTCTTGGCCATGCCCACGCAGCGCCCTTTCGAATCCAGGATGGGGCCGGCGGTGAGGGAGACGGCAATCAAGGTGCCATCGCGGTGACGGCGGAAGGTGTCGAAGGGCGGCACGCGCCGGCCGCTGGCAATGACGGCTCGGAAGGTGGCCTCGTCGGCCAGGCAGTCGTCAGGCAGCAGCAATGCTTCTGCCGTGGCCCCCAGCGCCTGCGCTGCGGTGTACCCGAACAGCCGCTCGGCGCCGGAGTTCCATTCCGTGATCGTGCCTTCCAGCGTGGCCCCGATGATGGCGTCATCCGATCCTTCGACGATGGCTGCGCGGCGTGCCACCTCCAGGCGCTCGCGCAAGCTGCGTGCGCGGCCGGCCATCACCAGGTAGGCCACGGTGGCCAGCAGCATCGAGGTCAGGCCGATGGCGCCCGCCGTGCGGCTGGGGTCGGTCTGGTTCAACCCGACGAGGAACTCCGGGGTCGCCTGGAGCCGGGCGTGCCAGCGTTGACCGTGAATCTCGAAATCGCGGCTGGTGCTGGGGAGTCGCAGCCCTGGGAGGCTTACAGCGGCGGCTTCTCCCCGGAACTGCACACGGCTCTGGCTGTCGTCTGGCGGGGGGGCGCTGAGCCCGAGCAGGTAGTTGGAGCCTTCACCCTCCAGCCCCGCAAGCACTTCGTCGACCACCAGCGGCGCATAGGCCCAGCCCTCCGTCGCACGCTCGCGTTCCGCCGTGGTGCCGAGGCTCGCGTGCGGCTTGTAGATCGGCAGCATCAGCAGCAGGCCTTGCTTGGGTTTCTCTGCCGACTGAACCAGGGTGATCGGCGAGGTGAGCGTGGCCTCGCCGGAGCGCATGGCCGCGTCGGCCGCGCGCTGGCGGACGGGTTCCGAAGCGATGTCCATGCCCAGCGCCGCGCGGTTGCGTTCGACGGGCTCGACGTAGGTGATGACCCGGCGCTCGCCCGGCTGCGGCTTGAATTGACGGACCTCAAAATCCGGACGGCCGTCCTTGCGGACCCGCGCCACGAACTCGGCTTCCCGCGCTTGTGGAACGCGCCAGATGACGCCGAATCCGCGAGCCCCCGGGAACTCCCGATCCATGTCGCGGCTGGCGATGTAGGCGCGCATCTGGTCCAACCGGAAGTTGCCGCCGCCGCCCGCCACCACGGCGCCGCGCATGCCGCGCAGGCCGGCGTCATACCGGTTCAGTCGCGCCTGGATCTGCACCACCGCGTTGTCGGCCAGCCGGGCCAGTGCCTGGTCGGCCGCGGCGTCATTCCGCCTGGCCTGCAGCGCTCCGGCCAGCGCAGCAGCGATCAACCCGGTGGCGGCCACGCCGGCCGCAAGCAGGAGGGCCGGCTTCAGGGGGGCTCTGCTGGCAGCGGGTGTCATGCCTGCCTCTCTTCGGCGGTCTGCTTGACAAACGGTGCCGGGGGCAGCGCTTCGGCGGTTTCGGGTGCCAGTGCGCCCGTGATGTCCACATGCCATGCCTGGGCACGGCCCGCCCGCTTGGCCGCGTACAGCGCAGCGTCGGCCGCGCGCACCAGGTCGGTGGCGTCGCAAGGCAGGCTGCTGAACCTTGAATCGCCAGTCGGCGAGCGCCACACGTGGCTGACTTCGTCGTAGCTCCCGATGCCGATCGACACCGTGACGTGTCTCGCGGTGTTCGAGGCGGCGTGGGGAAGCGCCCGCTGACGCAACAGGGCCATCAGCCGGTGTGCCACATGGCGCGCCCCGGTGCGGTCGGTGCCCGGCAAGAGCACGGCGAACTCTTCGCCGCCGTAGCGTGCGGCCAGGTCGCTCGGGCGTTTCAGGGAGGCACTCATTTCCTGGGCCACCAGGCGAAGGCAATCGTCGCCATCCTGGTGGCCGTAGTGGTCGTTGTAAGCCTTGAAGTGGTCGACGTCCACCATCAGCAGGCTCAGGGGGCAGCCCGCCCGCAGGGCGTGGCGCCATTCGCGTTCGAGCGCTGCATCGAAGGTGCGGCGGTTGGCCACGCCGGTCAGGCCATCCGTGGCGGCCATGAGGCGGAGCTCATCGGTCAGCGCCTTCATGCGCAGTTGGGTGCGCACGCGGGCGACCAGCAGCGCCTGCCGGATGGGCTTGGCGATGAAGTCCGCCGCCCCGGATTCGAGTCCGCGCAATTCGTCTTTGGGGGCGTTCTGACCGGTCACGAATATGACCGGGATCTCCCGCAGGTCTGGGTGGGCCTTGATGCGCTGACACACTTGAAACCCGTCCAGGCCGGGCAGGTCGGCGTCGAGCAGCACCAGATCGGGTGCAGTCTTGGCCAATTGCGCCAGGGCCTGCTCACCGTCGGTTGCGAAGCGCAGGCGCCCCAGGCCGTCCAGGGCGCGGGCCATCACCCGGATCATTCCCGGGTCGTCGTCAACGATGAGGATGTCCGGCGTTTTCATGGCTTGTTGGCACTGCTGCCGGCTTGGTTCAAGGTGATGGAGAAGCAACTGCCCAGGCCCGGCGTGGAGCTCACCTCCAGCCGGCCACGCATGGCCCGCACCAGCTGGCGGGTGATCACCAGCCCCAGGCCCGTGCCCGGGCGCTCGGAGCGTTCGCGGCCCAGGCGGTTGAACGGCTGGAACAGGCCTGCGAGCTGGCCCGCGTCCATGCCCATGCCGTTGTCCTGCACGGCGATGTGCACCAGGCCGGGCTCCGGCTGCGAGAGCGCCACGGTCACATGGCCGCCGCGTTCGTTGTACTTGACCGCGTTGGACAGCAGGTTGGTGAGGCACTGCTGCAGGCGGCGCGGGTCGGCGAGCACATCGGGCGTCGCCGCCAGATCGTCCGGCTCCGGGCCGCGCAGCTCAACGCCTGCCCAGGCCGCTGCGGGCGCCGTGGCGCCCAGGGCCTCCAGTACGGCCCCGACCGGGTTCACCACGGCCAAGTTCAGGCTCAGGCCACCGGCCTCGCTGCGGGCGAATTCCACCAGGTCTTCCAGCAGGCTTTGCATTGCGCGGCCGGCCTGCTGGATGCGGTCCAGCCATTCCGTGCGGCGCGCATCGAGTTGCTCGTCCATGCGCAGCAGCTGTGCAAAGCCCAGCACGGCGTTCAATGGATTGCCCATCTCGTGGGCAATGACGCCGATCATGCGTGTTTTGGCCTCGCTGGAGGCCTCGGCGGCCGCGCGGGCCACGGTCTCGGCCTGCAGGCGGTCGCGGTCGCGGGTGTCACGCAGCACCCAGGTGGTGAACTGCGCCAGGCCTTCGGAGAGTGGCGATGCCGTGGCCTCCACCGTGTGATCGCCGGCCGGCATCGGCCTGCCCGGTGGCGGGCGCAGGTGCACCGCCACCGGCGCATGGCGTGCCTGGAGGGCCAGGTGGGCGGCATCGTCCAGCCAGCGGGAAAGCGGCTCGCCCACCAGCTGTTCCTCGGGCTGCCCGAACATGACCGCTGCAGCCGTGTTGGCCAGCAGGATGGTGTGGGACTCGTCGCACACCACGATGGCGTCGTTCGCGGTTCGCACGATCTCCGCCACACGGGCATCGGCGAGGCGGCGCCAGCGCTCGCCGACGGCACGCAACTCGGCGTCCACACGCAGCTTCAGGTCCAGCAGGTTGCGGATGCGGGCGCGCAGCACCGGTGCGACGAAGGGTTTGCTGACGAAATCCGCCGCACCCAGTTCCAGGGCCCGGGTCTCGTCGGCCGGGTGGTCGTGCCGGGTGACGAAGACGACGGGCACGCTGCACAGCCTGGGATCGGCCTTGAGCGCGGCGCAGATGGCGTAGCCGTCCAGCCCCGGCATCATGGCGTCAAGCAGCACCAGGTCGGGCTCCAGGCGCCGCGCCATGTGCAGGGCCGATTCCCCGTCCGTGACGAAGTGGATGGTGCCCAGATCCTGCAGCGTGCTGCCCAGCGTGTGGATGGCGCTGGCGTCGTCGTCCACGATGAGCAGGGCGGGCAGGTCGCGCGCGTGCCGCGGGTCCTGCGGGGACAGCAGGCCGGCTCCGCGGGTGAACTGGGCCCTGTCGCGCAGGCGGGCCCGCACGCGAGCCCGGAAGGTTTCCGGCACCAGCGGCTTGGTGACGAAGTCCGTCACCCCGCGCTGGATGGCCGCCAGCTCCGCCTCGGCCTCGGTTTGCCCTGTGGCGATGATCACCGGCACGCCGGCGAGCGCCGGGTCGCGCCGCATGGCGTCGCACACCTGCAGGCCACCCATGCCGGGCATGTTGGCATCGAGGACGATGAGGTCTGTCTGCACCGCCCGGGCCTGCCGCAAGGCTTCCTCACCCGAGCTGGCGAAGCTCAGGTTGGGGAAATCCGAGAGTGCATGCCGCATGGCGTGGATGGCGGCGGGGTCGTCATCCACGAGCAGCAGCCGGGCGTCATGCAGGTTCATGGGCGTGCATTGAATTGGCAAAATTGATAGACCATAATTTTCTCAGTCCATTGGAAATCGTTTGCATCTGTATCTCTGATGGACCGTGAAGAAGTTCTCCAGAAGTGCAGGGGCTGCGTTGCGGGTTACGCATTCAGGGGCAATGGCTGCCGAGGCTCGGCCTTGCCGGGGCCAGTCCGTGCGTCGGCTTGGGCCGCCCTGGGGGGGGCTTGAAAATTTGATAAAAAAGACGAAATGCAGTGCAGGGCGGCATGAAGCGCCTCTCCGGGCAGCCGCGGGCGGGCGTGCTGGCGGTTCCGTGCAGACCCTGCCTGCCGCCGCATCGATACTCCAGACCATGATTCATGCCACCAAACGCATCGCCGGCGGTGCCGGCCTCGCCGCCGTGCTCGTCCGGCGTGCCCCCACCCTCGAACTCGATTGGGACACCCGCAGCAAGAGCCGCTTCTCCGCCACCGATTCCACCGGCCGCGAGATCGGCGTGGTGCTGCCGCGCGGCACGGTCCTGCGGGGAGGCGACGTGCTGGTGACCGAAGACGGTTCGTTGGTGCGCGTCACGGCCTGCGCACAGCCGGTGCTTCAGGTGCGCATCTGCGCCGAGCACGGCCAGGCGTTCGACCTGCTGCGTGCGGCCTACCACCTGGGCAACCGGCATGTGCCGCTGGAACTGCAGCCCGACCTGCTTCAGTTCGAGCCGGACCCGGTGCTGGCCGACATGCTGCGCCGCCAGCACCTCATCGTGACCGAGGTGCTGGCTGCGTTCGAACCCGAAGGCGGGGCGTATGGCGAGGGGTCAGGCCATGGGCACACCCACGGGCAGGGTCATGATCACGGCATCTCGCACGCCCATCCCGAGCATGCCCCCGCCCCGTCGCGCCAGCCTCTGGCCATCCCGGTGAGGGCGCAAGAGGCTGACCATGTGCATGGCCCGGGTTGTGGTCATCAACGCGGCCACGAGCACTGATGCGGCGTGGCCGTGCGCCGTACCCAGGGGTCAGCTGGCTTTGGGCGCCAGCGGCCCGCCGCCCAGTGCGGCGTCGATCAGTGGCGTGGGTGTGCCGGTCTTGAGCATCTCGCGGCCGCGGCGCGCCACATCGGGTGCCACGTCAGCGCGGTTCGAGTTGTTCAGCACCCAGATCACGCGCGCCACGGTCAGGTCGATGTGGCGGTTGGCCTGGGTCTGCAGCGTCTCTCTGGCGTCCGGAGGCAGGCCCTGCGCGTTGCGAAGCTGGGCGAGTTGGGCATCCAGGGTCTGCAGGACCTGATTCACCTGCAGGTAGCGCGCCGCCAGTGCGAAGTCTTGCTTGGCGGCCAGGGCGGGCAGTGCAAACAACCAGAAGCGCGCGGCCTGCGTTTCGTCCTTCTGGCCGAGCTGGGCGTACAGGCTGCGGGTGGCCTCGGCGTCGCCCAAGGCTTCGTTGATGCGAACCACTTCGGTGAAGTCGTCGGTGATGGTGGGGCCCATGGCCAACACGCGCTGGGCGGCGCGGTCACGAGCACCGAGCAGGTCCTGCATGGCCGGTGGGTAGCGGCGGGCCAGCTTCAGCCACTCTTCCAGCACGAAGGTGAGCCGGACCTGCACGGCAATCGGCTTCAGCCGGATGGCGTTCTCGTGGTACCAGACGTGCTTCTGGGCAGCGTCCGCCAGCTTGCCGTCCACGGCATCGGCGAAGGCCTCGTTCACGATGACATCGGGGTCCACGTTCGTCTTTGGCGGTTCCCAGCAGAACGCCAGATCGGCCGAGCCCGCAAGGGCGAGCGAAACAACGAGGGTGCGGAGGGCTTGCATATGATGAAAGCGATTGACAACGGTAGACGCGGAAGTCTAGTGCCCGCAGCCCTTGCATCTTGGCGCCAATGAACGACTCCCATGCCTCCCTGCTTCACCTCCTCTGGCTCGCGTCACCCGCGCTGCCAGTGGGAGGCTTCAGCTACTCCGAGGGCCTGGAGGCGGCGGTGGATGCTGGCGTTGTTCACGACGAAGCCAGCGCGGGTGACTGGCTGCTGAACCAGCTGGAAGTGGTGCAGGCGCGGGCGGAACTGCCGGTGGCGGCTGCCGCGCATGCGGCGGCCACGGCGCTTGATGCAGAACGCCTCGCTGCGCTCAATGCCTGGGTGTTGCAAACCCGCGAGACGGCCGAGAGCCTGCAGCAAGCCCAGCAGATGGGCCGCAGCCTGCTGGTGTGGATGCAGGGGCTGATGCCCGACACGGCTGCGCTGCCGCTGTTGCAGGCACTCAAGCCCGCGCCCACCTGGCCGGTGGTGATGGGGGCGGCAGCCGCCTCTCGCGGTGCTGCGTTGGAACCCGCCCTTCAGGCCATCGCCTTCGGCTGGGCCGAGAACCTGATGCAGGCGGCCGTGCGTTGCGTGCCGCTCGGCCAGACGGCCGGCCAGCGGCTGCTGGCACGCCTCGTGCAAGCCATTCCGCAGGCTGTTGCGACTGCCCTGGCGGCGCCCGAGCCGATGGCTTTTGCACCGCTGCTGGGCATCCACGGTGCCCGCCACGAAACCCAGTATTCCCGTTTGTTCAGATCATGACCTCACCGCTGCACGCCATCCCGAATCGCACCAAAAAACTCCCCCCGCTGCGCGTGGGCGTCGGCGGCCCTGTGGGCTCGGGCAAGACCACGCTGGTGGAAATGCTCTGCAAAACCATGCGCGAGCGCTGGGACCTGATCGTCGTCACCAACGACATCTACACCAAGGAAGACCAGCGCCTGTTGACCGTGGCCGGCGCGCTGGCGCCCGAGCGGATCATGGGCGTGGAGACGGGCGGCTGCCCGCACACGGCCATCCGCGAGGACTGCTCCATCAACCTCGAAGCCGTGGACCGCATGCTGGAGAAGTTCCCCGATGCGGACATCGTGTTCGTGGAAAGTGGTGGTGACAATCTGGCCGCCACCTTCAGCCCCGAGTTGAGCGACCTGACGATCTACGTCATCGACGTGGCCGCCGGCGAGAAGATCCCGCGCAAGGGCGGCCCCGGCATCACCAAGAGCGACCTCTTCGTCATCAACAAGACCGACCTGGCCCCGCACGTGGGCGCTGACCTGGACGTGATGCGCAGCGACACCGCCCGCATGCGGCCCGTGAAGCCCTGGGTGATGACCAACCTCAAGACCCGCGACGGCCTGGCTGAGGTGGTGGCCTTCATCGAGAAGAAGGGCCTGCTGGTTGACTGACCCTGTGCGCTGGCCGGCCCGGCTGGCCCTGACGGCGACGCGCGACGGCGACGCCACCCGTGTGCAGGCCCGCCACGACGGCCCGCTGCGGCTGCTGAAAACGCTCTACCCCGAGGGCCCGACCGTGGCTCATGCCGTGCTTGTGCACCCGCCGGGCGGCCTGGTGGGCGGCGACCGGTTGGACATCCAGCTCGACGTGCAGCCGGGTGCCCACCTGTTCGTCACCACGCCGGCGGCGACGCGCTTCTACCGTTCCAACGCGGGCGAGGCAGCGCAGGTGGTGCAGGCCCGTGTGGGCGAAGGTGCACGGCTGGAATGGCTGCCGCAGGAGACGCTGGCTTACCCCGGCTGCGAGGCGCGCAACGAGGTGCAGCTGAGCCTGGCGCCGGGCGCCAGCCTGTTCGCCAGCGAGGTGCTGGGCCTGGGGCTGCCGGCGGCGGGCCAGCCCTTCAGCACCGGCCGGCTGCTGCAGCACCTGGAGATCACGGGCCACTGGCTGGACCGTGGCTGGCTGGACGCTGCCGATCGCGCACTGCTCGACGCGCCCTGCGGCCTGAGCGGGCACGGCGTGCTGGGCACGCTGGCCTATGCCCAGACCACCGCCCTGGCAGACCCATCGCCGCTGCTGGACGACAGCCGTGCGCTGCTGGTGGGTGAGCCGCTGGCGGGCGTGACTCACCTGCAGAGCCCGCGCGGCGCGGTGCTGCTGGCTCGCGTGGTGGGCGACGAGGTGGAGGCCGTCACGCTGGCGCTGCGCCGGGTGAGGGCGCTGTGGCGTGAGCGGCTGTGGGCGCTGCCCGGTGGTGCCCCCCGCATCTGGGCCACCTGAACACCGGGCTTGGGGCCTGTTCACACGACGGAAGCAGCCTACTGCCGTCGTGTGAAAAGGCCCTAGTCGGCGTCGCCGCCCGGGATCTGCTGGCGCAGCTTGACGATGCTGGCCGACTTCTTGCGCATCTTGATGTTCATCATCTCCACGCCCAGCGAGAAGGCCATGGCGAAGTAGATGTAGCCCTTGGGCACGTGGTGGCCGAAGCCTTCGGCCACCAGCACGACGCCCACGACGACGAGGAAGCTCAGCGCCAGCATCTTGATGGTGGGGTGGGCCGACACGAAGCGGCCGATGGGGCCGGCGAACAGCATCATCAAGCCCACCGAGCAGATGACGGCGCCGATCATGATGCGCACGTCGTCCACCATGCCCACGGCCGTGATGATGGAGTCCAGCGAGAACACCAGGTCGATCACCATGATCTGCAGGATGACGGCGGTGAAGGCGGCCTTGGCCTTGCTGCCGGCACCGTGAGCCTCGTCTTCACCCTCCAGCGAGCCGTGGATCTCGCCGGTGCTCTTCCAGATCAGGAACAGGCCCCCGCCGATGAGGATGAGGTCGCGGCCGGAGATGGCGCGGTCGATCACGGGGAGCGTGAACAGCGGCTCCACCATGCCCACGATCCAGGCCAGCATCAGCAGCAGGCCGATGCGCATGAACATCGCTGCGAACAGGCCCAGGCGGCGCGCCACCTCCTGGCGGGCCTTGGGTAGCTTGTCCACCAGGATGCTGATGAAGATGATGTTGTCGATGCCCAGCACCAGCTCCAGCGCGGTCAGCGTGGCGAGGGCGATCCAGGTTTGCGGGTTGGACAGCAGGTCGAGCATGGCGGGCGGCGTGGCAGGGAAAGGCTGGGAAGGCCCGGATTGTCGTCAGCGCCCGGGGTGCCTGCCGCCAGGCTGCGGCTGAGGCACGCTTCGGTTTTGCTTGGGGTGTTCGCCGTCAGCGCACGCCCACGGCGCGCAGCAGTTCGGCGGGCGTGTAGGGGCGGCGGCGTTCGGGCCAGGCCTGCACCAGTTCCAGCATGCGCTGGTTCAGCGGGGCGCTGCGGCCCAGGCTGAGCGCCAGTCGGGCGACCTCACCGCACAGCGCGTCGATCTCTGTCGTGCGGCCCTGGGCCAGGTCGTCGGCCATGCTGGAGCGGGCCTTGGCGTCGATGCGCAGCATCTTGGCGGCGGCCAGGCGGAACACGACGGTGGGCATGCGCAGCAGCGCCAACAGCCGGCGCGGCGGCAGGGGCGTGAGCTGGGCGACGGGGCGGTGGGCGGCGTCCAGCAGGTCCAGCGCCTCCTGCTGCAGTGCCGCCAGCACGCGACGGTAGCCGCGCTGCAGCAGCTCGTCGCGCAGCGGCAGGCCAGACAGCGCGTTGACCGGGTTGTTCAGGTTCAACAACAGCTTGCCCCATTGCACAGGGCGCAGGTCGGCGTGCAGGTTCAGCCGCATGCCCACCCGGGCCAGCGCTGTCTGCCAGGCGGCGAGGGCGAGGTCACCCGGGCTGCCCTCGGCCGCCAGCGCACCACCCGTGCCCCGGTGGAAGTGGCCGGGTGCCACCTCGGCGATGTTGTAGGGCACCATGCCCGCGTGCCAGTGCAACTGGGGGGCGGCGGCCCGGGCGGTGTCGGCGTTGACGATGCCGTTCTGCAAGCTCACCACGGGCGTGCCCAGGGGCAGCGTGAGCCCCAGCGTGGTGGCCGCTTCGGCGGTGGCGCCGGTTTTCACGCACAGCAGCACCAGGTCAGGCTTGAGGCCGGCAGGCGGTTCCTCGTGCAGGCGCAGGTCCAGCGCGGGGATGTGGCGGTCCAGGCCGTCCTGGTCGGTCAGGCGCAGGCCGTGCTTGCGCAGCGCAGCCAGCACGCGCGGGCGGCCGACAAAGTGGACGGGAACCCCAGCCAGCTGGGTCAGCCCGCCGACGAAGCAGCCGACGGAGCCGGCGCCCATGACAAGAACGCCGGTCATGCTGTCAGTGCCTCAGACGGGGTGGGCGAGGTCGCGCAGGTGCGTGGGGCCGACGCGGCGCTCGATCTCGGCCAGCAGCGGGCGGCCCCAGCCGAGCATGAACATGCCCTCGCCAACGACGAACATCGGGCCCACGAGCAGGCCCACGAGGTCGTCGACGAAGGCGGGTTTCTTGCCCTCGTAGTAGTGGCCGACGAACTGGAAGACCCAGCCGACCACGAAGCTGCCGACGCCGATGGCCAGCCAGCTGGCCGTGGTGGTGTCGTGCGTGGCTGTCATGGCCAGCGCGGTGAGCACGCCGTTGACCAGGGCCGTGGCGGCGCCCAGCAGCAGGTTGCCGCGTGTGAGGTACCACAGTGCGCTGGCCCCCCAGAGCAGGATGGCGGCGTTCATGGGGGCATCGGCCAGCGTGAATTCGGCGCGGGCCAGCAGGGCGCTGACGGCGAAGACGATCAGCGGAATGCCGACGAAGTGCGTCGCGATGTTGCGGCGGTCGCGGTGGTAGGCGGCGTACTGCGCCATGAGGTCGAGTGCGGGGCGGAACAGGCTGGCCATGGCGGCGCTCCGTGGGGGAGGATGGTGGCTATGCTAGTTCAGCCCGGCGCAGCCACGCGGTGCACCTGGGCGCCAAACTTGCGGAGAACTCCTGCTTTGACCGTGCAAACAACACCGAAACGCTGGCTGGCGATGGCTGGCCTGCTGGCCTTGCTGGCGGGTTGTGTGATGTCGGTACCGGCGCGGCTGCCGGGTGAGGGCGCTCCCGCAGTGCCTCAGGCGATGGCGGCTGACGGAGGCAACGAGGTGCGGGTGCTGGTGTTCCGCGGCGGCACGGCGGCCCGGTTGGGTCACAACCATGTGCTGCGGGCGGCCGGGTTGAAGGTGGCGTGGCCGGCTGCCGGCCCGGTGCTGAGTTTTCGCCTGGATGCGCTGGACATCGACCCACCCTCGCTGCGCAACGGCCTGGGCCCTGCGTTTGCCACGGCGGTGGACGACGAGGCCCGTGCCGGCACCCGCGCCAATTTGCTGAAGGCGCTGGATGCGGCGGCCCACCCGGAGGTGGTGGTGCGCACGCTGGCGCAGGTGGGCGAGGGCACCCGGCGGGCGGTGGAGGTCGAGATCGCGCTGCACGGCGTGGTGCGGCGGCAGTGGCTTGCCGTGCAGGTGGCGGGCCCGCGGGCCCACGGCGAGGTGGTGGTGCGGCAGAGCGACTTCGGCATCCAGCCCTTCACGGTGCTGGGCGGGCTGCTGGCGGTGCAGGACGCGCTGGTCGTGCAGTTCGACCTACTCCAACCGCAGCCGCATCAGGTCCTTCGTGAGGTGCCTGCCGTCGGCCAGCCGCACGGCGTCGGGCAGGCTGCCGTAGCGCTCGAAACCCTGGCTCGCGTACAGGCCGATGGCGGCGCGGTTGCCGGCCGTGACGCTGAGGGTGACCTGGGCCAGGCCCGGCGTGGCCCGCAGGCGGGCGATGGCTTCGGCCAGCAGCGCACGCCCGAGGCCGCGCCCGCAGTGGGTGTCGGCCACCATCATGCCGATCAGATGGGCCACGTGCTGCACCTGGCTGCGGGGTTCGCGCTCGCAGGTCAGTGCGCCCACCAGGCGGGCGTCGTCCAGCGCGACGAGCGTGAACAGCGTGCTGCCGTTGCCGCCGCCGGCCAGCCGGTTGCGGTAGCTGGCGATGTCGCGCCGGCTTTCCGTCCGGGCGTCGGAGGTGAAGGCCTCGGGGTGGCCGGCCAGCATGGCGTCGCGCAGGGCTTTGTAGGCGAGCAAGTCTGACTCCGCCAACAGGCGGATGCGGGGGTCAGTCATGCAGGTCCGCCAGGTGGTTGAGGTTGGCAAACGCCGCCTCGTTGCTGAACTGCGCCACGCCGTGGGGCTGGCTGCGCATCCATCGCAGCACGGCACGGCCACCACCCAGAAGGTGGGCCGTCAGGGGTTCTCGCAGGCGCACATGCAGCAAGGCGTGGGTGGGGTGCTCGCGTTCCGCCTGGGCAAAGGCCAGCCCGTGCGGCGCGGCGGCCTGGAGCAGGCGCTCGGCCAGGTCCAGCGGCAGGTGGGGGCTGTCGCAGGGGGCGGTCAGCAGCCAGGCGTCGACCGGGAGCACCTGCAGGCCGGCGAGCATGCCCGCGAGCGGTCCGGCGAAGGCCAGGCCGGGCGGATCCGGCAGCACGCCATGGCCGAACGCGGCGTAGGCATCGAGGTGGCGGTTGGCGCTGATCCAGACCTTGCGGGCCTGCGGCGCCAGCCGGTCGATCACCTGGCTGGCGAGGGGGCGGCCGTGGAGCACTTGCAAGCCTTTGTCCATGCCGCCCATCCGGCTGCCGCGCCCGCCGGCCAGGACGAGGGCGTGAACTTCAGCCACCGATGTAGTGCATCTCGACGCGCGGCTCGGCCAGCGCGGCGGCCGTGCCGCGCAACTGCGAGTAGCGGTCGCTGCGGGCGGCCCACACGCTGGCGATGGCGCCTGCCAGTTGTTCGTCCTGCAGGGGTTCGCCCCGCAGCAGGGCACGCAGGTCGTGCCCGCGGCTGGCAAACAGGCAGGTGTAGAGCCGTCCTTCGGTGGACAGGCGTGCGCGGTTGCAGTCGCCACAGAAGGCTTGCGTCACGGAGGAGATGAACCCCACCTCGCCGCCGCCATCGGCATAGGCCCAGCGTTCGGCGGTCTCGCCGGGGGCGCTGTGCGTCAGCGGCCTGAGGGGCCACTCGGCTGCGATGAGGCGCTGCACTTCGGCGCTGGGCAGCACCTGGTCCATGCGCCAGCCGTTGGTGGCGCCGACGTCCATGTATTCGATGAAGCGCAGCACCACGCCACTGCGCCGGAAATGGCGGGCCATGGGCAGGATCTGGTCGTCGTTCACGCCCCGCTGCACGACCATGTTCACCTTGATCGGCCCCAGGCCGGCAGCTTGCGCCGCAGCGATGCCAGCCAGCACGTCGGCCACCGGGAAGCCGACATCGTTCATGCGCTGGAAGACGGCGTCGTCCAGACCGTCCAGGCTGACGGTGAGGCGCTTCAGGCCGGCCGCACGCAGGCCGGCCGCCTTTTTGACGAGGGTGGAGCCGTTGGTGGTGAGCGTCAGATCCAGTTCGGTGCCCGTCGGTGTGCGCAGCCGGGCCAGCATCTCGATCAGTGATTCCAGCCCGCGCCGCAGCGTGGGCTCGCCGCCGGTGATGCGCAGCTTCTCCACGCCCAGCCCGACGAAGGCCTGCGCCACCCGGGTGATTTCTTCGAAGCTCAGCAGGTCGGCATGCGGCAGAAACTGGTGGTGCTTGTCGAACACCTGCTTGGGCATGCAGTAGCCACAGCGGAAATTGCAACGGTCGGTGACCGAGATGCGCAAGTCACGCAGTGGGCGGCCCAGCGTGTCGGCCAGCAGCCCGGGCAAGGCCAGCGGGGGGCTGCCCGCAGCGGGCACCGCAGGCCGGCGGGCCGGCGGGGTGAAGACAAGGGGGGCTTCGTGCGCACTCATCTCCCAATTCTCGCTGCGCCGGCCCGGCCCTGGCGCGGGGCGGGCTTCAGCCTGGACGTGCTGCCGGCAGGCGCACGATGTCGTCGGCCTGCGCTCGTGCTGGAACTTCGGGGCTTGCCAGGGTGAGCGCGGCCCGGTTGAATCGGCGCATGAATGCCGTGTTTCACGCCGACCTCCCCCAATTTGTTGCCTTTGGCGAGGCCCTGACCGACTTGATCCGCATCGGGCCGGACCGGTGGCGCAGCGTCTGTGGGGGCGCACCATGGAATGTGGCGGTGGCGATGTCGGCGCTGGGGCAATTGAGCGCATTCGGCGGCGCCATCAGCCAGGACCCGTTCGGTGCGGACATCTGGCAGCGCAGCCAAGACGCCAACCTGGACATGCGCTTCATCCAGCAGTTGCCCTGGCCGCCGCTGCTCGCCGTGGTGCACGAGGTGAATCCGCCGCAGTATTTCTTCATCGGGCAAGACAGCGCCGACCTCCATTTCCGCCCTGAGGGCCTGCCGATGGGCTGGACGCGCTCGCTGCGCTGGGCGCATTTCGGCGGCCTGAGTCTGGTGCGTGAGCCGTTGGCGTCGCGTTTGCTGGCTCTGGCACATGCACTGAAAAGCGAGGGGCGGCTGATCAGCTATGCCCCCCATTTCCGCGCGCCGCTGATGGACTCGCGCTATGACGACACGTTGGCGCGGATGTGCCGGCTGGCCGATGTGATCCAGGTGTCCGATGCAGACCTGCGCGGCCTGTTCCGCGTGCCCGACCACCGTTCAGGCCTGGCCCAGATCGCGGCCTGGAACCCCGGCGCCTGGCTGCTGCTGACACGCGGCGCGGCCGGGGCGACGCTGTACCACGGTGCCGAGGAATGCACCGGCTTGGCACCGCGGGTGGAGGTGGTGGACACGGTGGGAGCCGGGGACTCCGCGCTGGCAGGCTTGCTGGACAGCCTGATGCGGGATGCCGGAGCACCGGCCGAGCAGCACCTGCGCTGGGCTCTGGCGGCGGGGGCGGCGGCCTGCACAGCGCCCGGTTTTGCGCCGCCGCTGCCGGACTTTGTGGCCGCTTTGGCGGACGGCGTGGAGATCGTGGCCCCCTGACACCGGCGTTCCCGCCTGGCGCAACACCGCTTTCTCCCAAGCGGGGCTTGCTGGGGTTTACCCGCCGGGGACTTGATTCAGAGCCACGGGCTCTCTACGATTAACCGACCGGTCGGTAGAGGAATTGCATGTCCGAGCATTTGATCCAGATCGAGCAGCACGGCGCGGTGCGCCTGCTGCGCCTGAACCGCCCCGAGGCCCTGAACGCGTTCACGACCGGCCTGTTGGTGCACCTGCGTCAGGCGCTGGAGGCGGCGGCCGAGGACGCCGAGGTGCGCTGTCTGCTCATCACCGGCGCGGGCCGGGCCTTCAGTGCCGGGCAGGACCTGAGCGACCCTCACGTGGCGCCCAGCCGCGATCCCGGCGTGCCTCCGAAGGACATCGGCCACCTGCTGGAGCATTTCTACATCCCGCTGGCGCTGCGCCTGCGCAGCATGCCCATCCCGGTGGTGGCGGCCGTCAACGGGGTGGCTGCCGGCGCGGGGGCCAGCCTTGCGTTGGGTTGCGATCTGGTGCTGGCAGCGGAGGGGGCCAGCTTCATCCAGGCGTTCTCCAAGATCGGCCTGATCCCGGACTGCGGCGGCACCTGGCTGCTGCCGCGCCTGGTGGGCCGTGCCAAGGCGCTGGAGCTGGCGCTGCTGGGCGACAGGCTCAAGGCGGCAGACGCCGAACGCATTGGCCTGATTGCCCGCGTGCTGCCCGATGCCGAGCTGATGGACACCGCCCTGGCCACCGCGCAGAAGCTGGCCGGCATGCCCACGCGGGCGCTGGTGGAGACGCGCATCGCCCTGGACGAGGCGCTCAAGTTTGACTTCGAGACGGCGCTGAAGCGCGAAGCCATTTTGCAGAGCCAGATGGGCTTCGCCTGCGACTACCAGGAAGGCGCCGCCGCCTTCCTGGACAAACGCAAGCCCGAGTTCAAGGACCGCTGATGGACGCGCAAGCCACGGCCGAGCAGGTCCGCGCCGCCATGTTCGCGGACGACGCTGCGAGCCGCATGCTGGGGCTGCAGATCCCCGAGATCTCGCCTGGCCGTGCGGTGGCCACCATGACCGTGCGGGCCGACATGCTGAACGGTTTCGCCATCTGCCATGGCGGGCTGATCGCCACGCTGGCGGACTCGGCCTTCGCCTTTGCGTGCAACAGCCGCAACGTGCTGACCGTGGCCTCGGGCTTTGGCATCGACATCGTCAAGAGCGCCAAGCTGGGCGACGTGCTGACCGCCACCGCGAGCGAGACCTCGCTTGCGGGGCGCACGGGCTTGTACGACATCACCGTCACCAACCAGCGCGGCGAGCTGGTCGCCATGTTCCGCGGCCGCTCGCACCGCCTGGGCGACCGCAAGGTGTTTGAAGAAGGAAGCGCATGAGCGTCAAAGCCCCGATCCGCGTCCCGAAGCCGGGCGAGCTGGACCCCATCGAAACCGCCAGCCGCGACGAGTTGCAGGCCCTGCAGCTGGAGCGCCTGCGCTGGAGCCTGCAGCACGCCCACGACCACGTGCCGCACTACAAGGCCGCGTTCGACGCCAAGGGTGTGCATCCGTCCGACCTGAAAACGCTGGCCGACCTCGCCAAGTTCCCGTTCACCACCAAGCACGACCTGCGTGCGAACTACCCGTTCGGCCTTTTTGCCGTGCCGCGCGAGCAGATGGCGCGCATCCATGCGTCGTCCGGCACCACGGGCAAGCCCACGGTGGTGGGTTACACGCTGAAGGACATCGACAACTGGGCGAATCTGGTGGCGCGCTCCATCCGCGCCTCGGGCGGCCGGGCGGGTGATCTGGTGCATGTGGCCTACGGCTACGGCCTGTTCACCGGCGGCCTGGGCGCGCACTACGGTGCCGAGCGCCTGGGCTGCACCGTCATCCCGATGAGCGGCGGCCAGACCGAGAAGCAGGTGCAGCTCATCACCGACTTCAAGCCCGACATCATCATGGTCACGCCGAGCTACATGCAGGTGCTGATCGAGGAATTCCGCCGCCAGGGGCTGGACGCGCGTGACTCGTCGCTGAAGATCGGCATTTTCGGCGCCGAACCCTGGACAGAAGCCATGCGCCGCGACATCGAGCAGGGCGCCGGCATCGACGCGGTGGACATCTACGGCCTCTCGGAAGTGATGGGCCCGGGCGTGGCCAACGAGTGCATCGAGAGCAAGGACGGCCCGGTCATCTGGGAAGACCATTTCTACCCCGAGATCATCGACCCCGAGACGGGCGAGGTGCTGCCCGACGGCAGCGAGGGCGAGCTGGTGTTCACCTCGCTCACCAAGGAGGCGATGCCCGTCATCCGCTACCGCACGCGCGACCTCACGCGCCTCTTGCCGCCCACCGCGCGCAGCATGCGCCGCATGGGCAAGATCGTGGGCCGCAGTGACGACATGCTCATCATCCGCGGCGTCAACCTCTTCCCCACGCAGGTGGAGGAGCTGGTGCTGCAGGAGCCGGGCCTGGGCGGGCAGTACCAGCTCGTGGTGACGCGCGACGGCATCCTGGACGAGCTGGTCATCCGCTGCGAACTGGCGCTGGGCGCGACGGACGACGGCATCGGCAAGCGACTGGCCGAGCGCATCAAGAACCTGATCGGCGTGAGCGCCAAGGTCAGCGTCGAGCACCCTGAATCCATCGAGCGCACGCTGGTCGGCAAGGCCCGCCGCGTGGTGGACCAACGGAAGAAGTGATGAATGCAGAACACAGCCACAGAGGCACAGAGACCCAAAGAAACTCAGTGGTTGTTTCTCTGTGTCTCTGTGTCTCTGTGCCTCTGTGGTTTTGTTGGTTTTCTTGAATCGAGGAGCTTGAGATGTACACCCAAGCCATGGATCTGATGGCCCGTGAGGCCAAGCCCAAAGTGGTGAAGAGCGCCGAGGAGCTGGCCCGCGAGCAAGCCTTCGAAGCCCGCATCGACGCGGGGGACTTCATCGAGGCCAAGGACTGGATGCCCGAGCACTACCGCAAGACGCTGGTGCGCCAGATCAGCCAGCACGCGCACAGTGAGATCGTCGGCATGCTGCCTGAGGGCAACTGGATCACGCGCGCGCCCACGCTCAAGCGCAAGGCCATCCTGCTCGCCAAGGTGCAGGACGAGGGCGGCCACGGCCTCTACCTCTACGCCGCCGCCGAGACGCTGGGCACCAGCCGCGACGAGATGACGGCGGCGCTGCTCAGCGGCAAGGCCAAGTACAGCTCCATCTTCAACTACCCGACGCTCACCTGGGCAGACATCGGCGTCATCGGCTGGCTGGTGGACGGTGCGGCCATCATGAACCAGGTGCCGCTGTGCCGCTGCTCCTACGCGCCGTACGCGCGAGCCATGATCCGCGTCTGCCGCGAGGAGAGCTTCCACCAGCGCCAGGGCTACGAGAGCCTGCTGGTGATGATGCAAAAGGGCACTGCTCAGCAGAAGGCCATGGTGCAGGACGCCGTGAACCGCTGGTGGTGGCCCGCGCTGATGATGTTCGGCCCGGCGGACAAGGATTCGCCCAACTCCGAGCAGAGCATCCGCTGGGGCATCAAGCGCGTCACCAACGACCAGCTGCGTCAGAAGTTCGTGGACGCCACCATCCCCCAGGCCGAGATCCTGGGTGTGACGGTGCCCGACCCCGACCTGACCTGGAACGCCGAACGCGACAGCTATGACTTCGGCGCCATCGACTGGGCGGAGTTCTGGCGCGTGGTGGGCGGCGAAGGCCCCTGCAACCGCGAGCGCCTGGCCGCCCGCAACAAGGCCTGGGACGATGGCGCCTGGGTGCGTGAGGCGGCGATGGCGCATGCCGCCAAGTCCGCGGTGAAAGCCAAGGCCGCTTGAAGACAAGACGCCACAGAGACACAGAGGCACAGAGAGATCGCGCTTCTTCCTCCGTGTCTCTGTGACTCTGTGGCTGTGTTTGAAGGAAAGATGATGAGCAACAACAGTTCCGCAGAATGGCCTCTTTGGGAGGTTTTCGTCCGCAGCAAGGCGGGCCTGGACCACAAGCACTGCGGCAGCCTGCACGCGGCCGATTCGGCCATGGCCATCCAGATGGCGCGCGACGTCTACACCCGACGGCAAGAGGGCACGAGCATCTGGGTCGTGCGCTCGGAGCAGATCGTGGCCAGCGACCCGGTCGAGAAGGGCAGCCTGTTCGAGCCGGCCGACAACAAGGTCTACCGCCATCCCACCTTCTATGAGCTCCCCGAAGAGCTCAACCACATGTGATGGACGCCAAGCTCAACTACCTGCTGCAGTTGGCGGACAGCTGCCTCATCCACGCCCAGCGGCTGGGTGAGTGGTGCGGCCACGCGCCGGTCATCGAGGAAGACCTGGCCCTGTCCAACATGGCGCTGGACCTGCTGGGCCAGGCGCGTGCGCTGCTGACCTATGCCGGCCAGGTCGAAGGCGCGGGCCGCGACGAAGACCAGCTTGCCTTCCTGCGCGAAGAGCGCGACTACCGCAACCTCGTGCTGGTGGAGTTGCCCAACGCCGCCGCCAGCCCCAGCGATGGCAGCGGCGGGCGCGATTTCGCCCTCACCACGCTGCGCAACGCGGCCCTGGCGATCTGGCTGGAGTTGCTGTACGAGCGCCTGCAAAACAGTGCCGACGCCGAGCTGGCGGGCATCGCCGCCAAGTCGCTGAAGGAGGTGCGCTACCACCGCCAGCACAGCAGCGACTGGGTGGTGCGGCTGGGCGACGGCACGGCCGAATCCCAAGCCCGCATGCAGGCGGCGCTGGGAGTGCTCTGGCCTTACTTCAACGAGCTGTTCGCGGCCGCCGGTGTCGACGGTGTCGGCCCCGCCTGGCGCGAGCTGGAGCCCGAGTGGCGCGCCCGCTGGGCCACGCTGATGGCCGAAGCCACGCTCACGCTGCCGCGCGACAGTGCCATGCAGCCCCAGGGCATCCTGGGCATCCACAGCGAGCACATGGGCCACCTGCTGGCCACGATGCAGCACCTGCAGCGCGCCTACCCGGGCGGCGTCTGGTGATGGACCTGGACCGCGCCCGCGCCAAGCTGGCTGCCGTGCTCGACCCGGAGATCCCGGCGGTGAGCCTGGTGGAGCTGGGCATCGTGCGCGACCTGCGTGCCGCCGGCGCGGGCCTGGAGGTGGTGCTCACGCCCACCTACAGCGGGTGCCCGGCCACCGAGCTGATCGCGGACGATGTGCGCGCGGCGCTGGCCGAGTTTGGCGCCGTGACCGTCACGATGCAGCGCAGCCCGGCCTGGACGACCGACTGGATCACGGCCGAGGGCCGCGAGAAGCTGCAGCAGTACGGCATCGTGCCGCCGCGGTGCAGCGCGGAGCAGGCCATCCGTGTGGTGCCCAAGCTGCGCTGCCCGCGCTGCGACGGTGGGCAAACCGAACAGCTCTCTCGCTTCGGCTCCACCGCGTGCAAGTCCACCTGGCGCTGCATCGAGTGCGGCGAGCCCTTCGAATACTTCAAGCCCATCTGACTGTGAAATTCAAACAAAGCCACAGAGGCACGGAGACACAGAGGCAGCGGGATGGAAGTCTCTCTGCGTCCCTGTGCCTCTGTGGCTGTGTTCCCTCGGCGTACATCGCTTTGAACTGAAATGGCCCTCCACTTCCATCCCCTGCGCGTGACCTCCGTCGAGCGCGACACCGACGATGCCATGGTCGTCGGCTTCGAAGCGCCGGCCGAGGGCTTCGCCTTCGAGCCCGGCCAGTACCTGACGCTGCGCGCGACCATCGGCGGCCAGGAACTGCGCCGCAGCTATTCCATCTGCTCCGACCGCCGGCTGCAGGTCGGCATCCGCCGCGTGGACAGCGGTGCGTTCTCGACCTGGGTGCATGAGCAGCTGAAGGCCGGCGACGTCATCGAGTCCTACCCGCCGCAAGGCCGCTTCGTGCTGCCTGCCGCCAGCGCCGGGCGGCATGTGCTTTTCATCGCTGGCGGCTCGGGCATCACGCCCATCTTGAGCCTGCTCAGTGCGCTGCTGGAACGTGAGCCCGCATCGCGCGCGACGCTGATCTACGCCAACCGCCGCACCGCGTCGACCATGTTCAAGGAAGAACTCGAAGACCTGAAGAACCGCTTCATGACGCGGTTGTCGCTGCACCTGGTGTTCAGCCGCGAGGCAGTGGACGCGCCGCTGTACGGCGGCCGTCTGGACGCCGGCAAGCTCAGCGCCTTCCTGGCCGGCCCGGTACCGGCCGCCAGCGTCGATCAGGTCTTCGTCTGCGGCCCCTTCGAGATGAACGACCAGGCCGAGGCGGCGCTGCTCGGTTCGGGCGTGCCTGCCGAGCGCATTCACATCGAGCGCTTTGGCACGCCGCAGTCGCTGAGCGGCCAGCCGGCGCCGCACGAGACGAAGGCTGGCGATGCGCCGCAGGCCCGCGTGACCGTCATCCGCGACGGTATGTCGCGCGAGATCGAGTTCCTGTCCACCGACCCCAGCCTGCTGGACGCCGCAGCCCGCGAAGGCATGGACGTGCCCTTCTCCTGCAAGAGCGGTGTGTGCTCCACCTGCCGCTGCAAGCTGGTGGCGGGCCAGGTGCGCATGGACAAGAACTTTGCGCTGGACAAGGACGAGGTCGCTGCGGGCTTCATCCTGAGCTGCCAGGCGCATCCGCTGACCGACCAGGTCGTCATCAGCTTCGACGAACGTTGATGCAACATCCCCGGCCCTTCAACACAGCCACGGAGTCGCAGAGGCACAGAGCGACGCGGTATGGCAATGCCTCTGCGTCTCTGTGCCTCTGTGGCCTGGTTTCATAGACTGTCCAACGCCAACAAGATGGCCCGTAAACGCGCCCCTGGCTTCGAAGCCCAGCGCGAGGACATCCTCGCCGCTGCGGCCCACCTGTTCGCCGACCAAGGCTTCAGCGCCACCTCCATGAACCAGGTGGCCGAGGCCTGCGGTGTGGCCAAGCCCACGCTGTACCACTACTTCCAGGACAAGCAGGAACTGCTGGCCCAGATCTGCGACAGCCACGTGCACGCGCTGCTGGCGCTGGTGGACGAGGTGAAGGCCCAGCAGCTCGCGCCCGATGCGCAACTGCGGGCGCTGATCGAGCGCTTCACCCGCGCCTATGCCGATGCGCAGGCCCAGCACCGCGTGCTGACCAGCGAGATCAAGTTCCTGGCCGAGACCGAGCGCGAGCGCCTGCTGGACGTGGAGCGCCGCGTGGTGAACGAGTTCGCCACGGCGCTGAGCCAGGTGCGGCCCGAGCTGCGCGAAGCCCACCTGCACAAGCCGCTGACCATGCTGCTTTTTGGCATGATCAACTGGACCTTCACCTGGCTGCGGCCCGACGGCGACCTGTCGCACGACGCGCTCGCGGCCCTGGTCAGCGACCTGTTCTTTGGCGGCCTGGGCGCGGTGCAACCGCGCCAGCCGGTGCTCAACCCATAACCCCCGAGGAGACAACCCGATGAAGCAATTCAAGCAACTCGCCCTGGCCCTGGCCGCCACGCTGAGCCTGGCGGCGCACGCTGACATCAACGTGGGCGTGACCCTGTCCGCCACCGGCCCGGCCGCTTCGCTGGGCATCCCAGAGAAGAACACCGTTGCGCTGATGCCCACCACCATCGGGGGCCAGAAGGTGAACTACATCGTGCTGGATGATGCTTCCGACACGACCACGGCCGTGGCCAACACGCGCAAGTTCATCACCGAGAACAAGGTGGACATCGTCATCGGCTCCACCGTGACGCCCAACTCGCTGGCGATGATCGACGCCGTGTCCGAGAGCGGCACGCCCATGATTTCCATGGCCGCGTCGGCCCGCATCGTGGAGCCGCTGGACGCCAAGAAGAAGTGGGTCTTCAAGACGCCGCAGAACGACATCATGATGACGCTGGCCATCATGACTCACATGGCCGACAACGGCGTCAAGACCGTGGGCTTCATCGGCTTTGCCGATGCCTACGGCGAGGGCTGGTGGGGCGAGTTCAACAAGATGGCCGCCACCAAGAAGCTCAACATCGTGGCGAGCGAGCGCTACAACCGCACGGACACCTCCGTCACCGGCCAGGTGCTCAAGCTGGTGGCGGCCAAGCCCGACGCCATCCTCATCGCCGGCTCGGGCACGCCTGCCGCGCTGCCGCAGAAGGCGCTCAAGGAGCGCGGCTACACGGGCAAGATCTACCAGACCCACGGCGTGGCCAACAACGACTTCCTGCGCGTGGGCGGCAAGGATGTGGAAGGCACGCTGCTGCCTGCCGGCCCGGTGCTGGTGGCCGCGCAACTGCCGGCCGACCACCCGGTGAAGAAGAGCGCGCAGGACTACATCGCCAAGTACGAGGCCGCCAACGGCAAGGGCAGTGTGTCTACCTTCGGCGGCCATGCCTGGGATGCCGGCCTGCTGCTGGCCGCCGCCGCGCCCGAGGCGCTGAAGAAGGCCCAGCCCGGCACCCCTGCCTTCCGTGCCGCGCTGCGCGATGCGCTGGAGAACGTGAAGAACGTGGCCGGCGCGCACGGCGTGTTCAACATGACGGCGGGCGACCACCTCGGCCTGGACCAGCGCGCCCGCGTGATGGTGCAGATCAAGGACGGTGCCTGGGCGCTGATCAAGTAAGGCGCTGTGGCGGCCGTTGGCCGCCGCGAGCGAAAACGGGCGGCCCTTCGGGGCCGTCTTGTCGACCGGGCTGCGCAGGGCGCGGCGGAAGGATTACCCATGGCAGTTCCCACCCTCCAGAGTTACATCGCCGGCCGCTGGGTTGGCGAGCGCGCCTCCAAGGCGCTGACCAGCGCGATCAACGGCCGCGTCGTGGCCCACACCCACGAGGAAGGCCTGGACTTTGCTGAAAGCCTGGCCTTTGCGCGCGGCACGGCGCTGCCCGGTCTGCTGCGCACGCACTTCCAGGACCGCGCCCGCGTGCTCAAGGCACTGGCCGCCTACCTGATGGAGCGCAAGGAGGTGCTGTACGCCATCAGCGCCCACACCGGCGCCACGCGCAGCGACTCCTGGATCGACATCGAGGGCGGCATCGGCACCTTGTTTGCCTACGCCTCCATCGGCGGCAAGGACCTGCCCAGCAGCAACGTGTTGCACGAGGGCCCGGCCATGCGCCTGGGCGCCAACAACCACTTCATCGGCAGCCACGTGCTCGTGCCCAAGCGTGGCGTGGCGCTGCACATCAACGCCTTCAACTTCCCCATGTGGGGCATGTTGGAGAAGTTCGCGCCCAGCTTCCTGGCCGGCATGCCCTGCCTGGTGAAGCCCGCCACGGCGACGAGTTATGTGGCCGAGGCCTGCGTGCGGCTCATCGTCGAGTCCGGCCTGGTGCCGGCTGGGGCGCTGCAGCTCATCATCGGCGGCACGGGCGACCTGTTCGAGCGGCTGGACGAGGCCGATGTGGTCACCTTCACCGGCAGCGCCGACACCGCGCTGATGCTCAAGGCCCACCCCAACCTGTTGAAGAAGAGCATCCCCTTCAACGCCGAGGCCGACAGCCTGAACTGCGCCATCCTGGCGCCAGACGTGACGCCGGACGACCCGGAGTTCGACCTTTTCATCAAGGAAGTGGCCCGTGAGATGACGGCCAAGGCCGGCCAGAAGTGCACGGCCATCCGCCGCACGCTGGTGCCGCGCCACCTGACCGATGCGGTCGCGACGGCGCTGAAGGCAAGGCTGTCCAAGACCGTCGTCGGTGACCCCGCCGTGGAAGGCGTGCGCATGGGTGCGCTCGCCAGCAAGGCCCAGCAGGCCGACGTGGCCGGGCGCGTGGCCCAACTGGTCCGGAACTGCGAAGTGCTGCTGAGCGAGCGCGACGGCTTCGCGCCGAAGGGCGAGGGCGTGGCGGATGGCGCTTTCTTCGCGCCCACGCTGCTGTTGGCGCGCGACTCGGCCGCCAGCGATGCACACCACCTGGAAGCCTTCGGCCCGGTGACCACGTTGCTGCCCTACGGCGACTTCGACGAGGCCCTGCACCTGGCCACCCTGGGCCGGGGCAGCCTTGTCGGCACCGTCTGCACCAAGACCCCGGCGCTGGCCGCGCAGGCCGTGCCCACCTTTGCCGCTTGGCACGGCCGCATGCTGGTGCTGGACCGCGAGGCTGCGCTGGAGAACACCGGCCACGGCTCGCCGTTGCCCAAACTCAAGCACGGCGGCCCCGGCCGCGCCGGCGGTGGCGAAGAGCTGGGCGGCCTGCGCGCGGTGAAGCACTACCTGCAGCGCTGCGCGGTGCAGGGCTCGCCCACCATGATCTCGGCCATGACCGGGGAGTACCAGCGCGGCGGTGCGGTGACGGAGAGCGAGGTCCACCCCTTCCGCCGCTATTTCGAGGATGTGGAGGTCGGCATGAGCCTGCTGACCCACCGCCGCACGGTGGGCGAGGCCGACATCGTGGCCTTCGGCGGTCTGTCGGGCGACTACTTCTACATGCACTTCGACGAGGTGGCGGCCAAGGAGTCGCCCTTCGGCAAGCGCATTGCACATGGCTACTTTGTGCTGTCGGCGGCAGCGGGTCTGTTCGTGAGCCCGGCGCCCGGCCCGGTGCTGGCCAACTACGGCCTGGAGAACCTGCGCTTCGTCACGCCGGTGGCCATCGGCGACACCATCCAGGCGCGCCTCACGGCGAAGCGCAAGGTGGACCGCCCGCCGCGCGACGACCAGCCCGCCCAGGGCGTCATCGGCTGGGACGTGGCCGTGACCAACCAGCGTGGTGAGCTGTGCGCGAGCTACGAGATCCTGACGTTGGTCGCCAAGCGGGTGGCCGGCTAGAAAAACGAGACACAGCCACAGAGGCACAGGGGCACAGGGGCACAGAGAAATACGGAACATCAGGGGATGGCAGATCCTCTGCGTCTCCGTGCCTCTGTGGCTGTGTTCGCGAGCCCTGCCGTGCGCAGGGCTCAGCGCCGTTGATGAACCTCAGCGGCTCGCGTTGGATTCCGTGGCCTTCAGGTCCGCCCGGCGGGCGCCGGTGAAGCGCTTGGCCCAGTAGGAGTCGCGCATGTCTTCCACGCGCACGGCACTGCCGGTGCGGGGGGCGTGGATGAACTTGCCTTCACCCACGTAGATGCCCACGTGGCTGAAGGTGGCGCGCATGGTGTTGAAGAACACCAGGTCGCCGGGCTTGAGTTCGTCCTTGCGGATGGCGGCCAGGCTGCTGTCCTTGGCCTGCTCGTCGGCGCGGCGGGGCAGCACCAGGCCCACGCTCATCTCGAAGATGTGGCGGGTGAAGCCGCTGCAGTCGAAGCCGTTTTCCACCGAGTTGCCGCCGCGCGTGTAGCGCACACCCAGGAAGTTCATGGCCGACAGCACGAGGTCGGAGGCGGTGTCGCGCACGCTGGCCAGCAGACGGGCCGGGGCACCGGGTTCAGCTGCGTTGAGCAGGCCGCGTTCGCTGAGGAAGCGGGTCACGGCGTCTTGTGCCGGCGCGGGCTTGGGCGCGGCGGTTGGAGCCGCCGTGGCCTTGTCCGCGGGGGCCGCCTCCTGCTGTTGCTGCAGGCTCTGGCCATAGGCGCCTGTCATGGTGCCGGGCGGTGGCGTCGTCGAGGCCTGGGCCACCCCTTGTGCGTGAACGGCACAGCCGGCGGCCAGCAGGCAGGCCGCAGCAATGCGATTCAGCGGGGCAAGGGAAACCAGGGACATTCGACAGACAGGAACCGGGGGGCGGAGGCGGACCGCAAGCGGTCGCGGTAGCGGGTGTGGGCAGCAGCGCGCAGGTTAGGTAGGGGCCTGGGCACCGTCAATCTGGTGCAGACGTAAAGCGCCTGATTTTGAGGGCAAACCCCGATCTGGCGCGAGTCGTTGATCAGTGGAAACCCTTTATTTTCTCATGGGCAACCCAGGGTCAGACTGATGTCAGTGGCCCAAGCCCACACTGGCCGGCATGACGACCTACGCCGATTTCCACCGCCGCAGCCTCACCGACCGCGACGCTTTCTGGGCCGAGCAGGCCCGTCGCATCGATTGGCAAACGCCGCCGCAGCAGATCTGCGACACCAGTCGGCCGCCGTTCGCGAAGTGGTTTGTGGGCGGCACCACCAACCTGTGCCACAACGCGGTGGACCGCCATGCCGCCACGCGGCCGGGTGACGCGGCGCTGATCTGGGTGTCCACCGAGGTGGGCAAGGAAGTCGTCTACAGCTTCGCGCAGCTGCAGGCCGAGGTGGAGACCATGGCCGCCATCCTGCAGGCCCAGGGTGTGGGGCAGGGCGACCGGGTGCTGATTTACATGCCCATGATCCCCGAGGCCGCGTTTGCCATGCTGGCCTGCGCGCGCATCGGCGCCATCCACTCGGTGGTGTTCGGCGGCTTCGCGTCCGTCAGCCTCGCCAGCCGCATCGACGACGCCGCGCCCAAGCTCATCGTCAGCACCGACGCTGGCAGCCGGGGCGGCAAGGTCGTGCCCTACAAGCCGCTGCTCGACGAAGCCATCGCGCTGGCCGCCCACAAGCCGGCGAGCGTGCTGATGGTGGACCGTGGCCTGGCGGCCTTCACGCCCGTGGCGGGCCGTGACCTGGACTACGCCGCCCAGCGCACCCAGCATGCCGGCACCCGCGTGCCGGTGGCCTGGTTGGAGGCGAACGAGATCAGCTACACGCTTTACACCAGCGGCACCACGGGCAAGCCCAAAGGCGTGCAGCGCGACGTGGGCGGGTACGCCGTGGCCCTGGCCACCAGCATGGACTACATCTTCGGCGGCAAGGCCGGCGAGACGTACTTTTCCACCAGCGACATCGGCTGGGTGGTGGGCCACAGCTACATCATCTACGGCCCGCTGATCGCCGGCATGGCCACGCTGATGTTTGAGGGGCTGCCCATCAACCCGGACGCTGCCATCTGGTGGAGCCTGGTCGAGAAGTACAAGGTCACCGTCATGTTCAGTGCGCCCACCGCCGTGCGCGTGCTCAAGAAGCACGACCCGGCGCTGCTCAAGCGCCATGACCTGTCCACGCTGCGCGCGCTCTTCCTGGCCGGCGAGCCGCTGGACGAGCCCACGGGCCGCTGGATTGCCGAGGCCCTGGGCGTGCCCATCGTCGACAACTACTGGCAGACCGAAACCGGCTGGCCGCTGCTGACCGTGGCCAACCACGTGCCCGGCGTGGACCCGGTGCCCACGCGCTTCGGCTCGCCGGGCATGCCGATGTACGGCTACGACGTGCAGCTGCTGGACGAGCAGACCGGCCAGCCGCTGACCGAGCCCAACCAGAAGGGCGTGCTGGCCATCGCGCACCCGCTGCCGCCCGGCTGCCTGCAAACCGTGTGGGGCGACGACGAGCGCTTCGTGCGCACGTACTGGAGCAGCGTGCCGGGCCAGCAGGTGTACTCCACCTTCGACTGGGGCCTGCGCGACGCGGACGGCTACACCTTCATCCTCGGTCGCACCGACGACGTCATCAACGTGGCTGGCCACCGCCTGGGCACGCGCGAGATCGAGGAAAGCATCTCCAGCCACGCGGCCATTGCCGAGGTGGCCGTGGTGGGCGTGGCCGACCAGCTCAAGGGCCAGGTTGCCATCGCCTTCGCGGTGCTGCGCGACCCGGCGCTGGCGTCGCTCGCGCTCGAAGGCGAGGTGATGAAGCACGTGGACGGCCAGCTCGGCGCCGTGGCCCGCCCGGCGCGGGTGCACTTCGTTGGCGTGCTGCCCAAGACGCGGTCCGGCAAGCTGCTGCGCCGCGCGCTGCAGGCCGTGGCCGAGGGCCGCGACCCCGGCGACCTCACCACGCTGGACGACCCCAGTGCCCTGGCCCAGGTGAAAGCCCTGCTGCAAAAGTGAGGCGGTGACGAACGGCGCGGCAGCGCCGTGCCGGGAGAATCGCGGCCTTCCCACAAGGAGACGCGATGAAACCCGCCCTGACCACCCTCGCCGCGCTGGCCCTGGCCGCCGCAGCCGCCCAGGCCCAACCCCGGCTGCCGGCGCCCAACTTCCCCACGTTCAAATCTGCACCGGCACTGCAGGCCGGCTGCGACACCGGCCTGAAGGGGGCCCGGCAGCGTGTTGCCGCGCTGGAGAAGCGCACGGTCGACGCTGGCTGGCTGGCCGCGTTCGACAACATGACCGTCTACCTGGAAGACCACCAGGCGCCAGCGGATTTCGTGCTCAACGTGCACCCGGACAAGGCCGTGCGCGACGCGGCCCAGGCCTGCTCGCTGCGCTGGGCCGACTTCACGTCCAGCCTGGGTCAGAACGAGAAGCTCTACCGCGCGCTGCAGAAGGCGCCCCAGAAGGACGGCATCGACGCCGAGCTGGTGCGCCTGGCCTCGGCCCAGTTCGAGGACAGTGGCGTGGCCCTGCCCAAGGGCAAACGCGAGCGCGCCAAGCAGATCCTGGACACGCTGACCGAGCTGGACCAGCAGTTCGGCAAGAACATCCGCGACGCCGGCACCCGTGTGGCCTTCACCGAGGCCGAACTGCAGGGCGTGCCCGCGGGTGTGTGGGAGAAGGCCAAGCGCGATGAGCAAGGCCGCATCCTGCTGGGCGTGGACTACCCGAGCTACGTGCCCGTGATGCGCAGCGCCGAGAACGGCGAGGCCCGCCGGCGCATGTGGCTGGCCAAGACCAACGAGGGCGGCCAGCCCAACCTCGACCTGCTGGCCCGCATCGTCACGCTGCGCGGCGAGTACGCCAAGCTGTTCGGTTTCGACAACTACGTGGACTTCAACCTGCGCCGCCAGATGGCCAAGGACGGCGCCATGGCCACGCGCTTCCTGGACTCCGTGACGGGTGCCGTCAACGCCCGGGAGAAGACCGAGCTGGAGGAGCTGCGCGCGGCCAAGGCCCAGCACCTGGGCGTGCCGGTGGATCAGGTCAAGGTCGAGCGCTGGGACGCCACCTTCTACAGCGAACGCGTGAAGCTGCAGAAGTTCAGCGTGGACCAGAACGCCTTCCGGCCCTACTTCCCGCCGCAGGCCAGCCTGGAGTTCGCGCTGCACGTCATCGAGAAGGTGATGGGCGTCAAGTACGAGCGCGTGGCCAACAGGCTGTGGCACGACGAGGCGCAGACCTATGTCGTCAGCGACGCAGCGTCGGGCAAGGCCATCGCCCAGCTCTACGTGGACCTCTACCCGCGCGACGGCAAGTACAACCACGCGGCGGTGTGGCCCCTGCGCGGCAGCGCCACGCGCATCCACCGCACGCCGGCCGCCGCGCTGGTCGTCAACTTCGACCGCAACGGCCTGACGCTGGACGAGGTGGAGACCCTGCTGCACGAGCTGGGCCATGCGGTGCACGTGAACCTCTCCACCACCCGCTACGCCGCCACATCGGGCACTACGGTGATGCACGACTTCGTTGAGGCCCCGTCGCAGATGCTGGAAGACTGGGTCTACGACAAGAACGTGCTGAAGCTGATGCAGGACGTGTGCCCCACCTGCAAGCCCGTGCCTGATGCCATGGTGGCCCAGGCCGTGGCCGCCAAGCACTACGGCAAGGGCAGCCAGTTCGGCCGCCAGCACCTCTACGCCAGCTACGACCTGGCCTTGCACCAACAGGCCAAGCCCGAGCCGCTGCCGCTGTGGGCTCGCATGGAAGGCGCCACGCCGCTGGGCTATGTGCCAGGCACGATGTTCCCGGCCGGCTTCGCCCACATCGCCGGGGGCTACGGTGCGGGCTACTACGGCTACCTGTGGAGCCTGGTGGTGGCCATGGACCTGCGCACCGCCTTCGCGGCCGACAAGCTCTCGCCCGAGGTCGGCAAGCGCTACCGCGAGCAGGTGCTGGGGCAGGGCGCACAGAAGCCGGCACCTGAGCTGGTGAAAGACTTCCTGGGCCGCGAATCCAACTCGCAGGCGTTCTTCGATTACTTGAAAAAGTAAGTAGAAAGACCAAGGGCCGCGCAAGCGGCCCTCGTTTCGTGTCCGTTGTTCGCGGTGTGTGCGGCGCGATCAGTGCCCGCAGCCGCCAGAGCCGCAGCCCGAGCCCGCAGCTTCTGTCGCCACCGGCTCGCGGCACTCGCCCGTCGCCGGGTCGAAGCCGCGCTGCTCCATGGTCCACACCAGGGCCGCGTCCATCATCTCGGCATGCTGCGGGAACCAGCCGGCCAGCTCGGTGCGCAGGATGTTCAGCGGCTCGCGGTCGTTCAGCTCGTTGGCGTAGCGCAGGGCTTCGCGCATCACGTTCAGCACCATGGCGTGCTGGCTGGTGTGGCAGTTCTGGGGCTCGAAGCCGCAGCGGGCCATCCAGTCCTCTTCCATGGCGAAGTGCGCCTCGGTGTGCGTCAGCAGCGCCTGGTAGGCGGGCAGGGCGTCGACGCCGCCGTCCAGCGCGGCGCCGAAGGCGTTCAGCAGGTCGATGAACTCCTGATGGGTGGTGTCCAGCTGGGGCTGGTTCAGGACGAGGTTGTCGGTCCAGGCGAGGGTGCTCATGGGGCGGATGCTAGGCGGTAGGTGGGGTGCCGACCTTGAGTCAACTCAAGCCAAGCGGGCGCGGTGACGGGCGACCTGGGCACGCACCTGGGCCGGCGCTGTGCCGCCCAGCACGTTGCGGGCGTTGAGCGAGCCTTCGAGGGAGAGCACGTCGAACACGTCGGCCTCCACGCGGGCATCGAAGGCCTTGAGCGCGTCCAGCGACAGCGCGGCCAGGTCCACGCCCCGGGCGGTGGCCGTCTTCACGGCGTGGGCCACCACCTCGTGTGCGTCGCGGAAGGGCAGGCCCTTCTTGACCAGGTAGTCGGCCAGGTCGGTGGCGGTGGCGTGGCCCTTGAGAGCGGCGGCCCGCATGGCTTCGGGCTTCACGGTCAGGCCGGCCAGCATGTCGGCAAAGATGCGCAGCGTGTCCTTCAGCGTGTCCACCGTGTCGAACAGGGGTTCCTTGTCTTCCTGGTTGTCCTTGTTGTAGGCCAGGGGCTGGCCCTTCATCAGCGTGACCAGGCCCATCAGGTGGCCCACCACGCGGCCTGTCTTGCCGCGCGCCAGCTCGGGCACGTCCGGATTTTTCTTCTGCGGCATGATCGACGAGCCCGTGCAGAAGGCATCAGGCAGCGCGATGAAGCCGAAGTTCTGGCTCATCCACAGGATGAGTTCTTCCGACAGGCGCGAGATGTGCAGCATCACCAGCGTGGCGGCCGAGGTGAACTCGATGGCGAAGTCCCGGTCGCTGACGGCGTCCAGGCTGTTCTGCGCGCAGGCTTCCATGCCCAGCGTCTTGGCGACGCGCTCGCGGTCCAGCGGGTAGCTGGTGCCGGCCAGCGCGGCGGCGCCCAG
>JBBIVU010000002.1:0-42535 GCA_037439585.1 Roseateles sp. | reverse complement strand
ACGCCCTTGAGCGGGCCGCTCATCCGCAGGTTCAATGCTGCGTTCCGGGGCGGGATGGGCCGGCGGTCCTCTCGCCTGGATGCCGGGCTGACCTGACCCGGCTCATCCCGCGGCAGCGGGGGCTGCAAGGGAGACGCCGTCGGCAGGTCAGGCTGGCACCGCCACGGTGCGGTTGCGTCCCTCGCGCTTGGCGTCATAGACGGCACGGTCGGCGGCGGCCAGCAGCTCGGCAAAGCTGGTCGCATCGGCCGGCAGCATCGCCAGGCCCACCGACACGGTCGCACTCACCGCGCCGCCCTCCGGCGTCACGAACGGCGCCTCCTGCACCATCAGCCGGATGCGCTCGGCCACCTCACGGGCACCGGCCAGATCGGTGCGGGGCAGCAGCACGACGAACTCTTCACCGCCGTAGCGGGCTGCAAGGTCTCCGGTGCGCAGTGAGCGCTGGATGAGCCCCCCCACCTGCCGCAGCACCTCGTCGCCCACCGGGTGACCGTGGCGGTCGTTGATCGCCTTGAAGTGGTCGATGTCCAGGAACAGGCAGGCCAGCGGGTAGCGGTGGCGCACGGCCTGGCTGAACTCGATCAGGCTGCGGTGGTCGAAGTAGCGGCGGTTGTGCACGCCGGTCAGCCCGTCGGTCATGCCGGCGCGGCGCAAGCGTTCGCGATTGAGCATGCTCTCGATGGCGATGGCCGCGATGGCCGCCAGCCGGTCCAGGAACTTGGTGCCGGAGGTGACGTCGTAGCGCTCGGGGTCGCGCGAACCCAGGTGCAGGCTGCCGATCAACAGGCCTTGCCGGATCAGCGGCAGCAGGGCTGCCGACCGCATGGCCGTGCCGGGCTCGAAGGCCTGGACCAGCAGGCCTTCGTCGGGCCCTGGGCCGACGAGGCGCGTGGTGCGCACGACGCCGAACAGGTCTTTCAACGGCGCATGGCTGTCCAGCAGCCGGGGCGCCTTGACCATGGGCAGCGCCGGCAGCGCGCGGCGCAGCTCCTCGTCGGGGTCCAACAACCAGAGCTCGGCTGCGTCCAGCTTGAAATCGTCGCGGCAATCCACCAGCAGCAGGTTGACCAGCTCCTCCATGGAACTCACCGCGATGAGGCGACGCTCCAGTGCATCGAAGCGGTCCAGCTTGCGCTCATTGGCCGTGGCGGCATCGAGCAGCGACTTCAGCTGGCGGCGCAGCTCCTGGACTTGGGCGTTGGCGTTCGGCGAGGTCATGGCTGCGACATTGTGGCGGCGTCGCGCTCGAAGCGGCGCGACAGGCCCGTGACAGGGTCGGTGAACGCGATGGCGCGCGCCACCAGCTGCAGCGGCGCGTTGAAGCGCGGCGGGTTCTCGTGCGGCTGCAGCACGGGGTAGATGCGGTCGCCCACCAGCGGCAGGCCGATGGCGTTCATCTGCACACGCAGCTGGTGCCGCTGGCCGGTGTGGGGGCGCAGCTCATAGCGCGCCAGGCCGCCGGGCAGTGCCTCGACAAGGTTCACCCAGGTCTGCGCGTTGGGCTCACCGTCCACCACCTGCATCTGCATGAAGCCTTCACCCTCCGGCTCTGCGAGGCGGTGCCGCAGCACGCGCGGCCAGGGACCGGGGCCCAGCAGCGCCACGGCCTCATAGACCTTGGCCACGCTGCGTTCACGGAAGAGTCGGTGGTACGCGTCGCGCTCCTCGCGCCTCAGGTTGAACACCACGAGGCCAGCCGTTTCCCGGTCCAGCCGGTGCACGGGGTTCAGGTCCAGCAGGCCCGTGGCATGCCGCAAACGCGCCATCAGCGTCTGCCGCGCGTAGATGCCGCTGGGCGTGACGGGCAGGAAGTGGGGTTTGTCGGCCACCAACAGGTGCTCGTCCTGGAACAGGATGCGGGCTTCGAAGGGCACCTCGGGCTCGACGTCGAGATGGCGCCAGTAGTAAGCACGGCGGTTGCCCAGGTAGGGCGCAGCGGGCAGGGGTTGGCCCGCATCGTTCACCACGTCACCCCGGGCAATGCGGGCGGCCCAGTCCAGCACGCGAGGCAGTCGTTCGTCGAGGAAGGCGGTGAGTGTGGGCCAGGGTCCGGGCGGACAGAAGACCGCGCTCGCGGCCACGCCGTCGCGCAATGGCAGCTGAGGCTTGGGCGGGCGGGCCAACGTGAACCGCCGCTATTCGATGCGCGGCCCACCCCGGGCGCGCTCGTCGAGGTAGGCGTTCAGGCGCCTCATGTCCTGCGGCTCGGCGCGGTCGCCACGCCACTCACGGACCCAGGCGTCGCGGTTGGGGTCACGCGCCAACTCGCGCACGGCCGCGTCGATCGCCTCGATGGCGCGCCGCCCCTCGGGTGTGCGGCTGCAGGACACTGTGGCCAGCAGCGTGCTGAGGCCCTCGGCCACCGGCAAGGCCACCAGCGCACCCGGGTCCCCCACGCGGGCGAGGTGATCCTGCACGACGGAGGGGTAGTCCAGCGTGTAATCCATGCGGCCGGCACGCAGCATGTCGAGCATCTGGGCGCTGGGTTGCGCACCGACCGCCAGGCGGGGCACGGCGTACTGGGCCAGCAGGCTGTCAATCTGCGCCCCGAAGGCGCGGTCACGTGCCACCAGCAAACGCAACTCCGAACGCTTCAGCAACTCCGACAGCTGCAGCCGCCCCTCCTGCGGCCGGGCCTGCGACAGCTTGTCCAGCAGATCGCGCCGCACGATGACGTGGATCTCCCGCGAAACCAGCGGCGGGTACAGGTGAGAAAAATAAGCCCACCGCAGGCGCTCGGGCGTGCGCACATGCAGTGCGGAGCACAGCGTCTGGCCGCGCCGGCTCTCGGCCTCGTAGCGGGCGGTGCTGGAGTCCACGAACTCGTGCCGGATGTTGGGCAGGCGCCCCAGCAGCACGCGCATGAAGCCATCCACCTCCCCATGCCCCAGCTCTGCCGCCGTGCGCGGCGGGCGGCCCTGGACGAAGCTGAAGTGAGGTGACATGTCCTGCGCCACCCAGCGGATGACATCTGCCGGCGGCACTGCCTGCGCGGCCTGGGCCGTGAGCACCAGGACGGCCAACCACCCGACCCCGCGCACGTCAGCGCCCCTGTCTTTCAGGCCAGGTGCCGGGCCGCTCCGAGGCAGGCCGAGCGTGCCTGCGCTCCGGAGGGCAAGACGGGGCGCGGGGCCTCATGTCAGTCGCCTTCGACCCACTCGATGCGTGCGCCGAGTTCGCAGATGTGCTCCACGAAGTTCGGGTGCGCACGGCGGATGGGTGTGGCGTTGCGGATCACGCTCTTGCCTTGCACGCTGGCTGCCACCATCAACAGCGCGATGGCCACGCGGATGATGTATGGGCTCTCCACCTCGGCCGGGCTCAGCGGCTTGCCGCCGAAGGTGATCATGCGGTGCGGGTCGCTCAGGAAGGCATGGCCACCGAACTTGGCCAACTCCGATGTCCAGCCCATGGCACCGTCGTACACCTTGTTCCAGAACATCACGCTGCCTTCAGCCTTGACACCCAAGGCCACGAAGATGGGCAGCAGGTCCACCGGCACGTAAGGCCAGGGCGCCGCCTCCACCTTCTGCAGGATGTTGCGCGTGAAGGGCTCCTTCACCTTGAGCGGGCCGTGGGTGATGCACCGGCTCCAGCCATCCTCGTGCACGATCTCCACGCCGAACTTGCCAAAGGTGCGATCCAGCAGCGGGAACATTTCCGGGGCACCGTTCTTCACGCGCACATCGCCGCCCGTGATGGCGCCCAGCGCCAGGAAGGTGACGATCTCGTGGAAGTCTTCGGTGAAGGTGTAGTCGGCGCCGCCGAGCTCCTGCACGCCGGTGATCTTGAGTTTGGACGTGCCGTGCCCCTCAATCTGGGCGCCCAGCAGCGACATGAAGTTGCAGAACTCCTGCACATGCGGCTCGCTGGCCGCGTTGGTCAGCGTGGAGGTGCCCTGGGCCAATGCGGCACACAGCACGAAGTTCTCGGTGGTGGTGACGGAGGCGTAATCCGTCCAGTGGTCATTGCCCTTGAGCGGGCGGTCCACCTTCAGAACCAGGCCATCGGGCAAGCGCTCGACGTCGGCCCCGAAGCGCTGGAACACCTCCACGTGCGGGTCGATCTCGCGCGCGCCCAAGGTGCAGCCCTTGACGTCGTCCTCGATGCGCGCCGCGCCGAACCGGGCCATGAGGCCGGGCACCAGCATGATGGACGAGCGCATCTCCTCCGGCAGGCGGTCGGTGGCGGGGTCGAAATGGGTGTCCTTGTGGTGGACGTCCAGGACGCCGGTCTTGAAATCCAGCGCCACCTGGGAACCCAGCTTGCGGAAGACCTCGACGATCTTCTTCACGTCGGTGATCTCGGGCACGCCGCGCAGGCGGACCGGCTGCTTCGTCAGCAGCGTGGCGCACAGGATGGGCAGGACGGCGTTCTTGTTGGCCGAGGGAACGATGCGGCCGGAAAGGGGCGTGCCGCCGTGGACGATCAAATGAGACATCGAATGAGGGATTTCGGTGCGCGCAAGCGGCGCGCATCGGCATTGTCGGGGTTTGCGGCAGGGCGCATGCATCGCAGCCTGGAGGCTTTGCTCCGGGCCGGGGATTCAATCTTCCGCAGCCGGATCCAGCCGCTTCGCCCGGTTCAAACGCCACGCATCAGCCGGGTCAGTGAACACCTGCTCGGCCGTGGTGCCGGTCTCGCGGGCCTGGGCGTCGATGGCGATGCGCTTGTCGAACACGTAGCACTCGCCCTCCCAGTCGCGCGCTGCGTCGGGAAACGCTTGGAGGAAGTTCAGGATGCCGCCGTCCAGCTGGGCCACGTTCACGCCCTGTGCCTGCATCCAGGCGGCGGTCTTCTCGCAGCGGATGCCGCCCGTGCAGTACATGGCCACTGTCTTGCCCTGCCACTCGCTGCGGTGGGCCTCGACGTAGGCGGGGAAGTCGCGGAAGTGCGCGACGCCCGGGTCCACCGCACCTCGGAAGCGCCCCAGCTTGAATTCGAAGCTGTTGCGATTGTCGAGGACGACGGTGTCGGGGTCATCCAGCAGCTCGCGCCAGCGCTGCGGGCTGACGTGGGTGGCGGTGGCGCCACCCGCCACGCCCGGCACACCAAACGCCACGATCTCGCGCTTGACCGACACCTTGAAGCGGCTGAACGGCCGGCGTTCGCAAGTGTTGTGCTTGACGTGCAGGCCGGCCAGCCCGGGCTGCGCCTGCAGTTCGGCCTCCATCGCGTGCACGTTGTCCGCCTCGCCGGCTATGGCCGCGCTGAGGCCTTCGGGGGCGACGAGAACAACGCCGCCCAGCGCCAGCGCGGCGCCGCGTTCACGCAGCCAATCGGCAAAAGCGGTGGGGTCCGCCATCGGGGTAAAACGGTAGAAGGAGCTGTGCAACAGGGCCATGGCTGCCGATTGTCGGCCCGTACACTGCCCGCCAAAAACAGGGACGCCCGGCCGTGCATCGGGCGCCAACGCCATGTCCGATCGCCTCAAAGTCCTGCCCCAATACCTGATGCCCAAACTGGCGCTCACACGCTTGGCCGGGCATCTTGCATCCAAACCCATGGGGGGCTTCACCACGGCGGCCATCCAGCGCTTCGTGGCGCGTTACGGCGTGAACATGTCCGAGGCGGCCGAACCCGACATTGGCGCTTACGCCACCTTCAACGACTTCTTCACCCGCGCGCTGAAGCCCGGCGCCCGACCGCTGGCGCAGGGGCCGCTGATCTGCCCGGTGGACGGCGCCATCAGCCAGGTGGGCCGCATCGCAGGCGACCAGGTCTACCAGGCCAAGGGCCAGGCGTTCTCCACCAGCGCGCTGGTGGGCGGCGACGCGGAGCTGGCGGCGCGGTTCCAGGACGGCCTGTTCGCCAACCTGTACCTGAGCCCGCGGGACTACCACCGCATCCACATGCCCGCTGCGGGCCGGCTGGTGCGCATGGTGCACGTGCCGGGTGCGCTGTTCTCGGTGAACCCCACCACGGCACGCGGTGTGCCGGGCTTGTTCGCCCGCAACGAACGCGTGGTGTGCGTGTTCGACGACGATGCCCTGGGCCGCTGGGTGCTGGTGCTGGTGGGCGCCACCATCGTGGGCAGCATGGCCACGCCCTGGCACGGCCTCATCCAGCGCAGCGGCCCGGTGCGCGAGTGGACCTACGCACCCGGCCAGGTGACGCTGGCACAGGGCGACGAGATGGGCCGCTTCCTGCTGGGCTCCACCGTGGTGATGCTGTTCCAGAAAAGCGGACTGCAATTCAACCCGGCCTGGCAACCAGGTGGCGCCATCCGCATGGGTGAGCTCATGGCCGCCTGACGGCGGGCTGCAACAAGGCTGCCGCCGCGGCGGCGTCCAGCGGGCGGGACAGCAACCAGCCCTGCAGGTGGGTGCAGCCCAGGACTTCCGCCTCTGCCGCCTGGGCCTCGGTCTCCACGCCTTCGGCCACGATGGTCAAACCCAGCGCCTTGGCCAGCACACAGGCCGCCCGCACCACGGCGCCGGCCGAGGGCTCAGGCAGCGGGTCGATCATGCTGCGGTCCAGCTTGAGTGTGGTGATGGGCAGGCGGCGAAGCAGCGTGAGCGAGCTCTGGCCGGTGCCGAAGTCGTCGAACGCCACGCCCACGCCGGCCGCGCGCAGGCGGGCGAGTTGGGGCAGCACGCGGTCCAGGTGGGTCATCGCGGCGGTTTCGGTGATCTCCACCTCGATGAGCGCCGGGTCCACGCCGTAGGCGCGCAACAGGTCGAGCAGCCATTCGGCAAAGCCGGGGTCCTCGAACTGCAGGGGCGACACGTTGACGGCCACCGGCAGCGGCGTGAGGCCCTGCTGCTGCCAGGTGCGCAGCTGGCGCGCTGCCTCGCCCAACACGAAGGCACCCAAGGGAACGACCTGACCGGTGCGCTCGGCTGCAGGGATGAACTCGGCCGGGTTGACACGCCCACAGCCCGGGCGCTGCCAGCGCACCAGGGCTTCGAAGCCCACCAGGCGCCGGGCGCCGGACGCCACCTTGGGCTGGTAGTCGAGCTGGAATTCGTCACGGTCGATGGCGGTGGCGAGAGCCTGCTCCAGCTCCAGCAGCCCACCGGCCGCCGCCGCCATGCCAGGCTCGTAGGCCGTCACAGCAGCGCCAGCCTGCTGCTTGGCCTGATGCATGGCCACGTCGGCCGCACGCAGCAGTGCCGCGCCGTCCTGCCCATGGGCCGGGAAGCGCGCAAGGCCCACAGAGAGGTGCACGTACAAAGCCCGGTGGCCGACGGCGAAGGGGGCCGTCATCAGCGCCAGCAGGCGCTGGCCCGTCAATTGCGCGGCGGCGTCGTCTGCCACACCGGGCTGCAGCAGCAGGAACTGGTCTTCCCCCAAGCGGGCCAGGAAGGCATCGGGGGGCAGTGCCTGGCGCAAACGCCGGGCGATGGCCTGCAACAACGCATCGCCGGTCTCGTGGCCCAGGCTCTCGTTGACGAGCTGGAAGCGGTCCAGGTCGGCCGACAGCAGCGCAAAGCCGGGGCTACCGGGCGTGGTGAGCTCCGCCAGCCGGGCCAGGGCCGCATGCCGGTTGGGCAGGTCGGTCAACTCGTCGTGCAGGGCCTGACGGCGCAGCGCCTCGGTGGCACGCTGCCGTTCGGTGTCGTCCAGCAACAGCAGGAGCAACGCCGGCTGCCCTTCCCATTCGACGCAGCTGAACGTGCCGCGCAGGTAGAGCCGGCTGCCGTCGCGGCGGTAGCGCTCGCCCTCCCAGACGATGCGGCCGCTGCGCTGCTGAAGCAACTGCCGGTAGGGGCTGTGGGCCGCCTCGTGATCCGCAGGTGCGATGAGCCCGTCGACCGCACCGATGTCCGCCACGCCGTCGCAGCCAAACATCGCCAGCGCGGCCGGGTTCGCGTAGACGGTCCGCCCCTCACGCAAGACGAGCAGCCCCTGCATGGATTGCTCGTACAGGTCGCGCAGGCGCGCGTTGACGCGTTCGGTCTCCTGGTGGGCTCGCCTCACCGACAGCAGGATGAGCGCCATCGCCAGCACGGCCTGCACGCACATGCCGAGCAGGTGCGTGAGCGTGGAGCGCGCGAGCGGATCCAGCAGCGGCCCGCTGAGGTGGACAAAACCGGTCGCGGCGAAGCAGCCGGCCACAAAGCGCTCTCCACGCCCGCCCATCTGCCACAACCAGACCGCTGACAGCCACCCACCGCCGCTGAGGATGAGGGCGGCAGCGATCACGCCATGCCGGTGCTGCACCAGGGCCAGCCCCAGGATCACACCCAGCAGCACGATGAAAACCAGCGTGTTGCGCCGCGCATGCCAGGGTCGCCCGGCGTAGCGTGCGGCACCGGCCAGTTGCAGGGCCAGCGAGGCAATGACCGCCAGCGTGGCCAGCGCGGCCTGGGCACGGTAGCGCTCGGACACCATGTCAGGCGGCACCCAAGCCACGCCCAGCGCCAGGCCGACGGCCAGCAGCACGTGGCTCCAGCCCCAGTCGCTGATGTGGCGATGGCCTGGCTCCAAACGCGCCAGCACGAGCAGGGCCACCCCGAGCAGGGCGACCAGGCTGGTGCTGATCAGCAGCGAACCCGTCATCCGCCGCATGCTAGCCAGTGCACCTGGGGTGTACCGGCCAAGTCCAGGCGTGCGACTCAGAACTCCGGCCGGATGTCACGCGTGGCCAGCGGCCAGGTGTCGCTGCGCCGGGGCGAGGCGGGCAGGCCCGCGCCGTCCACCAGGTTGGCGTCCAGCGGCGAGTCCGCCCAGGCGTAGCGCCAGGCGGCCGGTTGCTTCACGGCGGCGCTCCACACGCGCACCCGGTCGGGGCCGACGATCTCGGCACGGGCGGGCGAAAAGCGCTGGTCGGCGCCCGCCACGGCAAAGCTCAGCAGCGGGCCGCCGCCGCGCGTGGCCAGGCCACCGGCCACGTCGGCAAAGCGCAGCTCGAAGCTGCCGTCGGGCAGCTGGCGGCTGGCCTGCAGCGTGGGGCCCTTGAAGGGCAGCGGTTGCGCGTAGACCTGCGCCAGCGCGATGCGGGCCAGGCGCTCGCCCACGGTGCGCTTGTCGCGCGGGTGGATGTCGTTGGCGTCGCCCACGTCGATGCTCACCGCCATGCCGGTGGCGGGCAGCGACAGCGTCTGGCGCTGGGCGTCGCGCAGCTCGGCGAAGGCGCTGCCCTCGGGCAGCGGCGGGCGCGGGCCGTAGGACGACAGCTGCACGAAGTAGAACGGCAGTTGCGCCTTCAGCCCCTGCTCGCGCCATTGCGCGCGCCAGTCCTGGATGAGGCGCGGGAAGACCTGGGCGTAGCGGGCCGCGCGCGGCGCGTTGCTCTCGCCCTGGTACCAGATCACGCCCTTGACGGCCAGCGGCGCGAAGGGCCGCACCATGCCGTTGAACAGCAGGCTGGGCAGGTCGTTCGGGCCGGGGGCGGTGATGGCCTGGATGGCCTCCACGCGGGCCTGCCAGCGGCCGGCCAACGGCTGGGAGCCGGCGGCGGTTTCCAGCCGCAGGTGGCCTGCCGGGCCATGGATGCCGCCGTCGCCCCCGGTGTCGGTCACGCGCACGGCGATGAGGTTGTCGCCCGCGCGCAGCACGCCGGCCGGCACGGCGTAGGTGCGCGGCGCTTCCCAGCCGCAGGTGGTGCCGATGGGCTGGCCGTTGATGAAGGTGTCGTCGCAGTCGTCCACGGGCCCGAGGTGGAGCGTGGCAGCGCCTGCCGCCTGGGCGGTGGTGAGCGTGACATGGCGGCGCAGCCACACGACGCCGTCCAGCCCGGGCAGGCCTTGGCGCTCCCAGACCTCGGGTGTGTTCAGCGTGGGCCAGCCGCTGTCGTCCAGCGCCGGGTCGGCACCGGCCACGGCCTCGGGGTCGGCATGCTGGAAAGCGCGCACACGGCCCAGCATCTGGTCCCGGCGCTGCTGCACGAAGGCCGCGGCATCAGGCGGCATGGCGCGCATCACGGCGGCGATGTCGGGGTCGGTGGCGTTGGCGCGCGGGCTGGTCCAGGTTTCCGCATGGGTGCCGCCCCAGCTGGTGTTGAGGATGCCGATGGGGACGTGCACATCCGCCTGCACCCGGCGCGCGAAGTGCCAGGCCACGGCACTGAAATCGCCGGCCGTCTGCGGGCTGGCCACATCCCAGCGCAGCGGCGGGGTGTCTTTCAGCGGCGTGAGGCTCACGCGGTTGGGCATCTTCACGTGGCGGATCTGCGGGTGCTCACCGGCGGCGGCCATCTCGGTGGCGGCGCTGTTCGCGTCGGCCAGGCGCCACTCCATGTTGGACTGGCCAGATGCGATCCACACGTCGCCGATGAGCACGTCCTCCAGCGTGCGCTGCTCGGCCCCAGCGCGCACCTGCAGGCGGTGCGGGCCACCGGCCTTCAGCGGCGCCAGCGTGGCCTGCCAGCGGCCGTCCTTGCCCGCCCGCGCAGAGGCCGAGCGGCCGGCAAGTTGCACGCGCACCTGCTGCCCAGGCTCGGCCTGGCCCCAGACGCGCAGCGGCGCCTCGCGCTGCAGCACCATGTGGTCGGCAAACACGCCGGCCAGTTCCAAAGCCTGGGCCGAGCCGCAGGCGGCAAGGAGGGCGGAGAGCAGCAGAGTGCGCATGTCGGTCACCAGGTGAAAGTCGCGATGCCGCTGGCGGGCAGCTCGTAGCTGAAGCGCTGGCCCGGGGCCTGCACCGTGAAGCGCTGGGCGCCCTTGCCCGAGTTGCTGACGATGAGCACGGTGCTGCCGTCGGGGTTGGTGAAGGCCACGTGGTCCAGCGTCTTGGCGCCGCCTTCCGAGTCCACCCGGCGGGCGTCGCGCTTCACGAAGCGGCTGGCGTGGCCGAAGGCGTAGTACTCGATGTTGCGGGTGACGCGGCCGTCCTTGGGGTCGATGGTGACCACGCCACGGCAGTCCTTGCAGCCGCCCAGGTGCGGGCCGAACTTCGGGTCCAGCGCCAGGTTCCACATCAGCACGCCGCGCGCCCCGTGGCGGGTGCTGCCGATGATGAGGTTGCGCGTGATCCAGGGCAGCGTCTCGGCCCACTGCGGCTTCCACTCGCCGCCGGAGCATTCGGTGAACCACACGTCCAGCTCGGGGAACTGCTGCGCCACCTGGGTCTGGGCCGACACGTCGCCCGCGTAGCAGTGCCAGGCCACGCCGGACACGAACTTGCGCGCCGTGGCGTCGGACAGCATGGACAACGGGCTCCAGGGCTCATCCCAGTTGTGGTCCCACTCCAGGATCTGAGTCTTCATGCCCTTGGCCTGCAGCAGCGGGCCGAGGTGCTTGCCAACAACCTCGGCGCGGGTGCGCGGCGGCACGCGCATGCCGGGGTAGTCGCCGGGCTCGAAGTGGGGCTCGTTCTGCAGCGTGAGCGCGAAGATGGGCACGCCCTCGGCCTTCATCTCGTCCACGTAGCGCACCATGTACTTGGCGAAGCTGCCGTAGTGCTCGGGCTTGAGCTGGCCCTGCACCAGGCTGTCCGTGGTCTTCATCCAGCCCGGCGCGCTCCAGGGCGAGGCCATGACCTGCAGCTGCGGGTTCAGCGCCAGCGCCTGCTTCACGGCGGGGATGACGTCCTCGCGCTCCTTGGCCAGCGAGAAATGCTGGAGCTCGGGGTCGGTCTGGCCCGGGGGCATGTCGTCCAGGCTGTAGTGGCGGCGGGAGAAGTCGGACGCGCCGATGGTGAGCCGCGTCAGCTCGAAGCCCAGGCCCTTGCCGTCATTCCCGTCGCGCGTGAACAGCTCCTTCATCAGCGCGTCGCGCTGGGCCGGGCTCATGCCGTTGCGGATCAGCCAGGCCGAGCCCTCGGTGATGGCGGCGCCGAAGCCGGCCATGCGCTGGTGCTGGCGCTTGGGGCCGATGCGGATGACGTCGCCCGCCGCTGCGGCCTTGTCGACCGTGCTGGGCGCCAGCAGGTGCTGCTGGTCAGCGGTGGTGAGGAAAGCCCGCACAGGTGCGGCGTTAGCCAGGCCGGCGAGCGCGGCCGTCAGGGTCAGGAGCAGGGTCTTCATGGTCAGGCGGCCGGCGCCGCGCAGTGAGCGGAAATGAATTCGGCGTGGGGCGGCATCACCGCCACACAACGCTGGACGACGCGGTGCACGTCGTCCACGAACGATCGGGTCTGGTCCAGCGGGCGCGTGGCGGCCAGCGGGTGGTGGTTGCGCGGCAGCCCGCCCTGGCCCAGCAGCACCTGCAGCCAGCTGGGCTCGGAGAACAGCTCGGGACCGTGGCGGAACAGGCGGCCGTGGCTGGCGAACAGGTCCATGCGCGCCTGCAGCGAGGCCGGCACGGCCAGGGCGCGGCAGTGGCGCCAGAAGGGCGTGTCGTCGCGGCGGGTGAGCTTGTAGTGCAGCACGATGAAGTCGCGCACCGACACCCACTCGGCCTCGGTCTGGCGGTTGAATTCGGCGATGTCGGCCGCCGCCAGCCCGTCGGCGGGAAAGCAGTCGATCAGGCGCAGCACGGCGCTCTGGATGAGGTGCAGGCTGGTGGACTCCAGCGGCTCCAGGAAGCCGCTGCTCAGGCCGATGGCGACGCAGTTGCCCACCCAGGCCTGCTGGCGGCGGCCGGTGCGGAATTGGATGAGCCGGGGCTCGGCCAGGGGGTCGGCGTCCAGGTGTTGAAGCAGCGTGTCACGCGCGGTGGCTTCGTCGGTGAAGGCACTGGCAAACACATGGCCGTTGCCGGTGCGGTGCTGCAGCGGGATTCGCCACTGCCAGCCGGCGTCGCGCGCGGTGGCACGGGTGTAGGGCAGCAGCGGGCCGTGCGAGGCAGTGGGCACGGCCCAGGCGCGGTCGCAGGGCAGCCAGTTGCTCCAGTCCTCAAAGGGCACGCCCAGGGTCTGGCCGATCAGCAGTGCGTGCAGGCCGGAGCAGTCGATGAAGAAGTCACCTTCGACGACTGCTCCCTCTTGAAGATGCAGGCGGCGAATGCCGGTGTCGTCGCGCTCCACCCGGGCAATGCGGCCCTCGATGCGGCGCACGCCGGCTGCCTCGGCCTTGCGGCGCAGCAGCGTGGCGTAGCGGGCGGCGTCGAAGTGGAAGGCGTAGGCGGTGTCAGCCAGCGGCGAGCCGGCCATGTCGGGCCGGGGCCGCAGGAAGCGACCGGCCAGCGCGGCCTGGTTGGCCAGCGAGTACTCGGCCAGCGGGCGCGGGGCCCCTGCGCGCAGCCAGTGCTGATGGAACGGCAGGTCGTCCAGCGGCCGGCCGATGTCGCCGAAGGCGTGCATGTAGCGCTCGCCCACGGCGCCCCAGTTCACGAACTCGATGCCCAGCTTGAAGGTGCCACCGGTCTCGCGCAGGAACTCGTCTTCGTCCAGCCCGATGCGGGCATTGAAGCCCCGGATGGGCGGGATGGTGGCCTCGCCCACGCCGACGATGCCGATCTCGTCGGACTCGACCAGCGTGACCTCGTAGCCCGCCTCGCCACCGCCCGGCTGCAGCCGCGCCGCCAGCGCCGCCGCGCACATCCAGCCGGCGCTGCCGCCGCCCACGATGACGATGCGATGCAGTGAGTTCATGTCGATGCGATCGGGCCGAGCGCCGGGCCGCTCCCAAGCCGGCCCGGTTGGGCGATGTGCATGCGGCTCGATGCCGCATGCATCGCCGTCCCCTCGGGGGACCGACTGGGCTTGCCGGCGTCCAGCCGGCGCAAGACCGGGCGAGGGGCTCTGGTCATCAGGCGATGCGCTGTTCGGTCGTCGCGTCGAACACGCTGACGGCGGCTTCGTCCACGTCGAACGCCAGCACGTCGCCGGCCACCACGCGGCGACCGTCGTGCACCAGGGCCGAGAAGCCCTGATCGCCCAGCTTCATCCACAACACCTGGTGGTTGCCCATGGGCTCCACCAGCTCCACAGTGGCGCGCCAGCGGCCGCCGTCGTGCAAACGCACGTGCTCGGAGCGCACGCCCAGCACCAACTTCTGACCGGCCTTCGCGCGGCCGGCGGCCAGCTGCAGCCCCAGTGCGCCTTGCAGTGAGCAGCCATCCGCCCCCACCGTGGCCGGCACGAGGTTGATGGCCGGCGCGCCCAGGAAGCCCGCCACAAAGAGGTTGGCCGGTGTGTCGTACACCTCGGACGGCGTGCCGATCTGCTGGATGACGCCGCTCTTCATGACGACGATGCGCGAGGCCAGCGTCATGGCCTCCACCTGGTCGTGCGTCACGTAGATCATGGTGTTGCGCAGGTTCTGGTGCAGCAGCTTGAGCTCGCGGCGCAGTTCGGCGCGCAGCTTGGCGTCGAGGTTGGAGAGGGGCTCGTCGAACAGGAACACGCCGGCCTCGCGCACTAGCGCCCGGCCGATGGCCACGCGCTGGCGCTGGCCGCCGGAAAGCTGGGCGGGCTTGCGGCTCAGCAGCGGGGTGAGCTGCAGCATGTCCGCCGCGCGGGCCACGCGCTTCTCGATCTCGGCCTTGGGCACACCGGCCACGCGCGGGCCGAAGCTCATGTTGCGCTCCACCGTCATGGTCGGGTAGAGCGCATAGCTCTGGAACACCATGCCGATGCCGCGCTCGCTGGGCTCGGCGTCGGTCATGTCCTGCCCGCCGATGTGGATGCTGCCGCCAGACACGTCGATGAGGCCGGCGATGCTGTGCAGCAGCGTGGACTTGCCGCAGCCCGAGGGGCCCAGCAGCACGAGGAATTCGCCTTCCTGCACCTGCAGGTCCAGGCCCTTGATGACTTCATTGGCGCCGAACTTGATGCTCAGCTTCTGGATGTTCACGCCGCTCATTTCACTGCACCCGCTGCAATGCCGCGGACGAACCAGCGGCCGGAAATCAGATAGACCAACAAGGGCACCGCCGAGGTCAGGATGGTGGCGGCCATGTTGAGGTTGTAGAGACGCTCGCCCGTCGTCGTGTTGATGACGTTGTTGAGCTGCACCGTCATGGGCAGGTTGTCGCGGCCGGCGAAGGTCAGGCCCAGGACGTAGTCGTTCCACACGCCGGTGATCTGCATGATGGCCGCCACGATCAGCATGGGCGTGCTCATGGGCAGCACCAGCTGGATGAAGATGCGCCAGAAGCCGCCGCCGTCCACCCGCGCCGCCTTGAACAGCTCGGCCGGCAGGCCCGCGTAGTAGTTGCGGAACAGCAGCGTCATGATGGGCATGGCGAACACCAGGTGCACCACCACGATGCCGGGCAGGCTGCTGTAGATGCCGATGGCCGCTTCCAGCTTGACGAGCGGGTAGATCATCACCTGGATGGGGATGAAGGCGCCCATCATCATCACGCCGAACAGCCATTGGCTGCCCTTGGGCTTCCACCAGCTCAGCGCGTAGCCGTTGATGGCGCCCAGCAGGATGGGCAGCACGACGGACGGCACGGCGATGGTGACGGAGTTCCAGAATCCGCCCCGCACGCCTTCGCAGCTCACGCCGGTGCAGGCCTCGCTCCACGCGGCACGCCAGGCGTCGAAGGTGATGCTGGACGGCAGCGCGAAGATCTGGCCGAGGCGGATCTCGTCCATGCTCTTGAACGAGGTCGTGAGCATGACGTACAGCGGCAGCAGGAAAAACGCTGCCGCAAAGACCAGGAAGGCGTAGACGCCGAGGCGGGCCCACAGAGCCGTTGATTTGCGCTTGCTCATCAGTGGCCTCCCTGCGCTTGCTTGCGGCTGCGGGCATAGGCCAGCGGCGCGACCAGGGCCAGCACGGTGATGAGCAACATCACGGCGCCTGCGGAGGCCAACGCGAGATTCGCGCGGCCGAAGAGGTGGTCCATGATGAATTTCGCCGGCACGTCGCTCGCCGTGCCAGGGCCGCCCTGGGTCATGGCAACGACGGTGTCGAACACCTTCACCACGCCCGTGGCCAGCAGCGTGAAGACGGTCGCCAACGTCGGGCCCATCATGGGCAGCACGATGGACAGGTACACCCGCCAGGTGGGGATGCCGTCCAGGCGCGCAGCCTTCCAGATTTCCTCATCGATGCCGCGCAGGCCAGCCAGCATCAGCGCCATCACCAAGCCGGCGCCCTGCCAGGTGCCCGCGATGACGACGGTGTAGATGACCATGTCCTGGTCCACGATCCAATCAAACGTGAAGTCCTTCCAACCCCACTGCTGCACCGCGTTCTGCAGACCGCTGTCGGGGTTGAGCACCCACTGCCAGACCAGGCCCGTGGCCACGAAGGACATGGCGTAGGGGTACAGGAAGGCGGTGCGCAGCACGCCCTCGCCACGCACCTTCTGGTCGATGAACACGGCCAGCAAAAAGCCCAGCAGCATGGCCGCCACGATGTAGAGCACGCCGTAGACGGCGAGGTTGTGGATGGCGAGCTGCCAGCGGTCGTTGTCCAGCAGCCGCTCGAACTGCTGCAGGCCGACGAAGTCGCTGTTGGGGAAGGTGCGCGAGCTGGACACCGAGATGCGCAGCGTCCACAGCACGGTGCCGACATAGCCGACGAGAACGATCAACGCCAGCGGCAGCAATGCCAGCCAGGCCGACCCACGCTTGAAGAACCGGGATTTCATGGCGCTCTCAGCAAGGAAATGCAACCACAAAGGCACAGAGCCACAGAGATTTCCTCTGTGCTTCTTCTCTGTGCCTCTGTGTCTCTGTGGTTGGTCTTGAAGTTCACTTCAGCGCCGAGACGATGTCCTTCTGGACCTTCTCGACCGGGATGTTGCGGTTCCAGTAGCCCGTCAGCACGTCCTGCAGCGCACCGTTCTGGTCCGGCGTGATGTAGATCTCGCCGTTGGCCAGGTGGCGCGACTTGTCCTTCATCGCGGCCACGCCCATCTGGGCGCACACGTCCATCTTGCTCACGTCCACGTCGGTGCGGATGGGGATGGAGCCCTTCTTGATGCTGAACGCCACCTGCGTGGCCGGCTGGGTGATGACGCTGGCGAGCAGCTGCTGGGCCTTGATCTGGTCGGGCTTGTCGGTCTTGGGGAACACCATCACATCGCCCTGGATGATGTAAGGGGCGCTGGCGCCGAAGCCAGGCGCGCAGCCGTAGTCCTTGCCGGCTTCCTGCTTGGCCTGGGCGAACTCGCCCTTGGCCCAGTCGCCCATGATCTGCACGCCGGCGCGGCCGCTGATCAGCATGGCCGTGGCGTCGTTCCAGTTGCGGCCCGGCGAGCCCTTGTCGGTGTAGCTCTGCAGCTTCTTGAAGGCGAGCAGCACCTTCTTGAAGTCTTCACCCATGATGGCCTTGGGGTCGCGGTCGCGGAAGATCTTGAGGTACAGGTCGCGGCCGCCGAAGTGGGCCAGCGTGGCGGTGAAGACGATGCCGTCCTGCCAGGGCTGGCCGCCGTGGGCCAGCGGCACGAGGCCGGCGGCCTTGAGCTTGTCCAGCGCGGCAAAGAGTTCGTCGAAGGTCTTGGGCTCTTCCGCGATGCCGGCCTTCTTGAAGGCGGCCTTGGAGAACCAGAACCAGGTCATGTTGTGGATGTTGACCGGCGCGGCGTAGTAGTGGCCCTTGACCTTGATGGCCTGCAGCACGGTCTCGGGCAGGAACTTGTCCCAGCCGTCGCGCTGGGCGACCGCATCGATGTTGTTCAGGTAGCCCTGGTCCACGATGTCGCGGAACTGCTGGGTGGTGTTGAACTGCGCGGCGGTGGGCGGGTTGCCGCCGGCGATGCGGTTGATGGCCACCGAGCGGGCCTGCTCGCCCAGCGCCACGGCGGTGTCCACCCACAGGCCACCCTGGGCCTTGTAGGCCTCGGCCAGGGTCTTGGCGGCGGCGGATTCGCCGCCGGAGGTCCACCAATGGATGACCTCGGCCTTCAGCGGCTGGGCAAACGACGGAAGGGCGGCAACGGCTAGCACAACGGCGGCCAGGGCGTGGCGGGGGAACTTCATCTTGTCTCCGGATCTCTGTGGGTGCGGCGAGGCGCAGTGTCGCCCGGTCAGGCGCAGCGCGCCTGAGGGCTGACCCTGTAATATTTCATTTAGAAACCGCCTGCACCCCACCTATTTGCAGGGAAAGACTGTTAATCATTCGTTCAGAAACTGGCCATACCAGAGGCCGGAGTCCTTCAGGATGCGGCGCTGCGTGGGGTAGTCCACGTAGGCCAGACCGAAGCGGCGCAGGAAGCCCTCGGCCCACTCGAAGTTGTCCAGCAGGCTCCAGGCGAAGTAGCCCTTCACGGGCACGCCGGCGTCCACGGCCTGCTTGAGTGCCGCCAGGTGGCGCTGCAGGTAGGACAGGCGCTGCGTGTCGTGCACGCGGCCTTCAGCCGTCAGCACATCCTCGAAGGTGGAACCGTTCTCGGTGAGCTGGATGACGGGCGGGTTGTAGTCGCGCTGCACGCGGGTGAGCAAGTCCACCAGGCCTTGCGGCGACACCTCCCAGCCGAAGCCGGTGCGCTCCACACCCTGGCGGTCCACCAGCTTGGCGCGCATGGGGCCGTGGCTGCCGGTGGGGTCGTCGGCCACCATTTCGGGGAAGTAGTAGTTCACGCCGAGGAAGTCGGTGGCGGTGGCGATGGCTTCCAGGTCGCCCGGCTCCGTGCGCGGCGCAGCATTGCCCGCTTCAGCCAGCAACGCCAGCGTGTCGGCGGGGTAGCCACGGCCGTGCAGCGGGTCCAGGAACCAGCGGTTGCGCAGGCCGTCGTGGCGCTTCAGCGCAGCCAGGTCTTCGGCGCTGTCGGAGGCTGAGGTGATGGGGTGCAGGCTGAGCGTGATGCCGATGTCTGCACCGCTCACGTTCTTGCGGATGACCGGGATGGCCTGGCCGTGCGAGACCAGGATGTTGTGGCAGGCCTGGATGGCATCGGCCAAGCTCTTGCCGCCGGGGGCGTGCACGCCTTCCCAGTAGCTCATCATGCTGGAGCACCAGGGTTCGTTGTGGGTGATCCAGTGCTTGACGCGGTCGCCCAGGCGGCGGGTGACGATGTCGGTGTACTCCAAGAACGCGGCCACCGTGTTGCGCGAGGTCCAACCGCCCTGCTCCTGCAGCGCCTGCGGCAGGTCCCAGTGGTAGAGGGTGCACCAGGGGTCCAGGCCGCGCTCCAGCATGGCGTCCACCAGGCGGTCGTAGAAGGCCAGGCCGGCTTCGTTCACGGCGCCGCGCCCGGTGGGGAGGATGCGCGGCCAGGCGATGGAGAAGCGGTAGGCGTTGACGCCCAGCCCCTGGGCCATGTCCAGGTCTTGCGGGTAGAGGTGGTAGTGGTCGCAGGCGACCAGGCCGTTAGCGCCGTCACGGATGCGACCGGGTTCGCTGCAGAAACGGTCCCAGATGGACTCGCCCTTGCCGTCTTCACGGCCGGCGCCTTCGATCTGGAACGAGGAAGTGGACACGCCCCAACGGAAGTCAGCGGGGAAGTCTTTGCGGGTCGGGGCGGGGTTGGAGCTCATGCTTCGAAGGGGCAGGTGCCGGCTTCGGGGGCCGGCGCGAGGGTCAGGAAACGTTCGACAGGATCGGGGCCGGGCCCTGCGGTGAAATGCGGACAAACCCAGGGGCTTGTCCGCAAAGTCACGTCAGAACCGGTAGCTGCCACCGACCAGCAGCTGGCGGCCGTAGGAGGTGTAGCGCTCCGGCAGCGTGGCGTTCGGGTCCACCGAGCCGGTGGAGACACCGACGCGGGTGCGGTAGGGCTCGTCGCGCAGGTTGTTGACCTGCAGCGTCAGCGTCAGGCCCTTGAAGGCGCCCGTCTCGAAGGAGTAGCCCACCTGCGCATCGATGACCGTTTCGCTGGAGATCATGCTGGGCACGTTCTCGCCGAAGGTGCCCCGCACCGTCGTGACGAACGGCGAGCGGTGGCGGCTGCCGATGCGGGCCGAGAGGCCGTCACGCTCGTAGTAGACGGTGAAGTTGGTCACCACACCCGACATGCCATCCAGCGGCTTGTTGACGTTGTTGTCTTCGTGCAGCGAGCTGCGCGTCTTGGAGAAGCCCAGTTGCACGCCAATGCCGTCCAGCGCCTTGCTCACCAGCGAGCCGTCCAGCACGCCGCTGAGCTCGGTGCCGGCAATCATGCCGCCCTTGCCGTTGGCCTGGGTGCTGAGCGTGCCGATGTTGCTGTACGGCGTGAAGGCGGTGGGGTTGGGGAAGCCCGTGAAGTCGAAGTTGATGGCCTGCGAGTAGACGAAATTCTTGATGTGGCGGTGGAAGGCCGCTGCCGACACATAGCTGCGCTTGTCGATGTAGTGCTCCACCGACAGGTCCACCGCATCCGCACGCCAAGGCTCCAGCTTGGGGTTGCCGCCATTGGCCGACCACAGGTGCGGCTCCGTCGTGCTCACGCCGATGCCTGCAAAGCCGGCACGCATGTCTTCCATGTTGGGCCGGGCCATCACCTTGGCCAGCCCGAAACGCACCAGCGTGTTGGCGGTCACGTCGGCAATCAGGTTCAGGTTGGGCAGCACGTCCGTGTAGCTGGTGCCACCGCTGGCCGGGTTGGTCGAGTTCGTCTTGGAGTTCCAGATCAGGCCGTCGCTCCACTGCTTGGCATGCACGGCGCGCAGGCCCACATTGCCGTGGATGGGCACACCCACATCGAACTCGAAGCCCAGCTTGGCGAAGCCGGTGGTGATCTTTTCGTGCACCTGCCAGATGCGGCCCGGCGCCTGGTCGGCCGAGGTGGGCACCACGTCGTACAGGCTGAGCGCGCTCGGCAGGTCGAAATTGACCATGCGGATGTTGCTGCCGGCAAAGCTCAGGTCTGTCGGTGCGCGCAGCAGGCCCGAGGGGATCAGGGTGGCCGCACGGTTGTTCTTGAGGTTGTAGTTCACCTCGGTGCGGTTCATGTCCTTGTCGCGCTGCGAGAAGTCCACACCCCCCTCGAAGCTGGAGAGCCAGCCCTCGAAGTTGCGGCTGGCGCTGAGCTTCAGCGCCTTGGCCTGGTCGCTCACCTTGGGGAACTGGCTGCGGCCGTCACGGCCCCAGTTGGCCGGGTCGCGCAGGTAGACGCTCTTGGGGTCGGAGAAGTCGAAGTTCGGTTGGAAGGTGGAGCGGCCGTCGCCGGTGGCGATGTTGACCTGCCCCAGGCTCACGCGGTTCAGCGAACCGGCTTCCAGCTCGGCGTTCTGCTCGTTGCGCTTGGCCTTGGACCAGCTCAGGTCACCCACCAGCTTCCAGTCGGCCAGTTTGAACTCGTTGTTCCAGCCCATCGCACTCACGTGGTCCTGGCGCTTGTTGAAGGTGGTCAGCGCCACGGGCGTCGTGTTGTTGACGATGCCGCTGGTGGCGATCTTGTCGCCGTTGACCATGCTGGTCTGCGCGTTGCTCCAGGTGGCACCTGACCAGGTGGACATGTCCGACATCACCGTGCGGCGCGCCTCGGTCTGGTCGAACTTGGAGTAGTACAGGTCCAGCGTGCTGTGGAAGTCGGCGTTGGGCTTGTACTCCAGCACGCCCATCAGGCCGTCACGCTTCTGGCGCGAGGAGGCCGCACCCAGCTCGAAGCCCTGCAGCGCCACGGCATCGGTCGGCACGCCGGGCAGCGGGGCGCCCCAGTTGTTGGTGTTGGCCCACCACCAGCTCTTGTAGTGCTTCTCCTGGCTCGGCGAGTCCAGGTGCGCAAAGCCCACGGCGGCACCCCAGGTGCGGTCGGTGGAGACCGTGACGTAGGAGGCGCTCAGGCGGTTGCCCATGCCGGAGATCTCGGGGTTCAGCGAGCCGTTGGAGTTGCGCTCCATGCGGGCGCTGACCACAGCCTGCGTCTTGCCGAAATCCAGCGGGCGCAGCGTCTTCATGTTGATGGTGCCGGACAAGCCCTGCACCGACAGCGCCGGGTCGGGCGTCTTGAGCACGTCGGCACCGTTGATCAGCTCGGAGGGGAACTGGTCGAATTCCACCGAGCGGTTGTCGCCGGTGCTGACGATCTCGCGACCGTTCAGCAGCGTCACGCCGTAGCGCGGCGCCATGCCGCGGATGCTGATGACCGAGGCACGGCCGCCCACGCGCTGGGCCGTGAGGCCTGGCAGGCGCGAGATGGCATCGGCGATGGACACGTCCGGCAGCTTGCCCATGTCCTCGGCCGAGATGGACTCGACGATGGAATCGGCGTTGCGCTTGGTGCTGATGGAGTTTTCCAGGCTGGCCCGGAAACCGCTGACCGTCACGGTGTCGAGCTTCTGGTCGGTGGCCGAGGCCGCCTGGGCTTGAGCCTGGGCCAGCAGCGGCAGGCACAGCAGGCTGGCACAGACGGCCGCCACGGGCGTGAGCCGCTGGCGGGAGGGGAGGGTCGCGAAGGCGCGCTCGGCGGCACGCAGCTTGTGGGCTGGCATTGAGTTGTCTCCTGGTTCGTCTTGTTCGCTGCTTGGCGAGACCATCTTGCCGACCCGGCCCCGCTTGTCAGGCTTGCGGGGTACATCGCAAAATGGAACCGGTTCCAAACGCGCTGCAAATCTAATGCGCCGACGTCAAAGCTGTCAATCTCGCTCGCCCGGGGGTTGACGTTTTTTTGCTTCACCCACTACCGTCGCGGCCCCAACCGAACGATGCAGATGCCCAACGTCACCTCCCCCCTCCTTCTCGCCGGCAGCCTGCTGCTCGGCACCGTGGCCCAGGCGACCCCTGCGGGCGAAACGCCCGAGGCCGCGGCCATCGTGCAGGCCTGGCCGGCGCGCAAGCCCGTGCGAGACGTGGCGCTGGAGGCCCGTGTGGACGCGGCGCTCCAGGCCATGAGCCTGCGCCAGAAGATCGGGCAAATGACCCAGCCCGAGATCCGCGCCATCACGCCGGACGAGGTGCGCGAGTACGCCATCGGCACGGTGCTGAACGGCGGCGGCGGCTGGCCAGGGCAGGACCGCGCGGCCACGCCGGCGCAGTGGCGCGCGATGGCCGAGCAGTTCCAGGCAGCGGCCCAACAGGCGACGCCGGGAGTGCCGCTGCTGTGGGGCACCGATGCCGTCCACGGCCACAACAACGTGCGGGGCGCGACGATCTTTCCGCACAACATCGCCCTCGGTGCCACGTGCGACGCGGGCCTGGTGCGCGACATCGGCCGCGCCACCGCCCGCGCCATCCGCGCGTCGGGCCTGCACTGGGCGTTCGCGCCCACGCTGGCCGTGGTGCAGGACGTGCGCTGGGGCCGCACCTACGAGAGCTTCGGTGCCGACCCGGCCCTGGTGCGCCAGCTCGGTCAGGCCTCCATCGAAGGCCTGCAGGACGGCCTGAAGGACGGCCGCGGCGTGCTGGCCACCGCCAAGCACTACATCGGCGACGGCGGCACGCGCCGGGGCATCGACCAGGGCGTCACGCAAGCCTCGCCCGCCGACCTGGCCCGCGTGCACGGCGCCGGCTACCTCGGCGCGCTGGATGCCGGCGTGCTCACGGTGATGGCCTCGTTCAGCAGCTGGACCGACAGCGCTGGCTACGTCGGGCACGGCAAGATGCACGGCAACAAGACGCTGCTGACCGACGTGCTGAAGGACCGCCTGGCGTTTGACGGCCTCATCGTCAGCGACTGGGATGGCATCGGCCAAGTAGCCGGCTGCCGCAATGACGACTGCCCCGCCGCCATCAACGCCGGCATCGACATCGTCATGGTGCCCTTCCACTGGAAGGCCTTCTTCCACAACACCGTGCGCGCCGTCGAGCAGGGCCGCATCCCGATGGCGCGCATCGACGATGCCGTGCGCCGCATCCTGCGGGTGAAGTTCAGCATGTCGGTCCCCACCGCCGTGCCCGCCACCGTCGAGGCCATGCAGGCGCCCGAGCTGGCGCGCCGGGCGGTGCGCGAGTCGCTGGTGCTGCTGAAGCACAAGCCCGGCCTGCTGCCGCTCAAAGCCACGTCGCGCGTGCTCGTGGTGGGCACGGCGGCCGACAGCCTGGCCCACCAGGCCGGCGGCTGGAGCGTGACCTGGCAGGGCCGCGACACGAGCAACGTCGACTACCCCCAGGCCACCTCGCTGCTGGCCGCCCTGCGCCAGCGCCTGGGCGCGGCCCAGGTCACGTTCGACGCCGACGGCAGCCAGGCCGACCCGAAGCAGTTCGACGCCGTCATCGCCGTGCTGGCCGAGACGCCGTACGCCGAGGGCGAGGGCGATGTGCGCATCACCGAGAACCTGCGCCACAGCCGCCGCCACCCCCAGGATGCGCAAGCGCTGCAACGCGTGGCCGGGCGGGGCACGCCCGTCGTCACGCTGCTGTACTCCGGCCGGCCGCTGTACGTGAACGACCTGGCCAACAAGAGCGATGCCTTCATTGCTGCTTGGCAACCCGGCACCGAAGGCGCGGGCCTGGCCGACGTGCTCGTCGCCCCGGCCGACGGCAAGGCCTGGCCTGGCTTCAGCGGCCGCCTGTCCTTCCCCTGGCCCGCCGGCCCGTGCCAGTTCAGCGCCCACGAAGCCAAACCCTGGTGGCCCGTCGGCGGCGGCCTCAGCGGCAAGGAGACCCAGGTAAACACCAAGCCCCTGCCAGAGCCGGCAGACCCGGCCCCCATCTGCCCCCTGTGATCCAATCCGGCGCGCAAACCTAGAGGGCGAATGGCAACGATCAAGGATGTAGCGCGGCTGGCCGGTGTGGGCGTGGGCACGGCCTCGCGCGTCATCAGCGGAAACGGTTCCGTCGCGCCGGCCACGGCCGAGCGCGTGCGCAAGGTCATCGCTCAGCTCAAGTTCCGGCCCTCGCACACCGCGCGGTCGCTGGGCGCGGGCACGTCCAAGCTGATCGGCGTCTACATCCCCTTCCTGCGCGGCACGTACTACACGCCCATCCTGCGCGCCATCGACCTGGTGCTGCGCGCGCAAGGGCTGCACATGGTGGTGGCCTTTGGCGAGGGCATAGAGGACGAGCGCGTCGAGACCAACGATGGCATGCGCTTCCTGCTGGACCGCGACTGCGACGGCCTCATCGTGCTGTCCAACGCACTGCAGGACGAGGACCTCAAGGCCCTGGGCCCCGCTGCCCGCCAGGTGGTGGTTCTGAACCGCCACTTCGACCGCATCAAGGAGCAGTGCTTCACCGCCGACCACGTGCAGGGCGGCGTGCAGGCCGCGCGCGCGCTGCTGCAGCACAAGCACAAAGACATCGCGGTTGTCTCCGGCCCCACCACCTCGCCCGACAACATCGCCCGCCTGAACGGCTTCATGGGCGAGCTGGCACTGCGCGGGCTGGACACCGCCAAGATCCTCACCGTGCCGGGCGACTTCTCCAACCAGGCCGGCTGGAATGCCGCCGACGTGCTGCTCGCACAAAAGCGCCTGCCCACCGCCGTGTTCTGCGCCAACGACGAAATGGCCATCGGCTTGCTGGCGCACTTCCAGGAGCGTGGCGTGTCCGTGCCGCGCGACATCTCCGTGCTGGGCTACGACGACTCGCCCAGCGCCGAATTCGCCGCGCCGCGCCTGACCTCGGTGCACGTGCCCAGCCACGAGGTCACGCTGGCCGGGCTGCACTGGCTGCTGAACCGCTGCTACGGGCTGGAACTGCCCATCTCCCGGCAGTTTGACATCAGCGTCACCTGGCGGGCGTCAGTGGCAGCCCCCCGCCCCGTCGCGCGCCGCTGAACGCGAGCGCGCCTGGGCGGCCCGCGCCTTTTGCCGCATCAAAGCAGAGGCCACAATCCGGGCTGAACTTTTGCGTCAGCTCCCCCCATGTCCCACCGCGTCCTGACCGGCATCACCACCACCGGCACCCTGCACCTCGGCAATTACGTCGGCGCCATCCGCCCCGCCATCGCCGCCAGCCGCGCGGCCGGCGTGGAGAGCTTCTTCTTCATGGCGGACTTCCACGCCCTGATCAAGTGCGACGACCCGGACCGCCTGGCCCACTCCAGCCGCGCCATCGCCGCCACCTGGGTGGCGGCCGGCCTGGACACCGACCGCGTCACGCTCTACCGCCAGAGCGACATCCCCGAGATCCCCGAGCTGACCTGGTTGCTCACCTGCGTCACCGCCAAGGGCCAGATGAACCGCGCCCATGCCTACAAGGCCGCGGTGGACGCCGCCGTGGCGGCCGGTGAAGACCCGGACGCCAACGTCAGCATGGGCCTGTTCAGCTACCCGGTGCTGATGGCGGCCGACATCCTGATGTTCAACGCGCACAAGGTGCCCGTGGGCAAGGACCAGGTGCAGCACATCGAGATGGCCCGCGACGTGGCCCAGCGCTTCAACCACCTCTTCGGCCAGGGCCGCGAGCTGTTCACGCTGCCCGAGGCCGTGACCGACGCCGAGATGGAACTGCTGCCCGGCCTGGACGGCCGCAAGATGAGCAAGAGCTATGACAACGTCATTCCGCTCTTTGAAGGCGGCGCGAAGGCCTTGCAGGACGCTGTGGCCCGCATCGTCACCGACAGCAAGCTGCCCGGCGAGCCCAAGGACCCCGAAGGCCAGGCGCTCGTCACCATCTACGACGCCTTCGCCACGCCCGAGCAGCGCGCCGCCTTCCGCGCGGCCTTGCGCGCCGGCCTGGGCTGGGGCGAAGCCAAGCAGCAGCTGGTGGCGCTGATCGAGGGGCAGATCGGCCCGATGCGCGAGCGCTACGCCCAGCTCATGGCCCACCCCGAACAGCTGGAAGCCATCCTGCAGGCCGGCGCCGCCAAGGCCCGCGCCATGGCTGTGCCCTTCCTGAAAACGCTGCGTGAGGCCTGCGGCCTGCGGCCCTACACCGCCACCGCCACCACCGCCGTGGCCAAGGCCGAGAAGGCCACGCTGCCGGTGTTCAAGCAGTACCGCGAGGCCGACGGCAAGTTCTACTTCAAGCTGCTGTCGGCCACCGGTGAACTGCTGCTGCAAAGCAGTGCCTTCGAGCAGGGCCGCGATGCCGGCCAGTGGGTGGCGCGCCTGAAGCGCGAAGGCTTGGTGGCCGATGCGCCCGTGCAGCGCAAGGCCAGCGACGCCAGCATTGCTGCCGCGCTGGCTGCATTCCAGGACACCTGAGCCCCCCATGGCCGACCAGCTGGGTCTGCAGGGGGAAACACGCGGCCAGTTCTTTGCTCACATCGGCGGCATTGCGGGGCGAGAGCGTGGCGGCCAGCCTCGTCGCAACCCATGCGCCCGCCGCCGCACAGGCGCTGGCGCTGGCCGACGCGCTCAGGCCCGACTGGCTCGCCCCCCCAGCAGCCGCTGAAGGCCCTGCGCGCGACGCTGGGCCGTGGCGGCTCAAACACACCCTGGGCAGGCCAGGTCTAGAGCGCTTGCTCTAGGTCAACTGGGCAGCAGATCACGCCCAGGGTGTTTACCCGGGGCGAGACTCCGAGCTTGCACGGTTAACTTTCCCAGCTCACAAGAATTCCCGAGGAGACACGCCCCATGGCCACCATTGCCGCCGACCAACTCGCCCTGCAACGCCTTTACCACTGGGAGCGCGCGGCCGGCTCGGCGGTGACGCTGCGCCAGCCGATGGGAGGCGCCGAAGTCCAGGACTTCACCTGGGCCCAGGTGGGCGACCAGGTGCGCCGCATGGCCGCCTTCCTCAAAGCCAAAGGCGCCGCCGAGGGCTGGCCCGCCGACGCCAAGGTGGCGATGCTCTCCAAGAACTGCGCCTGGTGGCTGATGACCGACCTGGCCATCTGGATGGCCGGTTATGTGAGCGTGCCGCTGTACCCCACGCTGGCGGCCGAAACGGTCTCGCAGATCCTCACCCACAGCGAAGCGCGCTTCGTCTTCATCGGCAAGCTCGATGGCTGGGAAGGCATGAAGCCCGGTGTGCCCGCCGGTCTGCCGGGTGCGAGCTACGCGCTGTCGCCCGACGACGCCAGGAAGACCTACGAAAGCTGGGACGCCATCTGCGCCCGCACCCAGCCCCTGAAAGATTCGCCCGTGCGCGGCGCCGACGAGCTCTGCACGCTGATTTACACCTCCGGCACCACCGGCCTGCCCAAGGGCGTGATGCACACCTTCGGCGCGTTTGCGTGGGCGGTGGACACGGGCCTGAAGCGCATCCCCATGACCGGCTCGGACCGCATGCTGTCCTACCTGCCGCTGGCCCACGTGGTGGAGCGCACACTGGTGGAGCATGGCTGGCTGGCGCGCGGCATCCAGGTGTTCTTCGCCGAGTCGCTGGACACCTTCACGGCTGACCTGCAGCGCGCCCAGCCCACGGTGTTCTTCTCCGTGCCGCGCTTGTGGGTGAAGTTCCAGCAGGGCATCCAGGCCAAGATGCCGCAAGAGAAGCTGGGCAAGCTGCTGCGCATTCCGCTCATCGGCGGCATGGTGCGCAAGAAGGTGCTCAAGGCCCTGGGCCTGACGCACTGCAAGTTCGCTGCCGGTGGTGCCGCCCCCATGCCCGTGGCCCTGCTGGAGTGGTATGCGGCCCTGGGCCTGCACATCAACGAGGGCTACGGCATGACCGAGAACCTGGCGCTGTCGCACCTCACGCTGCCGGGCAAGAACCAGCGCGGCACCGTGGGACCCGCCTACGATGGTGTCCAGGTGCGCATCGACGCCACAACAGGCGAACTGCAGATGCGCAGCCCCGCCGTGATGCTCGGTTACTACAAGGCCCCGGAGCAGACCCACGAGAGCTTCACGGAAGACGGCTGGCTGCATACCGGCGACAAGGCCAGCCAGGACAAGGACGGCTGCGTGCGCATCACCGGCCGCGTGAAGGACCTGTTCAAGACGAGCAAGGGCAAGTACGTCGCCCCGGCGCCCATCGAAGACCGTCTGGGCATGAATCCCAACATCGAGGCCTGCTGCGTGGCCGGCGCCAACATGGGCCAGCCGCTGGGCATTGCGATGTTGTCGCCCCAGGGTCTGGAACGCGCCAGCAGCGAGGCCGAGCGCACGGCGCTGATGGCCGAGCTCTCCAAGCACCTGGACGACGTGAATGCCCGCTTGGACCCGCACGAGCAGCTCGACACGCTCGTGCTGATCAAGACGCCCTGGACGGTCGACAACGGCTTCATCACGCCCACCTTCAAGGTCAAGCGCAACCGCATCGAGGAGGTCTACTCGGGCAGCTTCGAAGGCTGGGTCAGCAAGAAGAGCAAGGTGATGTTCGGCGACTGAGTGGGCACCGAGGACAGGCTCTGCGGCCTGTCCAACGGCTCACGAAGCACAACCGCGATGTAGGGCGGCTCGCATGAGCCCGCAGCGGGCACCCTGCGAACACGTTTCGGACGTCGGGCATCGTGTCCGGCGCAGACCATTCCGAAATCAATTGGCAAGCAGTGATTTAAAGGCTTGACTACGCTAAAGGCTGCACGTGATTTGCAGTAGAGATACATCCGACCTACTTTATCGCGGGCCAGATCGTTAAATTGATCTGCTTCATGTCGAGGTCGTCGCCGACCGCCATGCGTGCTGTTACTTATCGTCTGCTGCCGGGCAGTCGTTATATTGGTAGATCATTTTCTTGTACACATCAAGGTTCGGCCAACCGATTTCGGCACGGCGCGCGTTCACCGCATCCAAGTTATCGTAGGGTTGAAATCGCAGATCGCACTTCCCGTGGACGGCAAGCTGCGTTCCATACTGTTGATGTTTCCCCTCGCGCACCGCGACGCGGTCGATTAGAAATGCAAGCTGTTGGCGCTGTTGCACGTCGCCTTTCGCAATTGCACTCTCGATCAGGCCAATAACCCACTTCTGGAACGTTAAGTCTTGATCCGCGTGTTGCGTGATCAACCATGCGTTGTCGACATCGGCATCCGAATGCACCGGCCTTGCCGGCCATCCGCATGCTAACAACAGCGTCTTGAGCCGCCGAGTGTTCTCTTGATCCACGATTGCCGTGAGATTCAAAAACCGCGGCGTGTCTCTGGCGGTGGCCAGTTCGTCGAGATCCCATGTGCTGCGCACAGCTTGATCGGAACTTGCCATCTGCGCGAGATCGGCACTGAAGTTCTTGCAGTCAGTTCGGATATTGGCGGCGGAAATGGCTTGGCCGAGCGCTACGACAAGAATTGTGTACATTTGATCGGCCTAGCCAAAGGATGTGTCAGGGATGCTTGCAGCTTAAGCGCCGTCGAACCCGCCAATCTTGGTTCATAGCAGCGCGGCAAATATTCACCTATCGACATCGCGCAGCGCGCGACCCATGTCGGGCGACATCCAATATCGCCTCCTGGGATACAGAAAAAATGTTGGACTGGATATGCGGCGCTGCACAGCCTCCCACTTGCTAATTAAACCCGCCGTTCGCCTCAGCCACGCCAGTAGTCGAGGCGCCCGTAATGCGCCCTTAAATGCTCCACCCACAGCCGCACGCGCAGCGGCAGATGGCGCGAGCGCGGGAACACGGCGTAGATGCCGTTGGGCGGCGCCGCGTAGTCGTCCAGCACGCTCACCAGCCGCCCGGCGGCCAGGTCGGCCTCCACCTCCCAGGTGCTGCGCCAGGCCAGCCCCAGGCCTTCTACGCACCAGTCGTGCAGCACCTGGCCGTCACTGCAGTCCAGCCGGCCTTGGGCGCGGGTTTCGGGGCGCAGGTGCTGCACGGCCCCGTCGATCTGGAACGCCCAGCCGCGGGTCTGGCTGGCTTCGGAGCTGAGCGTGAGGCAGGCATGGCGCGCGAGTTCGTCCGGGTGCTTCGGCACACCGGCGCGCTTCAAGTAGCCCGGCGCGGCCACGCACAGCCGCCGGTTGTCGGCCAGGCGCGTACTGACCAAACTGGAATCGGGCAGGTCGCCCACGCGCACCGCGCAGTCGAAGCCCTCGTGCACGATGTCCACGATGCGGTCGCTGAGGTTGAGCGACAGACTGAGGTCGGCATGTTCGGCCAGAAAGCCAGGCACCAGCGGCGCCACGTGGCGGCGGCCGAAGCCGGCCGGGGCGGTCACCCGCAGGTGGCCGCTGGCCTTCAGGCCACCCGCGCTCACGGCGGCCTCGGCATCGGCCAGGGCCGCGATCAGGCGCTGGCAGTCCTCCAGGAAGGCCTGACCCTCGGGCGTGAGCGTGAGCCGGCGTGTGGTGCGCAGCATCAGCTTCACCCCCAGGCGGGCTTCCAGCGCGTCCAGCCGCCGGCCCATGACGGCCGGCGCCACCCCTTCGGCCTGGGCGGCAGCCGTGAGGCTGCCCTTGCCTGCCACGAGGACAAACGACTCGATCTGCTTGAGCTTGTCCATGCCGAGATTGTGCTGTTAAAAGGGTGCAAAGAATGAGTTTTTGACATTCATCTTTGCGTTCAAGTCACAAATGAAAACCGCTGCACGGTGCGAATCGCACACGCGCCTGACGGCAAGATAGGTGCCAATCCTGTCCACAGCCTTCGGAGGCCTCCATGTCCCGCACCACACTCCACCGCCTGCAGGTCGATGCCGACCTGGCCCGCTTCATCGACGCCGAAGTGCTGCCTGGCACCGGCGTGGCGCCGGACACGTTCTGGGCCGGCTTCAGCCAGCTCGCGCACGACCTGGCCCCCATGAACCGAGCGCTGCTCGCGGAGCGCGACCGACTGCAATCCGAGCTGGATGCCTGGCACGAAGCCCACCCCGGCCCCATCACCGACATGCCGGCTTACCGCGCCTTCCTGACGCGCATCGGCTACCTGGTCGAGCCGCCGGCCCAGGTGCAAGCCACCACCGCCAACGTTGACGCCGAGCTGGCCGTGCAGGCCGGCCCACAGCTGGTGGTGCCCATCCTGAATGCACGCTACGCGCTGAACGCGGCCAACGCCCGCTGGGGCTCTCTGTACGACGCGCTGTACGGCACCGATGCAATCTCGGAGGCTGACGGCGCGACGCGTGCCGGCGCCTACAACCCCGTGCGCGGTGCCCAGGTCATCGCTTTTGCCCGCCAGGTGCTGGACCAGGCCGCACCGCTGGCCACCGGCTCGCATGCCGAGTCCACCGGTTACCGCGTCGAGAACGGCCAGTTGGTCGTCACGCTCGCTTCGGGCGCAACGACGGGCCTGAAGGACACCGCCGCCTTCGCCGGCTACCAAGGCGATGCCGCCACGCCGAGCAGCGTGCTGCTGGTGCACCACGGCCTGCACCTGGACATCCGCATCGACCGCAGCACCGCCATCGGCAAGACCGACGCGGCCGGCGTGGCCGACGTGATCGTCGAGTCGGCGCTGTCGACCATCCTGGACCTGGAAGACTCCGTCGCCGCAGTCGACGCCGAGGACAAGCTGCTGGCCTACCGCAACTGGCTGGGCATCCAGCTGGGCACGCTGACCGAGGAGGTCGCCAAGGGCGGCTCCACGTTCACGCGCCGCCTCAATGCCGACCGCGTCTACACCGCGCCGAACGGCGGCACGGTGACGCTGCATGGCCGGTCCCTCATGTTCGTGCGCAATGTCGGCCACCTGATGACCAACCCGGCCATCCTGCTGGCCGACGGCAGCGAGATCCCCGAAGGCATCATGGATGCCGTCGTCACGACGACCATCGCCATGCACGACCTGAAGCGCCGTGGCAACAGCCGCACCGGTTCGGTCTACATCGTGAAGCCCAAGATGCACGGCCCCGCCGAGGTGGCCTTCGCCGCCGAGCTGTTCACGCGTGTCGAGCAGCTGCTGGGCCTGCCGGACAGCACGGTCAAGCTGGGCATCATGGACGAGGAGCGCCGCACCTCCGTCAACCTGAAGGCCTGCATCGCCGCCGCCGCCAGCCGCGTGGCCTTCATCAACACCGGCTTCCTGGACCGCACCGGCGACGAGATGCACACCGCCATGCGCGCTGGCCCGATGCTGCGCAAGGGCGACATGAAGACGTCCAGCTGGATCCAGGCCTATGAGCGCAGCAATGTGCTGACCGGCCTGGCCTGCGGCCTGCGCGGCCGGGCCCAGATCGGCAAGGGCATGTGGGCCATGCCCGACCTGATGGCCGAGATGCTCAAGCAGAAGATCGGCCATCCCAAGGCCGGCGCCAACACCGCCTGGGTGCCGTCACCCACCGCGGCGACGCTGCATGCGCTGCACTACCACCAGGTCAGCGTGGCGGCTGTGCAGCAGGAGCTGGAGAAGGTCGACCTGTCTGCCGAGCGCGAAAGCATCCTGAATGCGCTGCTGACCATCCCTGTTGCACCCAACGCCGACTGGACGCCCGAGCAGCGCCAGCAGGAGCTGGACAACAACGTGCAGGGCATCCTCGGCTACGTGGTGCGCTGGATCGACCAGGGCGTGGGCTGCTCCAAGGTGCCCGACATCAACGGCGTGGGCCTGATGGAAGACCGCGCCACGCTGCGCATCAGCAGCCAGCACATCGCCAACTGGCTGCGCCACGGCGTCGTGACGGCCGAGCAGGTGCGCGACACCTTCGCCCGCATGGCCCAGGTGGTGGACGGCCAGAACGCCGGCGACGCGGCCTACAAGTCGTTGGCCGCCAACCCGCAGGGCGCAGCCATGCAGGCGGCGCTGGACCTCGTCTTCAAGGGCGAGGCCCAGCCCAGCGGCTACACCGAGCCGCTGCTCCATGCCTGGCGCCTGAAGGTCAAGGCGGCCATCGCTGGCTGACTCTCTGTGAAGCGTTGGCCTGAGCCAACGCCTACGGGAATCACCCAGGTCGGACGTCTTTTGGGCGGTTTTCTTCTGCTTGCCCAATGACTTGCAGAAGTTCTGCAGGACGCTTGACGGGGCCCACCCGGGCAGCCCCGGGTAGCGAAATGTAAAGAGCCCCGAATACTGGGATGAACCGCGCGGCTGATCGTCAGCGCTGGTGTGTTGTTCGCTCGGCAGGCGTCTATCCGGCCCTGCCGCTTCCCTTCTTTTGAGGAGTTCTCCCCCCATGTTTCGACGCAACAGTGTCAATCTGGCTGCTCTCGTGGCCCTCGGCGCAGCCTTGGCGCCCGTCGCGCTGCTGACCCTCCCCCAAGTCGCGCACGCGCAATCGAACGCCTCCGGCGGTGTGGCGGGTGTCATCACGAACGCTGCAGGCGCCACGGTCCTGATCGAGAACCTCGACACCGGCCTCAAGCGCACGCTGACGCCCGACGCCAACGGCCGCATTGCCGCCAGCGCACTGCCCGTGGGCCGCTACAAGGCCTCGCTGATCCGTGAAGGCAAGGTGCAGCAGGCCACCGACCCCTTCGAGATCGTCATCGGCCAGAACTACCCCCTGGGCTTCGGTGCGCGCCTCGAGACTGTCACGGTCACCTCGACACGCCGGCTCATTGACACGACGACGGCGAACATTGGCACCAACTTCACGGCTGCCGTGCTGGAAGGCCTGCCCATCGGCCGCAACCTGAACGACATCGTGCGCCTGGCGCCGGGCACATCAGACGCCGACTCCCGCTACGGCAACGCGATGTCCATCGCCGGCGGTGCACCGTCCGAAAACGCGTACTACATCAACGGTTTCCCGGCGACCAACCCGCTGACCCAGCTCGGGTCCGCTCAGCTGCCTTTTGGCGCCATCGAGCAGGCCCAGGTGTTGACGACCGGCTATGGCGTGGAATATGGCCGCTCCGTCGGTGGCGTGCTGAACGTGGTCACCAAGAGCGGTTCCAACACCTTCGAGGCGGGCGGCCAGGTGCTGTACTCGCCCCAGACAGGCCGTGGCAAGACCAAGGACTTCTATTACGCCGTGACCGGTGACCCGGCCAATGCCACCACCGATGGCAAGCTGCGCTTGCGCGGCAGCGACGACATCCGCACGTCGACCACCACATCGGTCTATGCCGGCGGCCCCATCATCAAGGACAAGCTGTTCTTCTTCGCTGCGGCCGAACAGAACGTCATCAAGCGCGGCTACGTCAGCGAAGACAACCCGGCTGTCTCAACCGGCAGCCCGGCGGCCACGAAGGGCTGGACGGACCGAAAGGACACCACCACACGCCTGTACGGCAAGCTGAACTTCAACATCACCGACAACCACCTGCTGGAAGCCACGCTGATCAGCGACAAGCCGGAATCGCGGCGTTCGCAGCAGGGCTATGACTACACCACCGGCGCCCGCAACGGCCAGGTGGTCGGCACCCAGAAGTACACCAACGTCGATGGCTTCACCGACGCTGGCGCCGACATCGGCATCCTGAAGTACGTCGGCAACCTGACCGACGATCTCACGCTGACAGCCCTGTACGGCAAGAGCAACACCCGGCACACCGAGGACCTCGGCCCCTACTCCGGCACCGTGCCGGGCGTGCTCTTCGGCACCAACGGCCAGGCCCCTGGCGTCACCTACCCTCAGCTCAACCCAGTGGCGGGCCAGCGCGTGCTGGCCGAAGGCTCCAAGGACTCCGTCAAGAGCTTCCGCCTCGACCTGGAATGGCGCGTGGGCGCCCACACCATCCGCGCCGGCATGGACAACAACAAGTTGACCTCCATCAACGCGGGTGAGGCCCTGTCCGGGGGCAAGGGCACGGTGATCTCCTACCTGAAGACCTCGGCCGCCAATGCAGCCAACACCAACTTCGCGATCAACAACTCGCAGACCGGCGGTCAGCGCGTCTGGCTCGCCAACGCGGTGAACGGCCCGCTGGCCGCCTTGGGCTACTACGGCCGTGAGCAGATCTTCATCACCACGACCAACGCCTACTCTGACCAGGACGCCATCTACATCGAAGACAAGTGGCGCGTCACGAAGGACCTGACGCTGACCGGCGGCATCCGCAAGGAGGGTTTCGACAACCGCAACGGTGACAACGTCTCCTTCCTGAAGATGAACAACCAGATCAACCCGCGCCTGGCCGCAGCCTGGGACGTCACGGGTGACGGCAACAACAAGCTGAGCGCCACGGCAGGTCGCTATTCGATCCAGATCCCGACCCACATCGCCGTGCGCGGGGCCAGCCGCTCGACCTTCACACGCCAGTTCTTCACCTACACCGGTGTGGACGCCAACGGCCAGCCGATCGGTCGCCGCGACCTGACGACGCCTTACTCGGCCAACAACGAGTACGGCCAAGCCAAGGACAACAAGGTCGTGTCAGCGCTGGACATGAAGCCGACCTACCAGGATGAAATCAGCTTCGCGTTCGAGAAGGCGCTGTCGCGCGAGTACATCGGCCGTGCACAGGTCACCTACCGCTCGCTGAAGACCACGATCGACGACATGTGCGACCCGCGCCCGTTCAACAAGTGGGCCGCCGACAACAAGGTGGACACCGGCGAATGGGGGGGTTTCGGCTGCGCGACCTTCAACCCGGGCCGTGCGAACTCCTTCCTTGTGGACTTCCACGACCAGAACCCGGCCAAGGCCCGTCAGGACTACACCCGCGTCGATCTGTCGGCCGACGCCCTGGGCTTCCCGAAGGCCAAGCGCACCTACTTTGCTCTGGACCTGAGCCTGGAGCACCCGAAGCGCAACGGCTGGTATGGCAAGGTGACCTACACCTACTCCAAGAACAAGGGCAACACCGAAGGCCAGACCCTGTCTGACGTCGGCCAGACCGACGTGGCCGCCACGCAGACCTGGGACCACCCCGAGTTGATGGAGTATTCCTACGGCTATCTGCCGGGTGACCGGCGCCACGCTGTGAAGGCCTTCGGCTTCGTTGAAGTCCTGCCCGAGTGGGAAGTCGGCGCCAACCTGTCGCTGGCGTCCGGTCGTCCGCGCAGCTGCCTGGGCTGGTACGCCGGTTCCAGCCCGACCATCGGCGACGTGGACTACGGGTCGTCCTACCACTACTGCGACGACAAGGTCTCACCGCGCGGCGCACTGGGCAACCTGCCCATGACCCGTCGCCTGGACCTGAGCCTGAACTACGCGCCGAAGTGGTTCGACGGGCTGCGCGCCTCCGTCGAGATTTTCAACGTGACCAACAGCGTTGTGGCCCAGAACGTCAACGAGGTCTACATGGACGATGCCCGCGCCGTGAAGAGCAACGTCTACGGCCAGCCAATCTCGTACAGCGCGCCGCGCCGCATGCAGCTCTCGGTGCAGTACAACAAGCAGTTCTGAGTCCCGTTCAGAAGCGATGCAAGGGCGGCCTGCGGACCGCCCTTTTTTGTGGCCGACACCCCGGGGCCGGGCCATCCGGGCGCAGCCCAAGTCCTGATAGGCTCCCTCTCCATGCGAGTTGCCATCCTCATCACGCCCCTCCTCCTTGTGCTGGCCGGTTCGGCCGCCGCCCAGGACGGCCTGCAGCGCTGCCGTGCCCTGAGTGACAACGCGGCCCGACTGGCCTGTTATGACTCCCTGGCCAATGCTGCCCGTGCAATGCCCACAGCCGCTGCCGGCCCGGCCATCGCAGCCCCTGCAACAGCATCCACCGCCGTCGCCCCGGCCGCCGCGCCGCGCACCGGCGAAGCCGTCTTCGGGCTGCCTGAATCCAAGCGCCCCGATGCCGTGGATGCGGTGGAAAGCTCGGTGGGGCCCACCTTCAGCGGCTGGGGGCCGAACTCGCGCATTCGGCTGGCCAATGGTCAGGTCTGGCAGGTCATCGATGGCAGCGCCGTTTCGCTGCCCGAAGGCTCCCGCAAGGTCAGCGTGAAACGCGGGGCCCTGGCCTCGTTCTACCTGGACATCCAGGGCCTGAACACCTCGCCCCGTGTGCGCCGCGTGGACTGACGCACCGCCTCAGTCGGGCAGCACGTCGAAGGCCACCGTGAGCCGGTAAGCCTCGTCCTGGAAGGGCGTGGTGCCATGCCACAAGTAGGAGGGGAACAGCGCCAGCCGCCCCGGCTGCGGTGCCTCCAAGCGCCCGGCCGGAAGGTTGGCGCGAAGGGGCTCGGGCAGGTCGGGCTCGCCGAACTTGATCCAGCCGTCGCGGCTGCCTTCGCGCAGCGCGCTGGGCGGCGTGGCGACGTAGTAGCAGCTGCTCAGCCAGCCATGGCCGTGGATGTGGTTGGTGTGGAAGCCGGCGCTGCGCAGGCGCGAGCTCCAGCTGTCGGTGAAATGCCAGGCACCGGGCGGTGACGGTATACGCCCGAGAAAGGGGTGGCCGGCTTCGACCGGCCGCGTGGCCAACCAGGCGGTGATGGCGTCCTTGATCTGGGCCTTCAGCGCCTGCACCATCGGCAGGTCGCGGTCGAAGAGGTTGCCCCGCGTCTGCGTGCCGTGGCGCAAGGTCTGGTCGATCGGCGCCTCGACGTCGGTGTGCAGCTGCGTGAGCTCCTCCGCCAGTGCGCTGTTGAAGCTGGCCATGTCGGCCCAGCCGGGCGGTGGGGCGATGTCCACCACGGCCACGCAGCGGTCCAGATCGTTGAGCCAGCCGGCGCGTGGGTCGTGCATCAGACGCCAGCCTGTGCCGACGAGGGCCAGGGCGTGCTGATCGTGTGGTGCCAGCGCCAGGGCGCGCTCGGCCAGCGCCAGGCCTTCGGCAGCCTCTCCCGCCGCGTAGAGGCTGCGGGCCGCGTTGCTGAGCACCGTGCTGGCCCCCGGCGCCAGCGCCACCGCCTGCCGGTGGGCAGCGCAGGACTCACCGTGCCGGCCCAGCAGGCACAAGGCCTGGCCCAGCCCGTCCGCGTAGGCGGCATTGCCCGGCGCCAGCACGGCAGCGCGGCGGTAGGCGGCTGCAGCGGCCTCGCCCCGCTCCGCACGCAACAGCAGCAGGCCGAGCAGGCCAGGCGGCACCTCGGACGCCGGGGCGGCACGCTCAGCCGCTTCCAACTCGGCCGTGAAGTCGGCATGGCCCAGCGCCCAGCGCAGCTTGGCCAGGTCGTACAGGCTCAGCGCATGCAGCGGCTGCCGCGCCAACGCGCGGCGGTAGGCAGCGAGTGCCTCGTCCGCCCGACCCAGGGCCTGCAGGGTGTTGCCATGGTTGTAGTGGGCCTCGGCCACATCCAGGCCCAGGCCGAGCGCGTGTTCGTGCGAGGTCAATGCGTCGGCATGACGACCCAGGCGGTGCAGCACGACGCCGCGGTTGTGATGCAGCGCAGGCCGCTCGGGCGCCAGGCGCAGCGCGGCTTCCAGCGTGGGCAGCGCCGCCGCCAGCGCCCCGCCTTCTTCCTGCAGCATGGCCAGCAGCTGGAGCGCGTTGGCATCGTGCGGCGCCAGACGTGCGGCCTCCGCCGCGGCCTGCAGCGCGCGCTCAGGCTCGCCGAGCTCCCGGCGAAGCCGGGCATGCTGGTAATGCGCAGCGGCCAGGTCAGGCTGATGCGCGACTGCCTGGGCAAACGCCTCGGCGGCTGCCGCCGGGCGTTGCAGCATCTCCAGCATCTGGCCGCGGGCGAGCCACACGCGAGGCTGACGCACGTTCAGTTGCAGCGAGCGCAGAAACCAGGCCTCAGCCTCGGCCCATTGCCGGCGCTGGGCGCAGAGCTGGCCCAGCGCCGCGGGCGCCTCGGGTGCGGCGGGCGTCTCATGGAGGGCACGCTGGAGCAGGGCGTGCGCGGTGTCGAACTGGCCGGCCGCGAGGGCGCGCAAACCCTGACCCAACGCGGTGCCTGGATGGATGGAGGCCATGGGGCGATGAAAGTGCGGAACCGGCATTGTCCGCGGCCATGAAAAACGGGCCCCGAAGGGCCCGTCCGATGGGGCCGCCCGCAAGGGGCGGCTGAGCCAGACTCGATTCAGAAGTTGGCTTGAACGGTGGCCGTGTAGCGGCGGCCGATGATGTCGTAGGCGGTCGGGAAGGTGTTGCCGAAGTTGGTCGAACCCGGACCAATGCCCGTGCCGATGAAGGGCGGCTGCTTGTTGAACAGGTTGTTGACGGTCATCGACAGCTTGACGTTCTTAGAGACCTGCCACGAACCATTCAGGTCGAAGTAGTCGTAGGCCTTGATGGTCTCGTAGGCGGCCACGTAGCTGCCGGCGGCGTCCGGCTGCACCTTCGAGGCGCCGATGTGGCGCCAGCTCAGGCCGGCCGAGTAATCGCCCAAGGTCCAGCTGGTGCGCTGGTTGAAGCGGACCTTGGTGTACGGCGTGCCCACGTCGACACCGTAGTAGCCGGCCTGCTGCAGCGTGGCCACCGACGGCAGCGACTTGAAGTCGGCACGGCTCAGGTAGCTCAGCTGCATGCTCAGGTCGACGCGACCCCAATTGGCCAAGCCCACCTTCTTCATCGGCAGGCGGTAGCTCGCGCCCACGTCCACGCCGGAGTAGTTGTAGTAGCCGAGGTTGGACGACTGGGTGCTCACGCCCTTGCTGCCCGTACCGTTCAGGCCGCCGTTCAGCGGGTCACGCTGGATCAGGGCGCAGAAGGCGTTGTAGGTCAGGCCCGGGTTCAGCGCAGCGGTGTAGCACCCGTCGATCACCTGGTTGGTGGTCGGGCTGGACACGGCACCGTTGATCTTGATCTTCCAGTAGTCGACCGTGACCGACAGGCCTTCTACGTAGTCCGGCTCCCAGACGATGCCCAGGGTGTTGGTGTCCGCCTTCTCAGGGCCGAGGTTGGGGTTGCCACCGCCGGTGTTGTTGATCTGGTTCGACGACGGAGCAGCCACCGAGCCGATCTGCGCGGTGGGCACACCCGTCAGCTGGCACAGGTTGGTGACCGTGCCGGCCTTGCCTGCATCGGCGGCCGTGATCTGGCCGCCCTGGCAGGGGTCGTTGGAGCGGGTGGACAGGCCCGTGGTGACCGGTGCATACAGCTCGTTCACGTTCGGTGCACGGGTGGCACGTTGCAGTTCGCCGCGGAAACGCAGGCCCTTGACGGGCGCGTAGTCCAGACCCCTCTTCCAGCTGCCGTAGATCTGCGTGCCACCGACGGACTCGAAATGCGTCTCGCGGTAGCCGTAGCTGGCGTTCAGGGAGTGGATCAGGGACTTGTTCTGCACCAGGGGCAGGTTGGCCTCGGTGTAGAGCTCCCGGAACTTCAGCGTGCCGTTGCGGTCCGGGGTCGGAGCGCCCGAGCCCAGCAGTTCGCCTTGGGTCTGCACGACGGCGTCGGACGCGTTGCCACCGAAGACCTTGCGGTCTTCGTAGCCGACCGCCAGGCCCAGCGGGTTCTTGGCCCAGGGGCTCTTGGCAACGCCAACCTCACCGCTGGCCGAAACGGCCATCACGCTCTGCTCGACACGCGTGGTCTGGAAGGTCGGCGTGGCGATGAAGGCCAGCATGGCCGGCGTGATGGTGCCGGCTGCCCCGAACAGGTTGATGGGCACGCAGCCACCGGTCGTGACCGTGCAAGCCGTGGTGCTGGTGGCACGCGCAGCCTGCTGCAGCTTGGTGGCGGAGAACCCATTGCCGGTGCGCTGGATCTGGTCCGAGCGACCGTTCTGGTAGTAGGCGTCGTAGCTCCAGCCCTCGATCACCGGAATGTCACCGCGCAGGCCGACGGTGTACTGGGTCGTGGCGTTGTCGTAGCTGTAGACGCGCGGGCCGGCTTCGACGAAGCGGCGGGCCACGTTGGCCTTGAACTCGGTCGTGCTGCCGGCCACGCAGTTGGCGGCAGAGATGCCATAGGCGGCACAGAGCTGCGAACGAACGGCCGGCGTGATGTACGGGTTGCCGATGGGGATGTTCAGCGCCACACCGAAGGTGCCGGACGGCGCCAGGTTCAGCGTCACGTTGGACTTGGTGTGGAAGATCTCGGCGTAGGCTTCGGCGTAGTCGTTGATCTGGAAACGGCCAATGCCCGTGACCTGGGTGCGGGACAGGGGCGTCTCGAAGTAGTTGGGCGGGTTGGTGTTGTAGCCGTCCGGCGGGCCACTGGTCACCGCGCTGCGGAGCAAGCCGGTGCCGGCGTCGATGACCCGCGAGCCGTTGATCGGCGAGGGCATGCCCGAGAACACGGCCGGCACGGACGTGCCGGAGTAGCCGCCGGGGTTGCCGGAGGCCGAGGAAATGACGGTGCCGGCATAGTCGCGCTGAGCCAGCTTCAGCGGGCTGGTGCGGGTGTTGCCGACATGCAGCACCACGTTGCCACGGCCGTCGGCCAGGTTGGCACCGACGGTGAAGTCGTTCTTGTAGCGCTGGGCGTCGCCCTTCTCTGATGCGCTGAACAGCGTGGTGGCCTCGACGCCGGAGAAGTTCTTCTTGGTGATGAAGTTCACCACGCCCGACACGGCGTCAGCGCCGTACACGGCGGAGGCGCCACCGGTCACCAGGTCCACGCGCTCGAGCAGCGAGACCGGGATGGTGTTGGTGTCCACGACACCACCCAGCGTGGCGGGCACGATGCGGCGGCCGTTGATCAGCACCAGGGTGCGGTTGGAGCCCAGACCGCGCAGGTCGATGGAGGCCGTGCCGTTGGAGCCATTGTTCACGTTCGGGCCGATGGCCGGGTAGGCCGAGGGCAGGCCACGCACCAGTTCTTCAACCGCAACCGGCTGCTTGATGCTGATGTCTTCCTTGCCGACCGAGGTGATCGGGCTGCTCGATTCAGCACCCACGGACTTGATCCGTGAACCGGTGATCTCGATGCGCTCGAGCTTTTCCGGCGAGGCTTCTTGGGCCATGGCCGAAACGGCACTCAGCGTGCCGATCATCGCCAGCGCAGCTGCGCTTCGGGCATTTCGTTTAAACATGACTACTCCTTCGTGAGGACGTTCTCAACGCTTGTTGCAGAAAACTGGAAAAAGCGAATCCCCGCAGAGAAACGCTCTTACGCGGCGGGAGTCTGGCGACAGCCAGCGCCGCAAATGCTCAGGGTTGGCCCCAATAGACTCTCTCGCAGCGCCCAGACCGGGCTTTACATGCCGGAAAACCGGGGCAATCACCGCCAGATTGAAGGGGTGTGGAAAGCCGCAGTCGTTGTCACATGACCACACAAATTCAAATCCCTCAAATCGAAGCGCCGTCTTGTCAGGGGAGTCATGCGGTCATGCACGACTTTTAGAATCGCGGCCCCTCACGAACCACGGCACTGAATTGACTGCTGACCCCCAGGCACGCGGCCTTGCCGCCGAGCCAGATTGCGATGTGCTGATCGTCGGTGCCGGCCCTGCAGGCAGCGCCTGCGCGAGGCTGCTGGCCCAGGCCGGACTCGCGGTGCGGCTGGTCGACCAACACCCCCCCGGACGCGACAAGACCTGCGGCGACGGCCTCATCCCCGACGCCCATCAGGCCCTGGCCCGCCTCGG
>JBBIVU010000001.1:0-49871 GCA_037439585.1 Roseateles sp. | reverse complement strand
CCCGGCCATCCTTTCCTGAGAGTCCTGAAGCGTCGTAACTCCAGTCTCCCAGACCAGGTCGGGTGAACAACCTATCGAGACATCACAACTAGGGCCTGCCCTCTGGGCACCTCGCGGGGCTGGCACCTCCGGCCGGTACGGATTCAGGAGGATGGTGCGACGTCCACCAGGACGAAATGCTTGCGCACCGGCACCAGCACCTCGAATTCACCTTCGAAGCCCGGCGGGATGACACCGCCCTGGCCCGGGCCAATGTCGACCGGGCCGGTCGGCCCGTGCAGCCGCACACGGCCCTCCAGCACGTGGAAGTACTCCTGGCGACCGGCGGGAAAGGCGATGCGCCACCGGCCCACCCCGCAGGCCCAGAGGCCGGCGCTCATGGGGCCGGCTTCGTGCAGTGTCCAGGTCTGGCGCTGCGGTGCGCCGCTGACGCGGCGGTCTTCACGGGGCTGGTCGTTCACGGGCGCGAGGCCTGTAGTGGAGTCGATGAGGGCGATTCCTGCAACCATCAGTTCAACCGCATCGGGAGGGTGACAGGCCCGTCGTTGACGAGGTGAACCTGCATGTCGGCCCCGAATTCGCCGCTGGCCACCACCGGGTGCTGACAGCGGGCAACCGCCAGCACATGTTCGTAGAGCCGGCGGCCCTGCGCTGCGGGCGCCGCGCCGGTGAAGCTGGGGCGGTTGCCACCCGAGGTGTCGGCCGCCAGCGTGAACTGGCTGACGATGAGCAGGCCGCCGCCTGCGTCTTGCACGCTGCGGTTCATCTTGCCAGCCTCGTCGCTGAACACCCGCAGCTTCAGCCACTTGGCGACCAACTTTTCGGCGGTGGTCTGCGTGTCGGTGGGTTCGGCGCACACCAGCACCAGCAGGCCGTGGCCGATCTCGCCCGTGATGCGCCCCGCCACCTCCACGCGTGCCCGTGCCACGCGCTGCAGCAAACTGATCATGTGCCCTTCCTGTGCTGTGATGCCGGCCAGGATTGCAGCACAGGGTCAAGGCCCGCGCCCCGGCTTGCATGGGGTGGCGCTGGCGCTGGGCAGGCTGTTTCTAGAATGCGCCGCAGTTCATCGGAGCCCAGCATGACCACCGCCCCCACCACCGACGTATCCCACATCGCACCGCGCGAGAAGGCCGAGATCCTCTCGCAGGCACTGCCCTACATCCGCAAGTTCCACGGCAAGACCATCGTCATCAAGTACGGCGGCAACGCCATGACAGACCCGGCCTTGCAGCAGGACTTTGCCGAGGACGTGGTGCTGCTCAAGCTGGTGGGCCTGAACCCCATCGTCGTGCACGGCGGCGGCCCGCAGATCGAGGATGCACTCAACAAGCTCGGCAAGAAAGGGGAGTTCATCCAGGGCATGCTCGTCACCGACGCCGAGACCATGGGTGTCGTCGAATGGGTGCTCGCGGGCGAGGTGCAGCAGGACATCGTCGGGCTGATCAACGCCGCGGGCGGCAAGGCCGTGGGACTGACGGGCCGGGACGGCGGCATGATCCGCGCCAAGCAGCTCAGGATGGTCGACAAAGACGATCCCGCCAAGGAGCACGACATCGGCCAGGTGGGTGACATCGTCGCCATCGACCCCAGCGTGGTGAAGGCGCTGCAGGACGACCAGTTCATCCCTGTCGTCAGCCCCATCGGCTTCGGCGAGAACAACGAGAGCTACAACATCAACGCCGACGTCGTGGCAGCCAAGCTGGCCACCGTGCTGCAGGCCGAGAAGCTGCTGATGCTCACCAACATCCGTGGCGTGCTGGACAAGCAGGGCGAACTGCTGACCGAGCTGACGCCGCGCCGCATCGATGAACTCGTGGCAGACGGCACCATCAGCGGCGGCATGATCCCGAAGATCGCCGGCGCGATCGATGCCGCCAAGAGCGGCGTCAATGCGGTGCACATCATCGACGGCCGCGTGCCCCACGCCATGCTGCTGGAGGTGCTCACCGACCAGGCCTACGGAACGATGATTGCGTCCCGATGAGACGCAACACCCGTTCCGCGCGCGAGCCCCAGGCGAAGGCTGGCGAGGGGGGCGGGCCGACCTCCCTTCGCGACCGGGTCTGGCTGTTCGATCTGGATGACACGCTGCACAACGCCTCGCACCTTGCTTTCAAGGCCTTGAACGCGTCGATGACCGCCTACATCGAGGCCCACCTGGACCTTTCCACCGATGAGGCCGTGGCGCTGCGGCACCGCTATTGGATCCGCTACGGCGCCACGTTGACCGGATTGCAGCGCCACCATGGCGTGAAGGCGGCGCATTTCCTGCACGAGACGCACCGCTTGCCTGGGCTGGATGCGCACCTGCACGGCCACGCGCACGACCTGGCTGCGCTACGTCGCCTGCCGGGCCGCAAGCTGTTGATGACCAACGCCCCGCTGGCCTACGCCCGGCGTGTGCTGGCGGCCATCGGGCTGGCGGATGCCTTCGACGGGCTGATCTGCATCGAGGACATGAGCTGCTTCGGCCAGTCCCGACCCAAGCCCGACGCTCGCATGTTCCGCACGGTGCTGGCGCGGCTGAGGCTCAAGCCCGCCCGGTGCGTGCTGGTCGAGGACACGCTGGTGCACCAGAAGACGGCGCATGGCCTGGGGCTGAAGACGGTCTGGATGCAGCGGTGGCTGCGCCGCGCCGGGCGCGACGGCCTGAACCGCCGGCCTGCCTACGTCAGCCGGCGCGTGAGCTCGCTGGCCGCGTTGGCGCGCACCCCCCACTTCTGAAGGAACACGGGGCCATGCGGAGCGGGGGCCGCAGGTGACAATCGCGCGCCGCGCCTCACTGCAGAGTCCACAGAGCCCATGACCTCGTTCTCGGTCCTCATCGTCGAAGACCAGGCCCGCTTCCGCGAAGCCTTCACGCATGCCCTGGGCAGCGTGCCCGACATCGAGCTGCTGGGCATCGCGCCCGACCTGCCGCAGGGCCGGCGCATGTTCGACCAGCTTCAGCCCGACGTGTTGCTGGTCGACCTGGACCTCCCGGGCGGCAGCGGCATCGAGCTGATCCGGCATGCCGCCCAGACGCGGCCGCAGTGCGAGGTGATGGTCATTTCCGTGTTCGGCGACGAGCAGCACGTGGTGGCCAGCATCGAAGCCGGCGCCACCGGCTACCTGCTCAAGGACAGCCTGGCGCTGGACCTGCCCGGCCAGTTGCGCTCGCTGCGTGCGGGCGGCAGCCCCATCAGCCCGGTCATCGCCCGCCGTCTGCTGGTGCGTCTGGCGCCCGGCGCGCAAGGTTCGACCGGCCCCTCGCCCGAGGCCATGGCCGCCGTGCTGGCGGACGAGGAAGTCGTCGCCCTGTCCGAGCAGGAGTCGCGCGTGCTGCACCTGGCGGCCAAGGGTTTCACGTTCGACGAGATCGCGCAGTTCATGCAGGTCTCGCCGCACACCGTGATGACCTACGTCAAGCGCGTGTACCGCAAGCTGCACGTCCGCTCCAAGGTGGAAGCCATCTACGAGGCGCGGCGCCTGGGCTGGCTCAGGGACTAGCATCCCGGCCATGGACGCCGACCAGCCCGCAGCCGCCAGCGCTGCTCCCAGAAAACGCCTCAAGCCGGGCGAGCGGCGCACGCAGATCCTGCAGGTGCTGGCGGCCATGCTCGAGCAGCCCGGCGCAGACCGCATCACCACGGCGTCGCTCGCCGCCAAGCTGGAGGTGAGCGAGGCGGCGTTGTACCGCCACTTCGCCAGCAAGGCGCAGATGTTCGAGGCGCTGATCGACTTCATCGAAGCCAGCGTTTTCGGCCTGATCCACCAGATCGTCGACAACCCTCACACCCTGCCACCCCCAGGCAAGGCGGCGCGCATCGCCAGCGTCATCCTGCAGTTCGGGGAGAAGAACCCCGGCATGGTGCGGGTGATGGTGGGTGACGCGCTGGTGTACGAGAACGAACGCCTGACGGCGCGCATGAACCAGTTCTTCGACCGCATCGAGTCGTCACTGCGCCAGGTGTTGCGTGCCTCGGCGGAGGCTCAGGGCTCGCTGACGCCCACGGTGCAGGCCCATGCGCAGGCGTCGGTGTGGGTCAGCTTCGTCATCGGCCGCCTGCAGCGCTACGCGCGCTCGGGCTTCAAGCGGCTGCCGACGGAGCAACTGGAGGCCTCCCTGCGGGCCATCGGCTGAAGGCGCCCCGCCTAAACTGGCGCGATGTCTGCATCGCTTGAATCCCTGCTGGCCCGTGCCGAAGGTCTGCTGACCCGGCTGGAGGCCGTTCTTCCCCACCCGCCCGCTGCGCCCGACTGGGCTGCCTCCACCGCCTTCCGCGCCCGCCGGCGGCATGGTGCGCTGTGCCTGGAGCCGGTGCGTGCGGTGAGTCGTATCTCCTTGTCGGACCTGAAGGAAGTGGAGCCGCAGAAGGAAAAGCTGCTGCGCAACACCGCCCAGTTCGTGGCCGGCCGCCCGGCCAACAACGTGCTGCTCACCGGCGCCAAGGGCACGGGCAAGAGCTCGCTCATCAAGGCCGTGTTGAACGCGTTCTCGGGCCAGGGCCTGCGCCTCATCGAGGTGGACAAGGCGGACCTCGTGGACCTGCCAGACCTCATCGAGCAGGTGCAGGGGCGTCCCGAGCGCTTCGTGGTTTTCTGCGATGACCTGAGCTTTGACGAAGGCGAGGCCAGCTACAAGGCGCTCAAGAGCATCCTCGACGGCTCGGTGGCGGCCGCCAGCGAGAACGTGCTGATCTACGCCACCAGCAACCGCCGCCACCTGCTGCCCGAGAGGATGGTGGACGACCTGGGCGGCAAGCACGGCGAAAACGGGGAGATCCACCCCGGTGAGGCGGTGGAGGAAAAGATCTCGCTGTCCGAGCGCTTCGGCCTGTGGATCAGCTTCTACCCGTTCAGCCAGAACGAGTACCTGGCCATCGTGGCGCAGTGGCTGCGGCATTTCGGGCTGGACGAGGCCGCCATCGAAGCCAACCGCCAGGAGGCGCTGGTGTGGGCGCTGGAGCGCGGCTCGCGCTCGGGCCGCGTGGCCTTCCAGTTCGCCCGCGACCGGGCCGGCCGGGGCGCGGTGGGCGAGGCCCCGTCTGCACTGCGCCTCGGCGACGGCGCTCAGGAGATTCCTGAAGGGCTGGACCATGTCTGACACCGAACGCGTGCCGGTCGAGGTGGCCGTGGGCGTGCTGGTGGAGCGCGACGCCACCGGCCGCGAGGGCCGCTTCCTGCTCACCTCCCGCCCGGCCGACAAGGTCTATGCCGGCTACTGGGAATTCCCGGGCGGCAAGGTGGAGGCAGGCGAAAGCGTGGACCAGGCGCTCGCCCGCGAGTTGCGCGAGGAGATCGGCATCCAGATCGGCACCGCCCACCCGTGGCAGGTGCTGGTGATGGACTACCCCCACGCCCGTGTGCGGCTGAACTTCTGCAAGGTGTACGACTGGACGGGCGAATTCCAGATGCTGGAGGGCCAGCAGATGGCTTGGAGCGACCTGCCGGTGCGGGTGCAGCCGGTGCTGCCCGGCACCCTCCCTGTGCTGCAGTGGTTTGCCGCCGAACGCGGTCACGCCGGCCCGACTCACCTAGACTGAAACCCATGAGCAGTTGGCTTGACGAAGTGAAGTGGGACGACAAGGGCCTGGTGCCCGTGATCGCCCAGGAGCAAGGCACGGGCGATGTGCTGATGTTCGCGTGGATGAATCGCGAAGCCTTGGCGCTGACGGCCGAGCGCGGCCAGGCGGTGTATTTCAGCCGCTCGCGCAACAAGCTCTGGCACAAGGGCGAGGAGAGCGGGCATTTCCAGCAGGTGCACAGCATCCGCATGGACTGCGACAACGACGTGGTGCTGCTCACCATCACCCAACTCGGCCACGAGCCGGGCATTGCCTGCCACACCGGCCGGCACAGCTGCTTCTTCCAGAAGCTGGAGAACGGTGCCTGGAGCCCCGCCGAGCCGGTGCTGAAAGACCCGAAAAAGATTTATGAGTGACGACATCCTTCGCCGCGTCGGTGCGGTCATCGAATCCCGCAAGGGTGCAGACCCTTCCACCAGCTACGTCGCCAAGCTCTTCGACAAGGGCCTGGACAGCATCCTGAAGAAGGTGGGCGAGGAAGCCACCGAGACCGTCATGGCCGCCAAGGATGGCGACCCCAAGAAGGTGGTCTACGAGGTGGCGGACCTGTGGTTCCACAGCATGGTGGCGCTGGCGCACTTCGGCTTGAAGCCGGAGGACGTGCTGAACGAACTGGCCCGCCGCGAGGGCCTGTCGGGCCTCGCGGAATTCGCCCAACGAGGAAATACCTGATGAGCGCAGACCCGAACTGCATCTTCTGCAAGATCGTCGCCGGGCAGATCCCGAGCAAGAAGGCCTTCGAGGACGAAGACGTCCTGGCCTTCCACGACATCAACCCCTGGGCACCGGTGCACCTGCTCATCATCCCCAAGCGCCACATCGCCTCCCTGGCCGACGTGACCGAGGCCGAGAGCCTGTTGCTGGGCAAGATGGTGGCCCTGGGCCCCAGGCTGATGAAGGAGCTGGGCGTGACGAACGGATTCCGCCACGTCATCAACACCGGGCGGGACGGCGGGCAGGAGGTGTTCCACCTGCACCTGCACGTGATGGGCGGCCCGCGCCCGTGGTTGAAGGGCTGAACGCCGCCCCCATTTGAACGGGGCGAAGCGCAGCGCCTGCTTTGGCATCCGCCCGGCGCAAGCGCCGGCATGTCATGCCCCTCACCTAGAATTTGAGCCAGTCCTCAAGGAGTCAACATCATGGGTTCATTCAGCATTTGGCACTGGCTGATCGTCTTGGTCGTCGTCATCGCCATCTTCGGCACGAAGAAGCTGCGCAACGTCGGCTCTGACCTCGGCGCGGCCGTCAAGGGGTTCAAGGACGGCATGAAGGACGGCACCGCGCCGGACGCCCCCGCCGCCCCGGCCCAGCAAGTCACGGCCAGCAAGGTCAACGACCCCAACACCGTCGACGTCGACGCCAAGACCAAGTCTTGAGCAGCCGAGCCTGACGAGTGCTTGATTTCGGTTTCGACAAGATCGCGCTGATCGGTGCGGTGGCGCTGGTCGTCATCGGCCCCGAAAAGCTGCCGCGCGTGGCCCGCACGGTGGGCACTCTGCTGGGCAAGGCGCAGCGCTACGTGGCCGACGTGAAGGCCGAGGTCAACCGCTCCATCGAGCTGGAAGAGCTTCAGAAGATGAAGACCCAGTTCGAGACGGCGGCGCGCGATGTGGAGCAGACCGTGCGGCAGGAGGTGGACTCCGCCAGCCAGGCGCTCAACCAGACCTGGAGCGACGTCAGCGGCGAGGCCTTGGCTTACGAATCCGGCGCGTCTATCGCTCCGCCGCCGGCGTACCACCACCCCAAGAAGAACTGGCGGCTCAAGCGCGGCGCCACGCCCCTGTGGTTCAAGCAGAAAGCCGGCGTGAAGCGGCATACCCAGTCTGGTGCAGCCCGCGTGGCGCGCTTCCGCCCCCCGAAGCGCAGTTCATGAGCTCCTTCCAGAATCCCAACCACGACGAGCTGGCCGGCACCGAGCAGCCCTTCGTCGCCCACCTGATGGAGCTGCGCGACCGGCTGCTGCGAGCGGTCATCGCGGTCGCCGTGTGTTTCGGCGCGCTGTGCCTCTACCCCGGGCCGGGCCAGCTGTACGACCTGCTCGCCGCGCCGCTGGTGGCGAACCTGCCCGAAGGCACCAAGATGATCGCCACCAACGTCATCGCGCCGTTCTTCGTGCCGCTCAAGATCACCATGCTGGCCGGCTTCCTGCTGGCGCTGCCGGTGGTGCTGTACCAAGCCTGGGCCTTCGTCGCGCCGGGGCTGTACTCGCACGAGAAGCGCCTGGTGCTGCCGCTGGTGGTGAGCAGCACGCTGCTGTTCTTTGCCGGCGTGGCGTTCTGCTACTTTTTCGTGTTCGGTCAGGTCTTCAAGTTCATCCAGGGCTTCGCCCCCAAGAGCATCACTGCGGCGCCCGACATCGAGGCGTACCTCGGCTTCGTGATGAACATGTTCATCGCCTTCGGCGCAGCCTTCGAGGTGCCCGTCATCGTGGTGGTGCTGGCGCGCATGGGCATCGTGTCGGTGGACAAGCTGCGCGAGTGGCGCGGCTACTTCATCGTGGTGGCCTTCATCGTGGCGGCCGTCATCACACCGCCTGACATCGTGTCCCAGCTCGCGCTGGCCATCCCGATGTGCCTGCTCTACGAGGTGGGCCTGTTCGCCGCCGCCCGTTTCATCCGCAGCACGCAGGCGCCCGAAGAGGCCGACGCGAACAAGCCGCAGGCCTGATCGGTCACTCGTCCTGGCGGCGTTCGGGCCGGGGCCGCTGCGCGACCGTGATCTGGAACGCCATGGCCTTGCCGCCGCGCTGCACACCGACCTCGACCTGAGCCTTCGGCTGGAGCGCGGCCACGCGCGACAGCAAGGCGGCAGGCGAGGCCACCGGATGCTCGCCGATGCGGGTGAGTACATCGCCGGGCTTGATGCCGGCCTTGGCGGCCGGCGCGTCGCTGACGACCCCGCCGATCAGCACGCCCTTGGCGTCGCCCAGCTTGAGCGCCTCGGCCAACTCGGGCGTCAGCTCGCGCGTCTGCACACCGATCCAGCCCCGGGCCACCACCCCGTCCTGCAACAGCGCCGCGGCCACCTGCCGGGCCACGTCCACCGGAATGGCGAAGCCGATGCCCAGGCTGCCGCCGCTGCGCGAGAAGATGGCCGTGTTGATGCCCACCAGCCGCCCGTCGGCGTCCACCAGTGCGCCGCCCGAGTTGCCGGGGTTGATGGCGGCGTCGGTCTGGATGAAGTTCTCGAAAGTGTTGATGCCGAGCTGGCTGCGGCCCAGCGCCGAGACGATGCCGGACGTGACAGTCTGGCCGACGTTGAACGGGTTGCCAATCGCCAGCACGATGTCGCCCACCGCCAGGCTGGTGGCGTCGCCCAAGCTGATGACGGGCAGGTCCGGCAGGTCGATCTTCAGCACGGCGACGTCAGTTTCGGGATCGGTGCCGACGAGGGTGGCCCGCGCCTGGCGGCCATCGCTGAGCATCACCTCGATGTCGGCCGCACCCTCCACGACGTGGTTGTTGGTGAGCAGCACGCCGTCTGCCGAGATGATCACGCCGGAGCCCAGCCCCAGCTGTGGGCTGCGGGGCTGGCGGGAGCCGAAGGGGAAGCCGGGAATGCCGAAGTGCGGGTCTTGGGCGCGGCTGGTGCTCGCCGCAGATTTGCTCGCCGTGATGCTGACCACGGCGGGCGCTGCGGCGCGAGCAGCCGGCGCAAAGCCGGCGCGCACGGCCGAGGCGGACGGCTGTGGCGTGGGCAGGGCGATCTGATGTGTGGCCGGTGTGGCGGCAAGCGGCTGATACGGCGTGTGGCGCAGCCACTGAGGCTTGAGCGTGCTCACCACGAACAGCGCGGCCAGGGCGATGGTGACCGCCTGCGCGAAAATCAGCCAGAGCCTTCTCAACACCCACATCTCCATCAAGCCATGACCGATCGCGCCGCGCTGGAACTCCGACTGAACCAGTTGCTGGAGCCCGCGCGCTTCAAGGATTATGGGCCGAACGGTTTGCAGGTTGAGGGCCGTGCCGAGGTGCGGCACCTGGTGTGCGGCGTCACGGCCAGCCTGGCTCTGATCGATGCGGCCATCGCCGCCAAAGCCGATGCCATCCTGGTGCACCACGGCCTGTTCTGGCGCGGCCAGGACGGCCGCGTGACCGGCTGGATGAAGCAGCGCCTGGCGCGCCTGATCCAGCACGACATCAACCTCTTCGCCTACCACCTGCCGCTGGATGCGCACCCCAGCCTGGGCAACAACGCCCAGCTCGGGGCGCGGTTGGGCTGGACGGCGGACGGCCGTTTCGGCGAGCAGGACCTGGGCTTCACGGCCACCGTGGCGCCCACCGGGCTGGACGCGCTGCAGGCGCAGTTGCGCGAGGCGCTGGGCCGGCCGGTGACGGCGGTGCCCGGCGATGGCCGCCCGCTGCGGCGCGTGGCCTGGTGCAGCGGTGGCGCCCAGGGCTACTTTGAATCGGCCATCGCCGCCGGCGCCGACGTGTTCATCACCGGCGAGATTTCAGAACCCCAGGCGCACTGCGCCCGCGAGACCGGCGTGGCCTTCATCGCCGCCGGCCACCACGCCACCGAGCGCTACGGCGTGCAGGGCGTGGGCGCCCAGGTCGCACAGGACCTGGGCCTGAGCTGGCAGTTCATCGACGTGGACAACCCGGCCTGAGGCCGCTTCAGGCCTGGGCGAGGGTGAAGTCCACCGCCGCCCGGACCGCTGCCACCTGGGCCGCGTTGCACTGCTCGGGCGTGGCCTGGGGGCTGTCCGGGTAGACCTCGGTGGTGGTCGCGAAGCGCGCGCCGGTGATGGCAGCACACAGGCTCCAGCGGCTCACGGGGAACTCGATGACACCGGGCGACTGCAATGGCGACGCGTTGATCTGACCGCGGGCGTCAGGCTCGGCGATGTGGGTGACCTGGGCCACCGCGGCGATCACGGCGCGCTGGAACTCGGGCTGTGGGTGGTCCACGTCGTCCACCAGGTAGAAGCCGTCCTGGATCTCGCCGGGCTCGAAGAGCTGGCCGTCGCGCGCGGCCAGGGCCGGGCGGAACTCGGATTCGTCGGAGTCGGTCGTCTCGTGCAGGTCGATGTGCATCAGCACGCGCCCGCGCAGCGGGGCCAGCAGCTCGACGAGCGCGGCCGACTCGCCCGCCGGGCTGCTGGCGCGGAAGTTGCGGTTGGGGTCCAGCGCGTCGAAGTTCCAGCGCTGGATGTGCTCGTAGGCCCAGGGGCTGACGCAGGGCACCACGAGCAGGTTGGCGCGGCCGGCGCTGCTGCTGCCGTGCTCGCGCAGGTACTGCAGCGCGCCGTGCACGCCGCTGGTCTCGTAGCCATGCACGCCGCCGGTGACGACGAGCACGGGGAGGTCGTCGCGCCAGCCCCGGCTGCGCACGGCCACGAGCGGGAAGCGCTCGCCGTCGCAGCGCAGCGCGCCGTACTCAGCCACGTCGAAGCGCTGGCGCAGCGGCGCGATGGCGGCGAGCACGTCGTCGGCGTAGCTGCGCTGCTTGACGAGGCGGCCGCGCCAGGCGCGAACCTCAGGCTCTCCCCAGGGCTGGCCGGGCGTGCCGACGGGGTAGAAGGCTGCGTTCATGGCCGGGCCTTTTCGCTGGCGATCCAGGCGTTGATGCGCTGATCGAGCAGCGGCAGCGGCATGGCGCCTTGGTCGATGACGGCGTTGTGGAAGCGCCGCGGGTCGAACCTCGCGCCCAGCGCGGCTTCCGCCCGGGCGCGCAGTTCCTGGATCTTGAGCTTGCCCATCATGTAGCTCAGCGCCTGGCCGGGCTGGGCGTAGTAACGGTCCACCTCGGCCGTCATGAAGACGGGGTCGTGGCCGGTCTGTTCGATCATGTAGGCGATGGCCTTGTCGCGGCTCCAGCCCAGCGCGTGGATGCCGGTGTCCACCACCAGCCGCGCGGCGCGGAACATCTGCGCCTGCAGGTGGCCGAAGCGGCTGTACGGGTCCCGGTACAGGCCGATCTGCGGGCCCAGCGTCTCGGCATATAGCCCCCAGCCTTCGCTGAACACCGAGTACTGCGACTGGCGGCGGAAGTTGGGCAGCTCGCCCAGTTCCACCTGCCGGGAGATTTGCAGGTGGTGGCCGGGCACGGTCTCGTGGGCCACCAGCGTTTCCATCGCCCACTTGGGCCGGCGCTTGAAGGCAATGGCGTTGGCGTTGAACCAGCCGGCGGTCGTGCCGTCCAGCGAGGGGCCGTTGTAGTTGTCGGCAGCGCCTTCGCCGGTGTAGGCCGGCATGCCGCGGATGCCGTAGGGCGAGCGCGGCAGCTGGGCAAAGAGCTTGGGCAGCTCGGGGTCGATGCGCTTGGCGATGGCGCGGTAGCCGTCCAGCAGTTCGTCGGCGCTCTGGTTGAAGAACTTGGGGTCGCTGTAGAGGAACTTCTTGAACGCGGCGAGGTCGCCGTCGAAGCCGGCCTCGGCCTTGACCTTCTCCATCTCGGCGCGGATGCGGGCGGCTTCGCGCAGGCCGGTGGTGTGGATGTCGCCCGCCGCCAGCGGCAGGGTGACGTTGCGCAGGATGAGCGCCTCGTACACCTTGTCGCCACCGGGGTAGCTGGAGAGCGAGCCGCTCTCGGGTGCCTTGGGTTGCAGTTCGTCCTTGAGCACGGCCAGCAGCTTGCGCTGCGCAGGGTAGAAGTGCTCGCGCAGGGCGGCCTGGCCTTGGGCCTGGAGGTGGGCCTTGACGCTGGCATCCACCGCCATGCGCGTGAAGGGTTCGTAGACGGGGCTCTTGGCCACGTCCTCGGGCAGTTGGCCCTCCAGCTGGGCAATGGCGCGCGCCAGCACCGGCTTGGCGGTGACCCAACCCAAGGCCAGCCCCTGGCGCAGGATGGCAATCTCCTGATCCACGCGGGCCGGGTAGGCCGCCAGGCGGGTGAGCCACTGCTTCACCTGCGCCTCGTTGCTCACGGGCACGTTGCGCGCAAAGCCCGCCAGCGCGGACTGCGCCCCGTTGAGGGTGCCGAGCGTGAGGGTGCGCCAGCCGGCGAAGCCTTGCAGGGCCACCTCCTGCTGGTAGCGGGCGATGAAGAGGGCGAGCGAAACGCGGTCGGTGTCGTTGAGCTGACCGGCGTTCACCAGCCGGGCCCGCGCGAGCATGTCGCGGGCGAAGGCGTCGCGCACGGCCAGGGCGGTGGCGGAGCGATCGGTGAGCTTGTCGTTGAAGCGCAGGTCGCCGCGCAGGGTGGCCCACTCGGGGGCGGCCTGGGCCTCGGCATCCCAGGCCTCATCGAAGAGCGCTTGCAAGGCCTGGTGGGCTGGGGTTGCTGCGTCGACGGCCGACGTGGCCACCTTCGGCGCCGGCGGGGTGGCTGCGGGTGCGGCCAGGTGCAGGCTGGCGATGAACGTGCCGGCCAGGGTGGCAATGAGGGTCTTGCGCAAGGGGTGTCTCCACGGCGTGATGGGCCGGGCGGCAGTCTGCCAGCGGGCCTCGGGGGTGATGAAAGAATGGGGCATGACCCCGGATAACTCCCTAGGCCGCCCCGGCGCCCCGCCGCTGGCCATCACCATGGGCGACGCGTGCGGCATCGGCCCCGAGATCATTGCGCGGCTCTGGCAGCAGCGCTCACCGCCGGATGCCCTGGTGGTGGGGGATGTGGTGGTCATGAGGCGGGCGGTCGCCGCCGTGGGTGGGGGGCTGGCCGTGGCCGAGCTGGCAGGGCCGCAGGAGATGGACCGCGTGCCGCCGCGCTGCCTGCCGGTGTGGCAGCCCGAGGGCCTGCCGGCAGATCTGGCCGCTGCGCCGCAGGGGCGGGTGGATGCCCGTGCGGGCGCCGCTGCAGCACGCTGCATCGAGGCGGCGGTCGGGCTCATCCAGGCGGGCCACGTGGCAGGCCTGGTGACGGCACCCATCCACAAAGAGGCCCTGCATGCGGCGGGCTCGCCCTACCCGGGCCACACCGAGATGCTGCAGGCGCTGGCCGGCGGGGTTCCGGTGCGCATGATGCTGGCCAACGAGGAGCTGCGCACGGTGCTGGTCACCATCCACTGCGCGCTGCGCGAGGCCATCACCCGCGTGACGCGGGAGGCCGTGCTGGAGACGGTGCGCATCACGGACGCCGCGCTCAAGCGCATGGGCTTCACCGCGCCGCGCATTGCCGTGGCCGGGCTGAACCCGCATGCGGGGGAGGGGGGGCTGTTCGGCGATGAGGAGGTCCTGCACATCGCACCCGCCATTGCCGAGGCTCGCGCCGCCGGCATGGATGCGACCGGACCGTTCGCACCGGACACCGTGTTCATGCGCGCCCGCCGCGGTGAGTTCGATGTGGTGGTGGCGATGACGCACGACCACGGCCTGATCCCGGTCAAGTACCTGGGCGTGGAGGAGGGCGTCAACGTGACGCTGGGCCTGCCTTTTGTGCGCACCAGTCCCGACCACGGCACCGCATTCGACATCGCGGGCCGCGGCGTGGCCGACCCGTCCAGTCTGCGGGCGGCCGTGGACATGGCCCGCCGCCTGGCGCAGACCGCGAGGCTTTAGCGCCCGCCACTGCCCAGTGCGGCCAGCTGAGCGCGGGTGCGTGCCGTGGCGCGCTCCAGCAGCTGGGCCTGCTCGTAGGCACGCATGCGGCCGGCTTCGCAGAGCTTTTTCAGCATGCGGGCGGTCATGGTGACTGTTTCCTGGTGGCGGCTGCCATGTGTGAAGATGAAAAAGCTGCGGCCAGCACTGACGTGAGCGAGCCGCACCTTCTGCCAGTGGTCGCCGGTGTGCATCTGGTAAGCGATGCCCAGTTGCAGGTTGTCCATCAGCAGGGCGCCGCTGGTGGGTTCGGCGGCGCTGTCGGCGGCCGGCAAGCCGTCGATGGAGATGTCCACGGCCTGCAGCGGCTGGGCAACGGTTGCTGCGTCGTTGCCGGACAGGTCCACATCCACCGTGCCGTTCCAGTCGACGCCCGACTCCTCCACCAGGCCCAGGCTTTTGGCCTCGGCGGGCGTCAGACGTTGGCCGGCGTCCAGGTCACCCGGGGCGGATTCGCCGGCGACCGATTTGGCCAGGTCGGCTTCAACGGGCGGGGCCGTGCTGAAGATCCGGTCGAGTTGCCGGATGAGCAGGTTGGTATCGAGCGCACTCGGGGCCTGGCCTTTCAGCGACTCGGCATGCGCCGGCAGCAGAGCGCCGAAGAAGTCCTTGCGCGGGCCGTCCGGCCAGCGGATCAGGTCCAGGCCCTCGTTGAGGGTGCGCATGAGATTCGGCAGCTCGCGCAGGAAGTCGGCGCGCGCTGCGGTGCCGCCCTTGGGCTGCACGCTCATCACCAGGCTGCGCCCCAACTGCCGCAGGCGCAGGCACCGCTCTGGCGCACCCTCGCGCGAGGCCAGCACGATGGCCTGGCTCCACACCTGGGCCAGGAAGTCACGCAGGAAGTCCTGCATGGGCACGCGGGCCAGCTGTTGCTGGAGCTGCAGGGCGTAACGCTGCTGCAGGCGCAGGTCGGTCTCGCGGCGCTCGACGACAGCGGCAGCGTCACCAGCGGCCTTCAGGCTCGTGCGCGTCTGCTCCGTGATGAAGGCTTCGAGCTCGTCCAGCTTGGCCGTGTACACGTCCATGCGGTCGAAGTCACCGCTGGCGACGTCTTGGACGAGGTCACGCACGTGCGTCAGGAACGAGCGGCCGGGGTCGTCGCTGAAATCATCGAACGCGCAAGCCAGGGAGGCCATGCGGTTCACGAACTGGCGCACCGGGTGGCGGCGTGACGAGAAAAAGGTCTCGTCACCCAGGGCCACACGCAGCACGGGCAACTGCAGTCGGGCCAGCAGGCGCGCCATCTGGGGCGGCACCTTGGGGTCGGACAGGATCTGGTCGAACAGGCCGGCAACGACGTCGATGACCATGTGGTCCAGCCGGCCCGTGGCGAGCTGGCGCAGTTCGTCCCGGTGCTCGTGGATCAGGTTGGCTGGCACCGGCAGTTGGCCCCAACTGCTGGGCTCTCCACCGAGGGCATCCAGGCCAGAATGACCGGAACTGGCACCGTCCGGACTGCCTCCGCCGAAGGACGCGGACGCCTGAGCCAAGCGGCGCAGCAGGTCCATCATCTGCGGCTCTACGCGACCAAAACTGCCTGCCAATCCCACACCCGCCATGCCGGGCCCGCCGGGCCCGCGCATGGTGGCGCCGCCACGGCCACCAGCACCGTGGGCGAGGCCGCCGTGCGAGCTGTTGCCATAGCCGCCCCGCGTGGACATGGCGCCATGCCCGCTGTCGAGTTCGCCGTGCTGGGTGTTGCCACTCAGGCCGCCGTGCCGGGACCGGCCGCTGTCGGGGGTGGCGCGCACGCGCAGGTCCTGCGGGCGCAGGCCACGCGAGCGCAGCAGCTCGGCGATGTCGGCGTAGCAGGCACGCATCTCCTGTGCCAGGGCCCGTGTCAGTTCATCCGTCAGTGTCTGGCGGGTTTGTGCGTCGTCGGTGATGCTTTGGATGGCATCCAACAGGCCTTGAGCGATCAGCTCGGGCCGCAGCGGGTTGCGCTCGCCGATCTGGATGCTGGACACGTAGGACTCGACCTCACGCAATTCCCACTCGCACTGGTGGCTGATGGCCAGGCCGATCCGGTCGGCAGCGACCAGTTTGTTGACCTGGTCGTCGTCCATGAGGGACAACTCGCCCCAATCTTTTTTGACGGTCGACGCGGCGGCCGCTTGTGTCTCGGACTGTTCGGCGGCAACCTGCCGGCGCATGCTCTGTACAAACCGCTGGGAAAACACAGCCTGTTGCTGCCTGAACACGAATTGAGCCGCAAGCAGCGCGTCGCGCCGCCTGATCTGGCTCGCGGAAAGTGCTGACAGCCCCAAGCCTTCCGAGCAGCGCTCTGCGGCCTGCTCGCCCGCCAGGCGAATGCGGGTCAGAGAGGCTTCAAGGTGTGGATTCAGGCGTATCTCAGGCGCGTTCATCGAGCAATAGACGCAGGCAGCCGTCAAAGTATCGCGCGTGCCACCTGTGCGGGTTTCCGATGGATTGCCAAATTGGTGGCAAAAAAAAGCCCGGTAACCATTCCTTACCGGGCGCCGAGGGGGACAGTGGCTCAGCGTTTGAGCGAATCCCGGATCTCACGCAGCAGCTGGATGTCTTCCGGCGTGGGCGGAGGCTCGGCCGGCGCGGGGGCTGCGTCGGGCTCGCGCTTCAGGCGGTTGATCTGCTTGATCATCAGGAAGATCACGAACGCCAGGATGATGAAGTTCAGGGAGACCGTGATGAAGCTGCCGTAGGCGAGCACCGCACCGGCCTTCTTCGCTTCGGCCAGGGTGTTGGCTGTCTGGCCAGCCAGAGGGATGAAGTAGTTGCTGAAGTCCAGGCCGCCAAACACCTTGCTGACCACCGGCATGATGACGTCACCCACCAGCGAATCCACGATCTTGCCGAACGCACCGCCGATGATCACGCCGACGGCGAGGTCGACGACATTGCCTTTGACGGCGAACTCCTTGAATTCGGAAAAGAAACTCACGCGTGCTCCTGCTTGAAGTTGTCCGGGACGGCTGCCCAGGATGGTGGCGGCAAGTGTCGCAGGCTTGAAGCCGGGTAAACCTGTGGTCGCCGGACGCCGCTTAGGCCGGCTCTTGGGTGAGCGTCCGCTAGAATCCGCAGTTGCCCCTGATCAGAAGTCTCTTTAGAGGACCCTCATGAGTGACCAGCAAGTGGACCAAGGCAAGCGCACCTGGTTGATTGCAACCGGCTGTGCAGGCGCCGTTGGTGGCGTTGCGACCGCAGTGCCCTTCGTCAGCACTTTCGCCCCGAGCGAGCGCGCCAAGGCCGCTGGCGCCCCTGTCGAGGTGGACATCTCCGGCATCAAGCCCGGCGAGAAGCTCACCGTCGAATGGCGTGGCAAGCCGGTCTGGATCGTGCGCCGCACGCCCGAGCAGGTCGAGGCCCTCAAGAAGAACGACAGCCTGCTGGCGGATCCGAATTCCGACCGCAAGGCGTTCCCCATCCCCGATTACGCCAAGAACGGGGCCCGCTCGATCAAGCCCGAGTACCTGGTGGTGGTGGGCATCTGCTCGCACCTCGGCTGTTCGCCCAGCGACAAGTTCGCGTCGGGGGCCCAACCCTCGCTGCCAGACGACTGGAACGGCGGCTTCCTGTGCCCCTGCCACGGCTCCACCTTCGACATGGCAGGCCGCGTCTTCAAGAACAAGCCGGCGCCTGACAACCTTGAAGTGCCCCCTCACATGTATCTCTCCGACGCCAAGCTGCTGATCGGCGAGGACAAGAAGGCCTAACAGGAAACGGGACGAGACATGGCTGAATTCAAAGAAGCTCCCGCAGGCGCCTCGGTTGGCGTGAAGACCATGACCTGGCTGGAGAACCGGTTCCCGACCGCGTTCGATGCCTACAAGGTTCACATGTCGGAGTACTACGCACCGAAGAACTTCAACTGGTGGTACATCTTCGGCTCGCTGGCCCTGCTGGTGCTGGTGATCCAGATCGTCACCGGCATCTTCCTGGTGATGCACTACAAGCCCGATGCGGGCCTGGCCTTCGCGTCGGTCGAGTACATCATGCGCGATGTGCCCTGGGGTTGGCTGATCCGCTACATGCACAGCACGGGCGCTTCGGCGTTCTTCGTGGTCGTCTACCTCCACATGTTCCGCGGCCTGATCTATGGCAGCTATCGCAAGCCGCGTGAGCTGGTCTGGATCTTCGGCTGCGCCATCTTCCTGTGCCTGATGGCTGAGGCCTTCATGGGCTACCTGCTGCCCTGGGGCCAGATGTCCTACTGGGGCGCCCAGGTCATCGTGAACCTGTTCGCGGCCGTGCCGTTCGTCGGTGGCGACCTGGCGCTGATGATCCGCGGCGACTACGTCGTCGGTGACGCCACGTTGAACCGCTTCTTCAGCTTCCACGTCATCGCCGTGCCGCTGGTGCTGCTGGGTCTGGTGGTCGCCCACCTGCTGGCTCTGCACGATGTCGGTTCGAACAACCCCGATGGCGTCGAGATCAAGAAGGGCCCGAAGGACGCCAACGGCAAGCCAGTCGATGGTGTGCCTTTCCATCCCTTCTACACAGTGCACGACATCTACGGCGTCTGCCTGTTCCTGATGGTCTTCACGTCCATCATCTTCTTCGCGCCGGAACTGGGGGGGTACTTCCTGGAGTACAACAACTTCATCCCGGCCGATCCGCTGAAAACGCCGGCCCACATCGCCCCGGTCTGGTACTTCACGCCGTTCTACTCGATGCTGCGCGCCACGACGGATGTGATGGTCAATGTGCTGTGTGGCGTGATCGGTGTGGCCGCCGTTGTGAGCTTCCTGAAGGGCAAGTTCGGTGGTACTGCCAAGGTGGCGCTGCTGGTTGCTGCCGCGGCGTTGATCTTTCTGCTCAAGGTGTTCGACGCCAAGTTCTGGGGCGTGGTTGTCATGGGGGGGGCAGTCATCATCCTGTTCTTCCTGCCCTGGCTGGATCACAGCCCGGTCAAGTCGATCCGCTACCGCCCGGACTGGCACAAGTACGTCTACGCCGTGTTCGTCGTCTTTTTCCTGTGGCTGGGCTATCTCGGCATCCAGCCGCCGAGCGACATGGGCACCCTGGTGGCCCAGGCTGGTACCTTGTTCTACTTCGGCTTCTTCCTGCTGATGCCCTGGTGGAGCCGCTTGGGTGTGCCCAAGCCGGTGCCTGACCGCGTGACTTTCCACGCCCACTGAGCTGCGGAGCAAGAACACAAATGAAAAAGCTGATCGCTCTTCTGCTGGCCACCCTGGGTTGGGCTGGTGTTGTGCAAGCCAACACGGGCGGCCCGGAATGGGACAAGTTCCCCAAGGAAAAGATGTCGGACATGGCTGCGCTGCAAAACGGCGCCAAGTTGTTCGTCAACTACTGCCTGAACTGCCACTCGGCAGCCTACATGCGCTACAACCGCATGCGGGACATCGGTTTGTCCGAGACCGACATCAAGAACAACCTGCTGTTCGCTGCTGAAAAAGTTGGCGAGACGATGAAGGTCAGCATTGATGCCAAGGACGCCAAGGCCTGGTTTGGCGCGAACCCGCCGGATTTGAGCGTCATTGCCCGTTCGCGCGCCGATGGTGCGAAGGGTTCGGGTGCGGATTACCTCTACACCTACATGCGGAGCTTCTACCGCGACGAGACCAAGGCCACCGGCTGGAACAACATGGTCTTCCCCAGCGTCGCCATGCCGCATGTGCTGTGGGAACTGCAAGGCCAGCGCGCAGCCAAATTCGAAGAGGTTGCCGATCCGCATGATCACGACAAGAAGACACATGTCTTCGCGGGCTACGAGCAACTGACACCTGGCCAGTTGACCACCCGCCAGTACGACGATGCGGTGGCCGATCTGGTGGCCTATCTGCAATGGATGGGCGAGCCGGCCCAGGGCCAGCGTTTTCAGCTTGGTGTCATCGTGCTGATCTTCCTCGGTTTCCTGACCGTGTTCGCTTGGCGTCTCAACGCCTCGTACTGGAAAGACGTGAAGTAAACCGGCAAGTCCCGGTGCCGCCTCAAAGCGGTGCCGAACCACGCAGTGGGGCGCGCTTCGGCCACCCACTGCGTTTGCTTTTTCAGCGCGGCCTTGGCCGTCGCGTGTTTTTGATTGATTGACCCCTCGGGAGCCCAAGCCATGATGGTCCTTTACTCCGGTACCACCGACCCCTACTCGCACCGCTGCCGCTTTGTGCTGTTCGAGAAAGGCATGGACTTCGAGATCCGTGACGTTGACCTGTTCGCGAAGCCCGAAGACATCGCCCTGATGAACCCGTACAACGAGGTGCCCATCCTCGTCGAGCGGGACCTCATCCTGTACGAATCGCACATCATCAACGAGTACATCGACGAGCGCTTCCCGCATCCGCAGTTGATGCCTGGCGACCCGGTGGCGCGCGCGCGCGTGCGCCTGTTCCTGTTGAACTTCGAGAAGGAGCTGTTCGCTCACGTGAACATCCTCGAAGGCCGTGGCACGACGGCCAAGGCGACGGACAAGCAGCTCGAAAAAGCCCGCGCCCAAATTCGCGACCGCTTGACCCAGCTCGCGCCCATCTTCCTGAAGAACAAGTACATGCTGGGCGACGACTTCTCGATGCTCGACGTGGCCATCGCTCCGCTGCTGTGGCGTCTGGACTATTACGGCATCGACATGTCCAAGAATGCGCTGCCGCTGCTGAAGTACGCCGAGCGCATCTTCAGCCGCCCCGCGTACATCGAGGCGCTGACGCCCTCGGAAAAGGTCATGCGCCGCTGATGGACCAGACCTCGGCCCCCAGCGGCACGGGCAACGGCACCTCCACCCGCCCGTACCTGATCCGTGCGCTCCATGATTGGTGCACAGACAACGGCTTCACGCCCTACGTGGCGGTGCATGTCGACCGGTCGGTGCAGGTACCGATGGAGTACGTGTCCAACAACGAGATCGTGCTCAACATCGGATTTGACGCGACCAGTGGATTGGACCTGGGCAACGACTTCATCCAGTTCAAGGCGCGCTTTGGCGGCGTTGCGCGTGAAATCCTGGTGCCTGTCGATCACGTTGTGGCCATCTATGCCCGCGAGAACGGCCAGGGCATGGCCTTCCCGGCGCCCGAAGCCCTGGCTGAAGGGGCAACGGTGATGCCGAAGAGCTCACCGGGTTCAGATTCGCGTCGCGGCGGCGGTCTCCGACTGGCCCGGGATCCGGCCGAGGGCCAGGGCGACGACCCCACGCCGCCCGCACCGGACGCACCGAGCGGCGGCCCGCGCCCTTCACTCAAACGGGTGAAGTGAGCGGTTAGAATCGCGGCGTGATTTCGCCGGCTTAGCTCAGTTGGTAGAGCAACCGCCTTGTAAGCGGTAGGTCATCAGTTCGAATCCGATAGCCGGCACCATTGCGCGGAGTCAGCAAGACTGCACGAAGCATCAAGCCCCCAAGTGAATCAAACACTTGGGGGCTTTTCTACGTCGAACCGTCTCGCTGAGATAGCGGCGTATCGGTTCTCATCACAGCGATGTTGCGGCGTACGTCAGGTGTTGCTGTCCATGGGCCTCGCCCTCAGTGCGTGCGGTGCGGTTGCAATCGCCCTGGCGTTCAGCCCGACAAGTGGCCCTGCAGCAGCCGTTTGCGGACTGAACCGCAGCCGGTGCGGGACGTCTTGGCATCACGCCAAACTCAGTGCCAACACGTCAGGCAGCAGCGGATCCCGAGCTGCTGCGAGGTATCCAACACGCCGGGCGTGCCATAGGCGTGGGTGGCCCGCGTGGCGCCCTAACGCTTCACGAGCTTGATGCGAATGACAGCGGGCGCGAGGCCTGCCTGCGCCAGCAGGGCTTCCAGGCGGGGCAGCAACTGGCGCAGCTTGGCGGCCACGGCGGCGTTGGCCGCAAGCAGGCTCCAGCCGTTCTCGTCCAGCGGGCCGGCCTGGACGCTGGCGCGCAGGCTCTCCGGCAACGCGGGTGAGATGGTGCGCAGGCGTCGGCTCGACGCCTCCAGGCGCTGGCCGAGGTGGGCCAGCCCGGCGTGGGCGCGCAGTGCATCGGCGATGGGTGTGGGCTCGGGCACGCTGGCGCGCAAGTGGGGCTTGAGGTAGCGGGTCGCTGTGGCCATGGCCCAGTGTAGGCAAGCCGGCCGGCGGCCAGGCTCACCCAAGGTGCGCTGCTAAACTGCGCCGCTTTGCGCGGTTCGGCAAACCTGCCTTGCATTGCGCTGTGTCGCCCCCAGTTTCGCGCGTCTCGCCGGCCCCGCCGGCACACGCCAGCCCTCTATTTCGCAGCATGTTGCCCAAGCTTCTCACTTCGATTTTCGGTAGCCGCAACGAGCGTCTGCTCAAGGACTACCGCCGCACTGTGGCGAAGATCAACGCGCTGGAGCCGAAGTACGAGGCCCTGACGGACGACGAACTGCGGGGTCAGACGGCCGACTTCAAGCAGCGCATCGCGGCGGGTGCCACGTTGGACGACATCCTCCCGGAAGCCTTCGCCGTTTGTCGCGAAGGCAGCAAGCGGGCGTTGAAGATGCGCCACTTCGATGTGCAGCTCATTGGCGGCATGGTGCTCAATGCCGGCAAAGTGGCCGAAATGCGCACCGGTGAGGGCAAGACGCTGATGGCCACGCTGCCCGTCTACCTGAATGCGCTGACGGGCAAGGGCGTCCATGTCGTGACGGTGAACGACTACCTTGCACGACGCGACGCCGAGTGGATGGCCAAGCTTTACAACTTCCTCGGTCTGACGGTGGGCATCAACCTGCCCCAGATGCCGCGTGAAGAAAAGCAGGCGGCCTACGCCGCCGACGTGACCTACGGCACCAACAACGAGTACGGCTTTGACTACCTGCGCGACAACATGGTCTACGAGACGGCCGACCGCGTGCAGCGCGGCCTGGCCTACGCCATCGTGGACGAGGTGGACTCCATCCTCATCGACGAGGCCCGCACGCCGCTGATCATCTCGGGCCAGGCCGAGGACCACACCGACGTGTACCTGCGCATCAACGCCGTGGTGCCCAAGCTGAAGAAGCAGATCGGCGAGCTGGACCCGCGCACGGGTGAAGGCGTGATCGAGGCGGGTGACTTCACCGTGGACGAGAAGAGCCACCAGATCCACCTGACCGAAGACGGCCACGAAGTGGCCGAGCGCCTGCTGGCTGAGGCTGGCCTGATCCCGGAAGGCGCCAGTCTGTACGACGCGGCCAACATCACGCTGCTGCACCACCTGAATGCGGCGCTGCGGGCCCACCACGTCTACCACCGCGACCAGAGCTACGTGGTGCAGAATGGCGAAGTCGTCATCGTCGACGAGTTCACCGGCCGCCTGATGAGCGGCCGCCGCTGGAGTGACGGCCTGCACCAGGCCGTCGAGGCCAAGGAAGGTGTCGAGATCCAGGCCGAGAACCAGACGATGGCCTCGATCACCTTCCAGAACTACTTCCGCATGTACGGCAAGTTGTCGGGCATGACGGGCACGGCCGACACCGAGGCCTACGAGTTCCAGGAAATCTATGGCCTGGAAACCGTCGTCATCCCGCCGAACCGCCCGACCATCCGCAAGGACGAGCTGGACCTGGTCTACAAGACCGACAGGGAAAAGTACGCGGCCGTCATCGAAGACATCCGCGCCTGCCACACCCGTGGCCAGCCGGTGCTGGTGGGCACGACATCGATTGAGAACTCGGAACTGATCTCCAAGCTGCTCAACGAGGCCAAGCTCCCGCACAACGTGCTGAATGCCAAGCAGCATGCCAAGGAGGCCGAGATCGTGGCCCAGGCCGGCCGCCCGGGTGTCATCACCATCGCCACCAACATGGCCGGCCGTGGCACGGACATCGTGCTGGGCGGCAACGTCGAGAAGCAGGTCCAGTTCATCGAAGCGGACGAAGCCATCCCTGCCGACGAGAAGGCCCGCCGCATCCAGCAGCTCAAGGACGAGTGGCAGGGCCTGCACGAGAAGGTGCGCGCCGAGGGCGGCCTGCGCATCATTGCCACCGAGCGGCACGAGAGCCGCCGCATTGATAACCAGCTGCGCGGCCGCGCTGGCCGCCAGGGTGATCCGGGCTCCAGCCGCTTCTACCTGTCGCTGGACGACCAGCTGATGCGCATCTTTGCCGGTGAGCGCGTGCGCGCCATCATGGACCGGCTCAAGATGCCCGAAGGCGAGGCCATCGAAGCCGGCATCGTGACGCGCTCTATCGAAGGCGCGCAGCGCAAGGTCGAGGCCCGCAACTTCGACATCCGCAAGCAGCTGCTGGAGTACGACGACGTCTCCAACGACCAGCGCAAGGTCATCTACCAGCAGCGCAACGACATCCTGGAAGCCGAGAGCCTGGTGGCCCAGATCGGGTCACTGCGCGAATCCACGCTCACCGACGTCGTGCGCACCTTCGTGCCCACCGAGAGCGTGGAAGAGCAGTGGGACCTGGCCGGCCTGGATCAGGTGCTGCAGTCGGAATGGCAGATCCACCTGTCGCTGGCCGAGCTGGTCCGACGATGAGATCGTGGAGGCCGTCGTCAAGGCGGGTGACGAGCAGTTCGCCGGCAAGCTTGAGCGCGTGGGCATCGAGCAGTTCAACCCCTTCATGCGCATGGTGCTGCTGCAGAGCATCGATCAGCGCTGGCGCGAGCACCTGGCCGCGCTGGACTATCTGCGCCAGGGCATCCACCTGCGCGGTTACGCCCAGAAGAACCCCAAGCAGGAGTACAAGCGGGAGGCCTTCGAGCTGTTCTCACAACTGCTGGATCTCGTGAAGATGGAAGTCACCCGCACGCTGATGAACGTGCGCATCCAGAGCCAGGAAGAGGCCAACCAGGCTGCCGAGGCCATGGAGCGCCGTGCCGAGGCTGTGTCCAATGTGACTTACCAGCATCCCAACGAGGATGGCTCGGTCAGCCAGGATCTCGACCCGGCCACCCTCGCCCAGCAGCATGGCCATGTCGGTCGGAATGACCCCTGCCCCTGCGGCAGCGGCAAGAAGTTCAAGGCCTGCCACGGCAAGCTGGCCTGAGCTCGCGCCATCGTTCGCTGACGGGTCGGCTTTGCCAGCCCATTTGCAGGGAAGCGCATGCGATCGTTCGCCCAAGCGAGGGGAAAACTGTGCTTTTGCGCACGTCCCAGGGCCTGCGCCACGTGCCTGGGGGGTGCCGCAGCCTAGGGCTACCCCCTAGAGTGTCGGTCATAAGTCTTGAAAACCTCGGGACAACACGGATCGAAATTGGCGGATCGCATGAAACAACTGTTGTGCTCCCTCGCGTTTTCTGCGGCTTGGGCCGCGGGTGCTGCTCAAGCAGGCACGGTGCAACTCACGACCCTGACCGGTCTGATCGACGGGACCGGTGGCAAGGGGACCACCTTCTCGCTCAGCAAGGCCTTCACGCTTTCCGAGGAAACCTGGGGTTCTGGCAGCCTGATCACGCTGGCGCCTGTGGGTGAGTTGCCGGTGGTGGACATCCAATCCGTCTTGCTGACGCATGCCGGCGTTGCGATCAGCTGGAACGAGCTGGTCGCTGTGAACTGGAACTTCGCTGACGCCGGCGTCGAGCAGTGGGCCATGCCCATGCAACGGCTGGCTGCAGGTGATTGGCTGCTGCAAGTCGCCGGCGTCAGCTACGCTGTCAAGAACGGCAACGGCTTCGACGCCTCGGTGGAGCTGCCCGAGCCGCAATCGGCCGCTTTGGCCGTGCTCGCCCTGCTGGGGGCGACGGGTGTTACGCTGCGCCGCCGTGCCTTCTGAACTCCGCAGAGCGCTGAACCGATCATGAAGCACATCGTCAATCCCGGCCGCCTTTTTGCAGTTGCCATGGCGTTGATCGCTGCACCGGCGTTCGCGGCCAGCAGCGTGTCCGTCACCTGGCAGGGGGCCGATCTGAACGGCACGCGGATGAGCACGATGGACACCACGGTGTCTTCCACGCAGCCCGTCACGAGCGACTACTGGACGACAGCGCTCAATTACACCTACACCGGCACGGCAAACAGCTTCGTCGCCTACTGCATCGAGCCCAGCCAGCAGAACGGTCGCGCCGGCATCGCCCGTGACTACGCACTGGAAAGCTTCTCTGGTGCGCAGGCCAAGCTGTTGCAGGGCCTGTACGCCACCGAATACGCCAGCCTGTCGAACTACAACGACAAGGCAGCCTTCCAACTGGCCATCTGGGAAATCGTGCGCGAGACGGGGAGCGCGCTGGATGTCACTTCCGGCAGCTTCCACGTGCTGGGCAGCGACGCGACGGTGAATTCCATCAGCCAGTTGGCCAACAGCTTTCTCGGCACGGCCTCCAGCTACGTCGGTCCGGACCGCTACACCCTGGTCAAGCTGACCAATGCCAGCCTCCAGGACCTCGTGGTGGCCGCGCCGCTGACTGCAGTGCCTGAGCCAGAGACCTACGCCCTGCTGCTGGCCGGCTTGGGCATTGTCGGCCTGAAGGTGCGCCGTCGCGCATCTCGCTGATCGCGCTGCCAGCCCCCAAAGGCCCCTTCGGGGGCCTTTTTGCGTGGGGCAAAGCCGGCGGCGATGGCGTGGGCTTCCTACAATCCCCGCGCTTTCCCGACTCTCCCAGAGCTCACCTCCATGCCTGTCAACCTGTCCGCCCCCGATCCTGCCTCCCTGTTGCCCGTGCCGGGTGTGCGCCTTGGCGTGACCATGGCCGGCGTGCGCAAGGCCAACCGGCGCGACCTCAACGTCATTGCGCTGGACGAGGGGGCTGCCGTGGCCGGCGTGTTCACCACCAACCGCTTCTGTGCCGCTCCCGTGCAGGTGTGCCGCGAGCACCTGGCCAGTGGCGCCGCCGTCCGCGCGCTGGTGATCAACACCGGCAATGCCAATGCCGGCACCGGGGCCGATGGCCTGGCCCGTGCGCGCGAGACCTGCACGGCCCTGGCCGGCTTGATTGGCTGCGTGCCCGAGCAGATCCTGCCGTTCTCCACCGGCGTCATCATGGAAACGCTGCCGGTCGATCGCATCACCGCCGGCCTGCCCGCTGCACTGGCTGCGCTCGAGGCCGACAACTGGGCCGAGGCCGCCGCCGGCATCATGACGACGGACACCCTGCCCAAGGCCGCATCGCGTCGCATCGAGATCGGCGGCGTGCCCGTCACGCTGACCGGCATCTCCAAGGGGGCCGGCATGATCCGCCCCAACATGGCCACCATGCTGGGTTTCGTCGCCACCGATGCCCACATCCACCCGGCGCTGCTGCAGCCGCTGGTGAAGGAAGCCGCCGATGCCTCCTTCAACCGCATCACCATCGATGGCGACACGTCGACCAACGATTGCTTCATGCTGATCGCCAGCCGCAAGGCGCAGCATGCCGAGATCACGTCGCTGGACAGCGCCGACGCGCAGACCCTGCGTGCCGCGCTCATCTCGCTGGCGCAGGAGCTGGCCCAGGCCATCGTTCGCGACGGCGAGGGCGCCACCAAGTTCATCGCCATCACGATCGAAGGCGGTCGCAACGAGGCCGAGTGCAAGCTGGCGGCCTACGCCATTGCCCACTCGCCCCTGGTCAAGACGGCGTTCTTCGCCAGCGACCCCAACCTCGGCCGCATCCTGGCTGCCGTTGGCTATGCCGGCATCGGCGATCTGGACCAAGGCCTGATCGACCTGGACCTGGACGACGTGGCCGTGGTGCGCCAGGGTGGCCGGCTGCCCAGCTACCGCGAGGAAGACGGCCAGCGCGTGATGAAGCAGGCCGAGATCACCATCCGCGTGGGCCTGAACCGCGGAACGGCCAGCGCCACGGTGTGGACCTGTGACCTCAGCCACGACTACGTCAGCATCAACGCGGATTACCGGAGCTGAGCCTGCCGGCTGACGTCGACGGACCAGGCGCCGCCATGGCTGCGCAGATGCTGCGCCAACCGTCAAAGCTGAAGTACAGCACTTGGGCGATCCGACGGAGGCTCTTCATCCGTCGTGCCACACGGTGGGCTCGTGACTTCCGCGGCGTTCTGTCTATCCTGGCCATGCAGGAAAGCGGTCTCGCGACCTGGGGTGATCTCCCGCCCGATGGACAGCTCGGCTGACGTGCTGGCGGAGTTTGCTGTGCTGCGGCGTGCCATGGCTGTCCTGGCCACACAGAGCTGGCCGCCACACTGCTGTGCTATTTCGACTGCAAACAGAACGCCAAGACCACCGCGCACCGCATGGGCCTCCACACCAACACCGTGCGCCAGCCCCTCGCTACGATCGAGGAACTACTCCGCCGCCACCCGCACGCTGTACCTCCATATCGCACGCACCTGTGGAACCGGCGCAGCCGACGACGCTGACACCCTGGCTTCGTTCAGGAATCCCTGACAAGGCGTCAGGTGCCGCTTTCCCCAGGACCAGTGCCGACCGACCCGAATGAGGGTACGGGTGCGATTACAGTGCCCCGACCCTCTCGTCGCACCGTTGCTAACCATGCCGGGACTGCGAGTCCAGCCCTGCAACGGCGCAGGTGCATTCCGGCCCGGGCCGCCGCGTCGACAAGAACATCACGGGGACACACCGCATAGATGCGCAAAGCCACTTTCGCAAGCGTCCTTGACGGCCGCGGCGTGCCTTGGCTGGCGGGTGTCTCTGCGGTCATGCTGCTCCAGGGGGGCGGGGCACCTGTGGAGGGCTCGCCGACGTGGCTCTCCAGCCCGGAACTGGGCGGCCTGCTTACCCTGAGCGCGCTGCTGCTGACGGCCACCATCGGGGCGGCCGGGCGTCACCCCCACTGGGCCCGGATGCTGGGCCTGGTTGCCTGCGGCAGTGCACTGATGCTCGCCCTTCGGGGCACCGCCGGCCTGCTGCCGACCACCGGGATTTCCAGCCCCGCAGCCCCCGGCGTGTCGGCCCTCGGCACCATCGCCCTGGCAGGCTGGCTGCTGGTGGCCAGTTCAAGCGCACTGGCGCTGGCCATCGGCGGCTGCACGGGTCTGGGTGCGGCACGCGTGCTGGCCGTCGCCGCTGCCCTGCCCTGCATGGCCACCCTCGCGTTCCAGGCCACTTGCTGGGCCTTGTTCGGCCAGTTGGCTGGCGCCGATGTGTTTGTCAGCCCCTGGGTGTTAGTCTCGCTGAGCATGGCCTGCCTCGCACTCGTGGGTGCAGTGCTCTCGCCCTCTGACTGCTACCGCGAAGGGACCGGCTCGGCGGGCGAGCAGGCCCTCGCCCGCCGCCTCACGCTGGCCATCGTGGCGTCCACTGCCGGGGCGATGACGATCTCCGCGTGCTGGGCGGTGGACCTGGTGGACACGTTTCGGGACAGCCTGGAGTTCCGCGCACGCCGTGATGCGCGCTCGTTGCGGCAGTACCTGGATCGCCAGTTCACCGTGGTCGTCGAAGCACGCAACCACTGCAGCGGGAACTGCCGGTCGGCGCTGGAGGCGACCCTCGGCAGCCAGGCGGTGGAGCTCTACATGCCGGACGATCTGCCTCCAGGTGCCCCAAGGGGCTGGTTTCTGGCCCGGCGGGGGGACATCGACGCCTACTTGCACGCAGACGGCGATCTGGAATTCGTCGCCCGTCAGGGGCCTGCCCCGCGCTACCTGCGTTACCGCACGCGCATTCCGCCATCCACATTGGTGACTGGGGGTGAAGATGCCGACACCCTGCCGGCCCTGCGGATGCTGTGCAGCGCGGCAGGGTCAGCTCCGCAGCAGTGCGCGCCGGTCGGCGCCAGCCGGGAGCCATCCACCGGGCCCCTGCTGGTGGTGCCGGAGGCGCTGGCCTCCTACCGCGAATCGCAGATGGCCCGGCTCGCCAGCGGTCGCTCGGGCCTCATGGCCGCGGCGCCACTGGCCGAGGGCGGCCCGTCGCTCGCCTATCTGGTGGACGCGAGTCATTTCTTCCGCGTCGCTGGACGCCCGATGCTGGGCACGCTGGGCGTCATGCTGGTGCTCGGCCTTGGGGGGGGCCGCGTCGGCCGGGTGGCGATGGCGCCGCGCCCTCCTGTCGGTGCAGGCCCAGCGGGTCTCGACCGGCCCGCTCCCTCTGCCTGCCCATGCCCCAGGCGAGGTTGCTGCGGCGCCGGGCGAAGCGGCCACCGCTCCGGCTGCCGCCTTCGGCCAGGCCAGCGTGCCCATGCTCGTGGTGCAGCGGCACCCGCGCCTGCAGATCGAGGCGGTCAACGAAGCGGCCGCTCGCCTGTTGCAGCGGCCGGTTTCGGAGCTGCAGGGCCTCGGCCTGGCCGGCATCACGGAAATGGACCTGGGCGCCAGCCTGATGCAGTCGCCCGAACCCTGGGAGGCTGCCGGTGTGTGGCAGAGTGGGTCGGGCAAAAGCCTCGACCTGCGAGCCCGCCTGAACCCGCTGCCAGGGCCTGGAGCCGCCTGCACCCACTGGCTCATCGAACTGCAGGATCGCGTGGCGGCGCAAGCGGCCGAGGAGCAGGTTCGCCGGGATCAGCTGCTCCGCACGGCACTGGAGAGCTTCCCCATCCCGCTGCACCTCGCCACCGCCGACGGCACGCTGTGCTGGCGCAATGAAGCCGCACGCCGCCAGCCAGCCAGCGAGGGAGAAGCGCTCTCCCTGCTGCGCCGGTCGCTCGTGGTGGACCAGGCCCTGGAGCAGCCCGTCTCCGATGGGCGGGCACTCGCCAAGGCCAGCCCCATCCGCATCTCAGAGGGCGAGGCACCTGTGGGTGCACTGGCCTACGAACTGCCCGCGCCTGCGCCCCATCCCACCGTCGACAGCCACGATCCGCTGGCCAGCCTGGCAGCGCAACGATGCTTCCAGGCCCTGTCCACCGGCCTCGCGTTCACCGATGCCACGGGCCGCCTGCAGCACGCCAATCCGGCCTGGCAAATGCTGTTCGGCACCGCCTCTGAAGCTGCGGACGGCGCCGCCGGCGATCCCGCCGCGACGCTCGCCGGCCTGACCGGCGACGCGCGCCTGGCCGCGATGGCCCAGGCCATCGGCTGTGGCGAGCGCACCACCTATGTTGGCGAGCATCGCCTGTCGCACCTTCATGGCCGGCCCGGATGGGTGCGTTTCGTGCTGTCCCGCCTGGGCACGGAGCCCGACGCCGGGATGCTGGTGCAGGCGACCGATGTGGACGAGCAGCATGCCGTCGCCGAACGGGTGGCCGCCACCGAGGCTCGCCTCGCGCTGGCACAGAAGCTCGCGCGGGTCGGCGACTGGCAGCTGGACGTCGCGACCGGCGCCGTCGCTTGCTCCGAGCAGGCGACGGCCATCCTCGGCGCCGCAGCCGACAAGTTCGGCGCGACGGACTGCACCTGGCTTCGCCGCCTTTTCGAGGCGCAAGACTGGGACCGTCTGCAGGCGGCCGTGGATCTGGCCTGCAGCCACCTGGGCCATTTCAACCTCGAGGCGCAGGTGCGCCGCGGTGACGGCGCCATCGCTTCGGTCATGCTCCATGGCATTGCCCAGCGGCCGGCCGGCCAGCTCGTCGTGGCGGGCTCCATCCAGGACATCACGGAGCGCAAGCAGATCGAGAACCAGCTGCGCGACTCCAAGGAGGAGCTGCGCCACCTCATGGCCCACCAGGTCGACATCATCGAGGACGAGCGCAAGCGCATCGCCCGCGAAGTCCATGATGAACTGGGCCAGCTGGTCACGGCCCTGCGCATGGACCTCTCCCTCCTCGAAGCCGGAGCGTCCAATCCGATGACACCGCTGCAACCCCGGCTGGCGAGTATGACGGCGACCACCGGCCGCATGACGGAGGTCGTCCGGCACATCGCCGCGAACCTGCGGCCCGCGGCCCTGGACCTGGGCCTGGTGCCCGGCTGGTGGAGGACTTTTCACTGCGCTGGGAGCTGGCGGTGGAACTGCAGGTGCCGCCGGACTTCGAGCCCATCCTCGACGAGTCGGCCAGCCTGGCCCTCTTCCGCGCGGTGCAGGAGTCGCTCACCAACATTGCCAAACATGCGCAGGCCACGCACGTGGTGGTGGAGCTCAGGCGCGAAGGTGCGTCACTCGTGCTGCTCGTGGCCGACAACGGGCGCGGTTTCGACCCGCAAGGCGCTGGGCCGGGGCGCCAGGGGGGCCTGGGCCTGGTGGGCATGCGCGAGCGGATGCGAGCCATCGGGGCCACGTTGTCGTTCACCTGCGACCACGGCGCACGCGTCGAGATCCGCTTCCCCCTGCCAGATACGGTCGGCAAAGACAAACATGGACACGATTGACGTCATCATCGCGGACGACCACGCCATCGTGCGGGGCGGGCTCCGGCAACTCATCTCCACCGCTTCCGACATGCGCGTGATCGGCGAAGCCTCCGACGGCTGGGGGGTGCTTGAGCTGCTGGGCAGCCACCGGCCGCATGTCATCCTGCTGGACCTGTCCATGCCCGGACTTGGCGGGCTGGACCTGATGCGCCGGCTGCAGGACGAGGACGACGTGCCGCCCATCCTCGTGCTGTCCATGCACGTGGAGGGGCAGATCGTGGCGCGCGTGCTCAAGGCCGGAGCCAGCGGCTACATCACCAAGGACGCCTCGCCCGGCACCCTGCTGGTGGCCATCCGCAAGCTCGCGTCCGGCGGGCGCTACATCGACCCGAGCCTGGTGGAGAGCGTCGTCTTCGACAACAGTTCGCGGAGCGATTCGCCGCACGAGCTGCTCTCCCCGCGCGAACTGCAGGTGCTTGAGCGCATCGCGAGGGGGCATCCGTTGGGCGACATCGCTGACGAACTGCACCTCAGTCCCAAGACAGTCAGCACGCACAAGATGCGGCTGATGCAGAAGCTCGGGCTGCAGACCAACGCCGACCTGCTCAAGTACGCCCTGCGCCACGGGGTCGCACATGACTGATCAGGAAAGCCTGACAGCTACTGCGCGATTGCTGACTTCACATCCCAGAGGAGCCCGACAGACGCAGGGGCGCTACCAAGGCACGATCAGGCGACCTGCCGGCCGGCGATATGCACGGCCATCCCGGACATGACCGATCCGGGCCAGCGGCGGGCCGCGCGACCGCAGAGAGAGCCCAATGCCAGGACTGCATGCCATGCTCGCCATCGAGGGCGAGGAAACACCCGTCAACGTGCTGCTGGTCGACGACGACCCACTGCTGCACCTTATCGTGTCGGAGACACTGGAGGGGCCTGGCTACAGGCTCGAATGCGCGACCTGTGCCGAGCAGGCGTTGCAGTGGCTGCTGCAGCGGGAGTTCGACGTGATCCTGACTGACCGCGTCATGCCGGGCATGCACGGCGACGAGTTCTGTCGCCGGGTGCGCGGCCAGCTCGGGCTCACGATGCAGCCCATCCTGATGCTCACCGGCGCGACGGGCATCGAGGCGCTCAGCGACAGTCTTGCCTGCGGTGCGGACGATGTCGTGCGCAAACCCTTCCACCCGGTGGAGCTGCGCGCCCGCGTGCGGGTGGCAGCGCAGCGAAAACGCAGCACCGACCAGCTCGACAGCACCGAATCCACCCTCTTCGCGCTGGCTCGCATGGTGGAGGCCAAGGACGAGAACACCGGCGACCACTGCTCGCGGCTGGCCCACGCATCGGTGCAACTCGGCCGCGCGCTCGGGTTGCCCCCGGCCGAACTGCTCGCGTTGCGCCGAGGTGGCGTGTTGCACGACATCGGCAAGCTCGGCATCCCCGACGCCATCCTCCTCAAGCCCGGTCCGTTGACTGATGCCGAATGGAAGACCATGCGGCAGCACACCACCATCGGCTATCAGCTGGTGGCCCAGTTGCGCAGCCTGCGCCTCACGGCGCCCGTCATCCTGCACCACCACGAACGCTGGGACGGCAGCGGCTACCCGCACGGCCTGGCGGGGCAGGACATCCCGCTGCTGGCCCGCGTGTTCCAGGTTGTGGACATTTTCGACGCCCTCACCTACGAGCGCCCCTACAAGCCCGCGTTCAGCTTCGACGCGGCCTGCGAGATGCTGGAGCAGGAAGTGCGCCAAGGCTGGCGGGACCCCGACATCACGGCCTGCTTCCTGGACCTGGTGCGCCGCCGGCCCCAGCTGCTGAGCGCCCCACCGCTCGGGTCGGAGGGAGGCCTGCACGATCTCGGCGTCGACCTCTTCAACGCCATCGCTACCCCTCACTAGCGCGCCACCCATGCCCAACCAAGCCAACCTGGACCAGGACATCCGCCGCGAATGGCGTGGGGGCGCGCCGCTGATGGGCGGCCTGGCCCTGCTCATCCTGCTGCAGCTGGCCCTTGGCGGTACGGCAAGCGCCCTGCCCACCATCGACGCCCGCTCCGTACTCCTCGCGCTGGAGACCCTGACCCTGGTAGAGCTATTCCTGGCGTTCGGGCTGTTGTGGTTTGGCAGGCAGAACGTCCGTTCGGCCGGGCCTAAGGGCCTGGCCGCCGCTCTATTCGCCGCAGCGCTGCTGGAATTCATGCACATCCAGTCCAGCCTGGACGCCCACGGGCATGCGGGGCTGACCTCAGCCTTTGCTTCCGTAGCGCGCTGGCTGCAGGCGCTGGGCCTGGTGGCAGCGGCCTACCTGCCAGCGCGACGACCCTTGCGCGATGGCAAGCGGCTGGTGATGCTGGCTGTCGCCGTGGCCGCGGCGATCCTGGTGGGCACACACATGGTCGACTTGCACCCTGGAAGTCGCTCGGCCGCAGAGGCATGGCCCACCGAAGCAACCCCGGCAGCGTGGCTGCTCGACTGCGCCGTGATGGGCCTCTTCCTGTCGCTGGGGCTGCGGCTTCACCGTGACTGCCGTGCAGCCTACGGCGTCGCGGCAGGCTCACTGGGTGTGGCCTGCGTGCTCAGCGCTCTCAGCGCGCTGGCCGACCTGTTTGGTGGCCGCAACGATCTGATGTTCGAGGTGCTGACGCATGCCGCCAAGTTGGGCGCTGCGTGGTACCTGATGCGTGGTAGCTACCTGATGACGGTGAGGGAGCCCCTGCGGGCGTCGGCCGCATTGGCAGCGGCCCTGGAGACGACCTCCAGCGCAGCCCTGATCTGCACCCGCATGGGTCGCATCCGCTGGGCCAACCCGGCCTTTCTGCAGCGCTCGGGTCTGTCCATCGACGCGTTGCGCCAGCGCCATCTGCTCGACCTGAGCGCCTCGATGGATGCCGGCGCGGCCGGCGTATTGCAGCAGGCGCTCGCCCAGGAGCTCCCCTGGCGCGGCCGGGTGCAGACCTTGCGCGACGACGGCCAGGTGTTCATCCAGGAGCGCAACGTCACGCCCGTGCGCAACGCCCAGGGCCAGGTGGACGCCTTCGTCGTCATCGACGACGACGTGACCGATCGTGAGCAGGTCATTGCACGCTTGAGCGCCAGCGAGCAGGCCTTTCGAGCCCTATTCGAGTGGGCCCCTGACGCCATCGTCGTGGTGGACACCACGGGCCGCATCCTGCGTGCCAATCCGGCGGTGACGCGGCTGTTCGGCTACGACGAGCAGGAATTGCTCGGGCACAACGTGACCCGCCTCATGCCCGACGACAGCGCCTCCGCCCATGGCGGCCACCTGGCGCGCTACCTGGCGGGTGGGCCGGGCCGCATCATCGGCAAGGGGCGTGACGTGCGGGGCCGCACCAAGCTGGGCAACCCGGTCGACATCCACCTGACCGTCAACCCCGCCCTGCTGCCGGAAGGGCAGGTGTTCATCGGTTTCATGCGGGATGTCAGCGCGCGCGCGCAGGCACAGGCCTCGCTTCAGGCGCGCGAAGCCCAGTACCGTGCGCTGATGGTCACTGCCATCGACGGCATCTGGATCTGTGACCGGGAGGGCCGCATCCTGAGCGTGAACGATGCCTACTGTCGCCGTTCGGGCTACAGCCGCGCAGAGCTGCTGCGCATGTTCGTGGCCGACCTGGAAGCTACCGAGAACCCGGCTGAGGTCAGCCGGCACATCGAGGCGGTGATCACCAAGGGCCATGACACCTTCGAATCGCTCCACCGCAGCAAGTCGGGCGACATCTGGCCGGTCGAGATCGCCGCCACATTCGGGCCCGAGCAAGGTGGCCAGTTCTATGTCTTCGTGCGCGACCTGACCGAGCGGCACGCAGCCGCTCGTGCGCTCAAGGCCACGGAGGAGCGCTTCCGGCTGGCTCTGGGTGCGACCATGGACGGCTTATGGGACGACGACCTGCTGGCAGGTACCCTTTACCTCTCACCGCGCTGGAAGGAGATGTTGGGCTATGCCGACGCGGAGCTAGCCAACGAACACGCCACCTTCAACCGGCTGCTGCATCCGGGCGACGCCTTCGCTTCCCGGGCGGCGCTGGACGATATCCTCGCAGGCCGCTCCGATGACCGGATCGAGCTAGAGATTCGCCTTCGGCACAAGGACGGCCACTGGGTCTATGTGCTGTCGCGAGGCAGAGTGCTGCGAGACGAAGCTGGGCGTGCTGTGCGGGTCATCGGGACAAACCAGGACCTGACCGAGCGCCGGCATGCGGAGGCGGCCCTGCGTGCGAGCGAGGACAAGCTGCGCAACCTCTTCGAACTCTCCGCACTGGGCATCGCGTTGTGCCGCATGGACGGCAAATTGGTGGAATTCAACGAGGCCTTCCGGCAGATCACCGGCTACAAGGCACAGGAGCTCCGGGAGCTGACCTACTGGGACCTCACGCCCTCCGAGTACATGCGGGCCGAGGACCTGCAGCTGTCGATGATCGCCGAGTCAGGCCGCTACGGCCCCTACGAGAAGGAGTACCAACGGAAGGACGGCACGCGCGTGCCCGTCAAGCTCAACGGCGTGCGGATCGACATCGAGGGGCAGGCCCATTTGTGGTCCATCGTCGAAGACATGACCGCGGCGCGCAGGGTGGAGGCTCAGCGGCAGGACATGCAGCGCCAGCAGATGCAGTCCCAGAAGCTGGAGGCGCTGGGCCACCTCGCCGGAGGCATCGCTCACGACTTCAACAACATGCTCGCCGGCATCATGGGCCTGGCGGACCTGGGGCTGGAGCGCCATGGGCCCGAACTGCCGCCCAAGATCAGCCAGTACCTTCGCGAGATCGTGCGCACCAGCGAGCGCGGTCGGGACCTCGTGACCAAGATGCTCACCTACGTGCGCAGCGTCGAGCCCGAAGCCGCCGCGCCGCAGGATATGGCCGCCATCCTGCATGAGATGTACACCATGCTGCAGTCGTCCATCCCCAGCTCCATCACCATCCAATGCCAGTCGGCGCCGGACCTGCCCCCGGTCAGGATCCCTGTCGTCGACATGCACCAGATCATCATGAACCTGGTCCTCAATGCGCGCGATGCGATCGCCGGCCCGGGCAGCATCGACCTGACCCTGAGCCGCCGCGCAGTCGAACAGGACCACTGCGCGCAATGCCAGGCCCAGTTGGAGGGCGACTTCGTGCTGCTGGAGGTCGCCGACTCGGGCGCCGGCATCCCGCCAGAGCTGCTGCAAAAGATCTTCAACCCTTTCTTCACCACCAAGGAGGTGGGCAAGGGCACGGGCCTGGGGTTGTCGTCGGTGATCGGCCTCGTTCACAAGGCCGGTGGCCACTTGACGGTCATGCCGCGGATGCCTCGCGGCACGGTGATGCAGGTGTGGCTCCCGGTGGCCGAAGGCGCCGCCGAACAACTGCCTGACGGTCATGCCGTGGCCGCGCGCGGCCACAACGAGATGGTGTGGGTGGTGGACGACGACCCGGCCGTTTTGGTCTACCTGACCGAGCTGCTTCGGGAGAACGGCTATGCTGTGACCGCTTTCCCCGACTCGGCGGAGGCCGTGGACATGTTGGCACGCCTGGGCGAGGGCGGCGCGGCGCCCGAGCGCCCGCTTGTGCTGATCACGGACCAGACCATGCCCCGGGTCACCGGCACCGAGCTGGCCCACGCGGCACGGATGTTGAAGCCGCCGCTGCCCGTGATCCTTTGCACGGGGTACAGCGAAGTGGTCGATGCGGGCACTGCCGAGTCTCTGGGCATCAACGCCTTCCTGCGCAAGCCGTTCCACGCGCAAGATCTCCTCGGCGAGATTTCGACTATCGCCGGGTCGACAGGCCATTAGCGCATCGGCTGAGCGCAGCGTCAGGAAACCCCTAACGCATTTCAGCTGCGGATGATCGTGCGAAGCATCCTTCGCCGATAGCCTGGCCCGGGCGCCGTTCCTAGCATGGGTCCATGTCCGTGGATGACGCCCCAAGAGACCTGCCCGCATTGCCGGGTTCGAGCGCCGACTGGCTGGCCCTGCTGCTGCCCGGCCTGGCCGGCGTGGTGGCCGCCTGGTGCGGCGCCGACCTGGCCGGTGCCAGCCTGGCCGCGGGCGTGCTGGCCATGGCTGCGGCCTGGTCGTGGCGCCGCTGGGCCAGGCAGCGTGTGCATGTGCAGGACCTCCGGCTTGCAAGCCGCTCCCTGGACGCGGTGGTGTCGCTGGGCACGGCCGTCGCGCCGATCTGGCAGCGCCACATCAGCGCGACGGTGGAGCAGTCGGAGCGCGAGATCCGTGGCCTGACCGAGAGCTTCGCCACCCTGCGGGCGCGGCTCGACTCGGCCATCGGCCTGACCGGCTTGGAGTGCGAGTCGGCCACCTCGGATGCCTTTGCCAAGGCGCACCGGGAGCTGCTGTCGATGACCTCCCGGCTGCGCCAGTCCACCGAGCTGAAGACCTCGCTCTTCGAGGGCATCGGTCAGCTCGGCCACATCGCAGGCGAGTTGAGCGAGATGGTGGGTTCGGTCGGCGCCATCGCCCACCAGACCAACCTGCTGGCCATCAATGCCGCGATCGAGGCGGCACGGGCCGGGGAATCCGGCCGGGGGTTCGCGGTCGTGGCCCAGGAGGTGCGCCGGCTCTCCGGACAGTCCGCCGAGACCGGCCTGCAGATCGGCGAGAAGGTCGCCACCGCTCGCAGCACCATCGACCGCGTCATCCGCGAGGCGCAGCGCTGGTCGGAGCAGGACCGCACCCATGCCGCCGAAACCGAGGACTCCATGCAGGGGGCCTTGCAGCATCTCCACGGCGCGGTGCAGGCGTTGGAGGGCAGCGAGGCCACGCTCAAGGACGAGGCGCTGGTCATCAAGGAGACCCTCGACGACGTGCTGGTGTCGCTGCAGTTCCAGGATCGCACGTCACAGATTCTGAAGGCCGTCGCGGCCGACCTCGGGCGTCTGCATGGCGACCTCGGCAGCCCGGCGCCCGAGGACCTGGCCACCCTCGACGTGTGGAACTGGCTGGCCCAGTCGGCCCGAAGCTACACGATGCGCGAGCAGTTCGCGCATCACCAGGGGGGAGGGAGCGCACCTGCAGCTCCCACCGAAATCACGTTCTTCTGAGGTGAGGCATGGCAAAAACGGTGATGGTCGTCGACGACTCGAGCAGCGTGCGCATGGTGGTGGGCATCGCGCTGCGGGGTGCCGGCTATGAGGTGATCGAGGCCTGTGACGGCGTCGACGCGCTGCGCAAACTGGACGGGCGCAAGGTGCACCTGGCGATCAGCGACGTGAACATGCCCCACATGGACGGGCTCACACTCCTACAGCGCATCAAGGCCCATCCATCCTACCGGTTCACGCCGGTGATCATGCTGACCACAGAGTCGGACGCCGCCAAGAAGCAGCAGGGGCAGCTCAGCGGCGCCAAGGCCTGGGTGGTCAAGCCCTTCCAGCCTGAGCAGTTGCTCAATGCGGTCAACAAGCTCGTGCTGCCCTGAGGAGGATGACCATGGACACCATCCATGCGCCCGAGGGCGGCCGCCTTCGTCTGGCGGGCGAGTGCACGGTCTACGCTGCCGGGGAGCTCAAGGCCGCGCTGCTGCAGGCCCTGCAGGGGCAGCCCGACCTTGAAGTGGACCTCTCCGGCATCACCGAGTTCGACAGTGCCGCACTGCAGGTGCTGATGGCTGCGAAGAGCTTTGCCCGGGCGGGCGGCCAGCACCTTCAGTTCGCCAACCACAGCCCGCCGGTGCTGGAGCTGATCGAGCTCTACGACCTGGCCTCCTGGATGGGCGACCCGCTCATCGTCGCGAGCGGAACGGGAGCCTGCTGATGGCTGCGAACACCGAGATGGACGAAGCGCTGGACACCTTCATCGCGGAATGCCGGCAGCTGCTGGAGGACATGGAAGTCGGCCTGATGCGGCTGGACGCCAACCTGTCCGATACCGAGGCCGTGCATGCCGTCTTCCGGGCGGCGCACACGATCAAGGGGTCGGCCGGCCTCTTCGGGCTGGAAGCGGTGATCGCCTTCACGCACGAGCTGGAGACGCTGCTGTCGTCGGTGCGCGAAGGGGCCGCTACGCTGGACGGCATCCAGGTGGCATTGCTGATGCGCGCTGGCGATCAGATCGCTCGGCTGATCGACGACGTGGAGGCAAGGCAAGCCCATGAGGAGCGCCTCCTGCAGCAGGGGGCGGAGATCATTGACCTGCTCCACGGGGCCGGCAGCACCAAGGCGCCGCTGCCCGCGCTGGCTGCGGCGCCCGACGTGCTGAAGGCCGAGGCGGGCGCCTCCGAGAGGATCGGCGGCAGCGACCTGTGGCATCTGTCCATCCGTTTCGGCCCGGGCGTGCTGCGCGACGGCTTCGACCCGGCCTCCTTCATCCGCCACCTGCGCACCGTGGGCCGCGTGGTGCACATCGTCACCCTGGCCGACCGGCTGCCCCGGCTGCCGGACCTCGACCCCGAAACCTGCCACCTGGGCTTCGAGCTGCGCCTGCAAAGCGCCGCCAGCAAGGCGGAGATCGAGGCCGTGTTCGATTTCGTGCTGGGTGATTGCGAGCTGCACATCCTGCCGCCCGACAGTCGGGTGGATGACTACCTTCGGCTGATCGAGCAAGTTCCCGATGACCGCGCCCGCCTGGGCGAGATCCTGGTGGCCTGCGGTGCGCTGACGGCCGCCGAGCTGGAGCTGGCCCTGGCCGCCCAGCAGCGATCGGGCGAAGCGCCCCCGCCCCTCGGGCGCATCCTGGTGGAAGAGCACACCGTGCCCGCCGAAGTGGTGGAAGGCGCCATCAAGCACCAGCAGGAGCAGCGGCAGCGCCAGGGGGTTGAGGCCAAGCTGGTGCGCATCCATGCCGACAAGCTCGACGGCCTGATCGACCGCGTGGCGGAGCTGATCATCGCCAGCGCCTCGGTCGGGGCGCTGGCCGCGCGCAACCAGGACCGCGCCTTGAAGGAGGCCATGTCCAAGCTCTCCCGGTTGACGGAGGACGTCCGCGATGGCGCGATGCGGCTGCGGCTGGTCGAGATCGGCGACATGTTCGGCCGCTTCCGGCGGGTGGTGCGGGATGTGGCCGACGAGTTGGGCAAGGACATCCGGCTGAGCATCGAGGGTGGCGAGACCGAACTCGACAAGACGCTGGTTGACCGCCTCGCCGACCCGCTCACTCACATGATTCGCAATGCGGTCGACCACGGCATCGAATCCCCGGCGATGCGGCTGTCCGCCGGCAAGCCTGCCGCCGGCCAGCTCACGCTCAAGGCCTCGCACCTGGCAGGCAGCATCCTCATCGAGATCAGCGACGATGGCGCGGGCCTGCACCGCGATCGCATCCTGGCCAAGGCAGTCGAACGCGGCCTGCTGATGGAAGGCACCGACCTGAGCGACGAACAGGTCTGGGCGCTCATCTTCGAGCCGGGCTTCTCGACCGCCGCCCAGGTGAGCAACCTGTCGGGCCGCGGCGTCGGCATGGATGTGGTCAAGCGCGCGGTCGAGGCGCTGCGGGGCAGCATCGAGATCCACAGCACGCCGGGCCAGGGCACGCGGTTCCGCATCCGCCTGCCGCTGACGCTGGCCATCATCGACGGCTTCCTGCTCGCCGTCGGGCAGGCCCATTACGTGGTGCCGCTGGCCTCGGTGCTGGAGTGCGTGCGGCTGCCCGCCGGAGCTGGCGGCTACCTCGACCTGCGCGGCGAGGTGCTGCCCCTCATCCCGGTGGGGCCGTGCTTCGGCGTCATGACGGCCAGCGCCCGGCGCCAGAACGTGGTCGTCGTCGATTCCATCGCCGGCCGCGCCGGCCTCGTCGTCGATCAGCTCAAGGGCGAAATCCAGGCCGTGGTCAAGCCGCTTGGTCCGCTGATGGCGGGCCTGCCCGGGCTTTCGGGCTCGACCATCCTCGGTACCGGCGAGGTCGCGCTGATGCTCGACGTGGCCAGTCTCATCCACCAGGCGGCCGCTGGCCGCCTGCCCGGTGCGGGGGTCGACAACGCCCGCACATCCGTGCCTTGCCTTTGAATCCCAGGGAGTACAACCATGGTGAACAACTTTCGTATCGGTACCCGGCTGGGTGCCGGCTTTGCGCTGGTGATCGGCGGCCTGCTGCTGGTGGTTGGCTTGACACTGTCCAAGTTCGAGCAGATCAACGCGTCACTGCAGAACATCACCGGCGACCGATTTCCCAAGGTGATCATGGGCCAGGAGATCGTCAACAACATCAATGTGATCGGCCGCGCCATGCGGAACATGGCGCTCGTGAACGAACCCGATTTCCGAAAGGCAGAGGAGGACCGGATCCTCAAGGCCAGGAATGAAATCAAGGGGCGGCTGGAGACTCTGGACAAGGTCGTCAACCTCGAGAGGGGCAAGCTCCTACTGGCCGGCATCAAAGAAGCACGGCTCCAGTACATCGAAAGCCAGGCCAACTTCTTGCGTCTCGTGCGCGACCCGGCCAAGCACGAGCAGGCCGTGGCCCTACTCACCGGAACAGCGATGAAGCAGCAGGAGACCTACATTGATGCCACCAGCAAATTCATCGACTTCCAGGCCGAAATAGTCAACAAGGCCGGCGATGCTGCTGGGGAGATGATGAAGGAAATCACCCGCACGCTGATCATCCTCGCAGCCGTGACCACTCTGGTGGCAGCCGCCGTGGGCTTTCTCGTGACGCGCAGCGTCACTACCCCGGTGGCCCAGGCAGCCCGCGTTGCGGAGCGCCTGGCGCAAGGCGACCTGGGCGTCGAAATCCACATCAAGGGCCGCGACGAAGTGGCCCAGATGCTGAGTGCCATGAAGGTCATGGTGGATCGCCTCGGGCAGGTCATCGGTGAGGTGCGCAGCGCGTCGGACAGCCTGTCCAGTGCCTCTGAACAGGTGTCGTCCACGGCGCAGTCACTGTCGCAGGGCGCGACGGAGCAGGCGGCCGGCGTGGAAGAGATGTCGGCCACCATCGAGCAGGCCAGCGCTTCCATCCAGCAGAACTCGGAGAACGCCCGCGTGACCGACGGCATGGCCGAGCAGTCGGCCCGCGATGCCGGCGACGGCGGCGAAGCGGTCCGCCTCACGGTCGCCGCGATGAAGAGCATTGCGGACAAGATCGGCATCATCGACGACATCGCCTACCAGACCAACCTGTTGGCGCTCAACGCCGCCATCGAAGCCGCACGCGCCGGCGAGCATGGCAAGGGCTTTGCCGTGGTGGCCGACGAAGTGCGCAAGCTCGCCGAGCGCAGCCAGGAGGCCGCCCAGGAGATCGGCAAGCTGGCGGGCAGCTCGGTCAGCCAGGCCGAGCGGGCCGGCAAGCTGCTGGAGGACATCGTCCCGGCCATCCGCAAGACGTCGGATCTCGTCAAGGAGATCGCGGCGGCCAGCGACGAGCAGAACACCGGCATGGGCCAGATCAATGCCGCCGTCACCCAGCTCAACCAAACCACACAACAAAGCGCTTCCGCCAGCGAGGAACTCGCCGCCACGGCCGAGGAAATGAGCTCGCAGGCCGAGCAACTGCAGCGGCTGATGGGCTTCTTCAAGCTGCCCGACGGCGTGGAGACCGGGTCGCCCATCGTGGCCGCCCAGCGCATGGTGGCCCGTGTCGCTCAGTCGTCAGCGGGCGTTGCCGGCCGCCGGCCGCTGGCGCCGCTGCCGGCCTCGCAAGGCGAGTTCGTGCGCTTCTGAGGAGCCGCCCATGCACAGCACAGCCCTGGCGCCGGCAGGCGCGCCGGCCCCTGCCTCGCACGCCTTGTCAGCACGCCCTGGCGCCCGTTCCGGCACCGCCAAGTTCCTCAGCTTCACGCTCGCGGGCGAGATCTACGCCATGCCCATCGAGCGGGTCAAGGAGATCATCGAGTTCGGGCAGCTCACGTCCGTGCCGATGATGCCCGACTACATGCGCGGCGTGATCAACCTGCGCGGAGCCGTCGTGCCGGTGATCGACATGGCCCGCCGCTTCGGCAAGCCGGCCACCGTGGTCGGCCGGCGCACCTGCATCGTCATCGTCGAGCTCACAAGGGGTGCCGATGACGCCCGCGTGATGGGCGTCATGGTGGACGCGGTCAACGCGGTGCTCGACATCGAGGCCAGTGCCATCGAACCGCCGCCGAGCTTCGGCACCGTCGTCCGGCCCGACTTCCTCACCGGCATGGCCAAGGTCAAGGGGCGCTTCGTGGTGGTGCTGGATGTCGAGAAGACGCTGTCCGTGGAGGACCTGCTCGCGCTGCGCGAGGCCACGCAGACACGGCCCGCCGGCGAGGCCGTGGTGTGAACAGCCTGCCCCGAGCGCTGCCCACGGCCGGCGCGGCGCCAACGCTTGGTGACCGCGAGTTCGAACGCATCCGCGACTGGCTGAACGGCGTCGCCGGCATTGCGCTGAATTCGTCCAAGAAGGCCCTGGTCGCCGGGCGCCTGGCGCGCCGCGTGCAGGCTCTCGGCTGCCGCAGCTATGACGACTACCTCGCGCGGCTGCTGTCCGATCGCGCCGAGCATCAGCAGGCGCTGGACCTGCTCACCACGAACGAAACCCACTTCTTCCGGGAGCCCAAGCACTTCGACTTCCTGACCCGCACAGCCCTGCCGGCCCTGCTGCAGCGCTCGCCCCAGCGACCCGTGCGCGCATGGAGCGCCGCCTGCTCCACCGGGCAGGAGGTCTACACCCTGGCCATGGTGATGGCCGAGGCGCTGGGTGACGGCAGCTGGGAGGTGCTGGGCACCGACATCTGCACCCGCGTGCTGGCCCGTGCGCGGCAAGGGCTCTACGACCTGGAGCTGGCGCAGGAAATCCCGAAGCCGCTGCTCCACAGCTACTGCCTGCGCGGCACCGGTTCGCAGGCCGGCCGCTTCCAGATCGCCCCCGAGTTGATGCGGCGAGTGCGCTTCGAGGGGTTCAATCTCGTCGAACCACCGCCGGGCTTCGGTGGCGATTTCGACCTCATCCTGCTGCGCAACGTGATGATCTATTTCAATGAGGCCACCAAGCGCAAGGTGGTGAGCCACTTGGTTGGCAAGCTGCGGCCGGGCGGCTGGTTGCTCGTGGGCCATTCGGAGAGCCTCAACGGCCTGGACGCCGGCCTGATCGGGCGTCAGCCCTCGGTCTATCAGCGCAGTGCCCATGAGCCTGTCGCGGCGTGAAGCACTGGCCGACCCCGTGCGGCCGGGCGAGGTGCGTTTCGGCGGTGCGCCGGCCATCCTGAGCACCTTGCTCGGCTCGTGCGTGGCGATCACGATGTGGCATCCCGCACGCCAGCAGGGGGGGCTGTGTCACTACATGCTGCCCACACGCCCCGACGGGCGCCGGCCGCCGGGCTCGGGTCTGGACGGCCGCTATGGCGACGAGGCGCTGCAGCTGCTGCTGCAGGCCGGCCTGCAGGCGGGCTGCCCACCCGATCAGTGCGAGTTCAAGCTCTTCGGTGGCGGACGCATGTACGGCTGCCGCCAGTGCGCGGCGGGGCCCTGCGACGCGGTACACGAGCGCAACGTGGAACAGGCCCTGGAGCTCGCCACGGCCCACGGCCTGCTCGTCGTCGCACAGCACCTGGGTGGCGACGGGCACCGACAGCTCATTTTCGAGTTGGACGGCGGGGCCGTCTGGCTGCGCCACGTCGCCACACCGCCGCAACCTGGAGCGGGCCGGTGAGCACGGGCGGGCCTGTGCAGGTCATGGTGGTGGACGACTCCGCCACCGTGCGCAAGGTGCTGGGCGACCTGCTGCGCGCCGCTGCGGGCATCGAGCTCCTCGCCACGGCCGCCGATCCGCTCTTCGCCCTGGAGAAGATGCGCAAGCACTGGCCCGACGTGGTCGTGCTCGACATCGAGATGCCACGCATGGACGGCCTCACCTTCCTCCGCCAGCTCATGGCGATGCGGCCGACGCCGGTGGTCATCTGCTCCTCACTGACCGAATCCGGCGCGCGCCTCACGATGGAAGCGCTGGCGGCTGGCGCCGTTGACGTGATCTGCAAGCCGAGAGTGGACGTTAGTCGATCGCTGGTGCAACTGGGCGGCGAACTGGTGCAGGCGGTTCGTGCCGCCGCGCGGGCCAATGTGCGCCGCACGTCGCTGCATGCGGCCACCCGGCTGCCAGAGGCCGCGCCCACCCTCGCGCCGGCGCACCTCGGCGTGCATCACCGCATGACGGACCAGGTGGTCGCCATCGGCACCTCCACCGGGGGCACGCAGGCGCTGGAGTTCATCCTACGCGGGCTTCCCAAGACGTTGCCAGGCATCCTCATCGTGCAGCACATGCCCGAGAAGTTCACGGCGGCCTTCGCCGAGCGGCTGGACAAGCTCTGTGCCCTGAATGTGCGCGAGGCCGTACACGGGGAACGCGTACTGCCGGGTGACGCGCTGATCGCGCCGGGGCGCCGCCACATGGCGCTTCGCCGCAGCGGCGCTCAGTACTTCGTCGACGTGACCCTGGGCCCGCCTGTGAACCGGCACTGCCCCAGCGTGGACGTGCTCTTCCGCTCGGTCGCGAAGGCAGCAGGCTGCAACGCGCTCGGCATCATCCTCACCGGCATGGGCGACGACGGTGCACGCGGTCTGCTGGAGATGCGGCAGGCCCAGGCCGAAACCATCGCAGAACATGAGAGCACCTGCATCGTGCACGGCATGCCCAAGGAGGCCGTTCGCCTGGGCGCCGCGCAGGCCGCACTGCCGCTTCCCGCCGTGCCGCAGGCTATCCTGCGCTTCGCGCGCGGGAACATGGGCTGACGGAGTCGGCACACCGAGGCCGTCGGCTGCTTGCGGGGCTGCGGCCCTGATGCCTCGGGACGCTCTGATTCAGCACCCGTGCTCGCCACCACCTCGGGTTGATGCAGCAAGGTCCTGGTGGGCCTTTGGGCGATTCGTCCCAGGGGAGGCGGGATCGAAGACGCTGACCAGAGTGAGGTTGGGTAAAACCCTGCGTGACCATCGGCCCCTGCAGATGTCGCGAAGAGAATGGCAGCTCTTGCTCAACCACGGACATCGCCCGATGAAGCTCTTTCTGTCAGCCCTGACCGTTGCCGTTGTCGTCGCCACAAGCGCCCAGGCGCAAGGGCTCAGCTACCCCGCCACCCGCAAGGTCGACCAGACCGACGCCTACCATGGCACCTCCGTGGCCGACCCGTACCGTTGGCTGGAAGACGACAACAGCGCCGACACCAAGGCCTGGGTCATCCAGCAGAACGAAGTCACCGACAAGTTCCTGGCTGCCATGCCCCAGCGCCTGCCAGCCCGGCGCATCTATACCGAGCTCTACAACTTCGAGCGCTTCGGCATCCCTTTCCGTGAAGGCGGCCGCTACTTCTGGACGCGCAACGACGGCTTGCAGCAGCAGAACGTGCTCTACACGGCCAAGTCGCTGAAAGACGCGCCGCAGGTCGCGCTGGACCCCAACACCATGAGCAAGGATGGCACCGTGGCCCTGAGCGGCTTCGTGCCCTCGCGCGACGGCAGGCTGCTGGCCTACGGTGTGGCCGGCGCCGGCTCCGACTGGCAGACCTGGAAGGTGCGCGACCTCGCCACCGGCCAGGACCTTGCCGACACCATCGAATGGGTCAAGTTCAGCAGCGCGGCCTGGACGGCCGACGGCAAGGGCTTCTTCTACGCCCGCTACGACGCGCCCAAGGAAGGCGACGCGCTCAAGGGCGCCAACTACTTCCAGAAGCTGTACTACCACCGCCTGGGCACGCCCCAGAGCGCCGACGTGCTGGTGGCCGAGAACCGCGACGACAAGGAGTGGGGCTTCGGCACCGAGGTGTCCGACGACGGCCGGCTGCTGCTCATCAGCGTCTGGAAGAGCGCCGGCAGCAAGAACGGCCTGATGGTGCTCCCGCTGCCCAAGGGGGCGTTCGCGGGTGGCAAGCCCCAGCCCATCACGCTGGACTTTGACGCCCAGTACGCCCCCGTGGCTGTCACGGCTGGCAAGCTCATCGTCAAGACGGACAAGGGGGCGCCGCGGGGCAAGCTCATTGCCATCGACCTGAAATCTCCCGCGCCTGCCGGCTGGAAGACGCTGGTGGCCGAGGGGCCGGACGCCATGACTGGCGCCTCTGCCGTGGGGGGGCGCTTCCTGCTGAGCTACCTGCACGATGCGGCCACCCTGGTGCGCGTGCATGCCGCCGACGGCAAGCCGCTGAGCGACGTCAAGCTGCCCGGCGTGGGCACGGCCAGCGGCTTCGGCGGCCGTTGGGGCGACAACGAAACCTTCTTCAGCTACACCAGCCTCACCAACCCGACCGAGATCCACCGCTACGACATCAAGACCGGCCAGATCAGCCCCTTCAAGGCACCCAAGACCGCGTTCAACGCCGACGAGTTCGAGACCCGCCGTGAGTTCGTCACCAGCAGGGACGGCACGCGCTTCCCCATCTTCATCGCGGCCAGGAAAGGCCTGAAGCTTGATGGCCGCAACCCCACGCTGTTGTACGGCTACGGCGGGTTCGACGTGCCCATCACTCCCGGCTATGGCGTGACGGCGGCCACGTGGATGAAGATGGGCGGCGTGTACGTGCTGGCCTCCATCCGCGGCGGCGGCGAGTACGGCTCGGCCTGGCATGAAGCCGGCACCAAGCTCAAGAAGCAGAACGTCTTCGATGACTTCATCGCTGCCGGCGAGTGGCTGGTGAAGAACAAGGTGGCCAGCCCCGCCACGCTGGCCATCAACGGCGGCTCCAACGGCGGCCTGCTGGTGGGCGCCGTCACCAACCAGCGCCCGGACCTGTTCGCGGCCGCCGTGCCCCAGGTGGGCGTGATGGACATGCTGCGCTACCAGAACTTCACCATCGGCTGGGCCTGGGCCACCGACTACGGCACGGTGAAGGACAGCCCCGAGATGTTCAAGGCCCTGCTGGCCTACTCGCCGCTGCACAACGTGAAGAGTGGCGTGAACTACCCGGCGGTGATGGTGACCACGGGTGACCACGACGACCGCGTGGTGCCGGCGCACAGCTTCAAGTACGCCGCCACGCTGCAGGCGGCCGATACCGGTGGGGCGCCCAAGCTCATTCGCATCGAAACCAACGCCGGCCATGGCGCCGGCAAGCCCACCTCCAAGATCATCGAGGAGCGCAGCGACATCCTCGCCTTCATCGCCCATGCGATGAAGCTGGAAGTCCAGTGAGGTGACCGGAGGCTGCGTCATCCGTGACCTGGGCGTCGACGACCTCGATGCCCTGCTGGCGCTTTACCAGCACCTCAACCCCGGCGATGCCCCGCCAGCGCCCGAGGTGGCGCGGGAGGTGGTCACGCACCCCGGGCTGAGGCATTTCGGTCGCTTCGAGGCCGGCCGGCTCGTCGCGAGTTGCAACCTTGCCGTCGTCCCCAATCTGACGCGCGGCGGCAGCCGCTACGGTGTCATCGAAAACGTCGTCACCCACGACGCCTGCCGGGGGCAGGGGCATGGCCAGGCGGTCATGCGCCATGCCGTCGAGCAGGCCTGGGGGGCGGGTTGCTACAAGGTCGTCCTCACCACCAGCCGCCAGGATCCGGCAGTGTGGGCTTTCTACGAGCGCTGCGGCTTCGACAGCGGCGACAAGCGAGCCTTCGTCATCCGCCGCCGTTGAAGCGCTGGGGTCACTCCAACGCACGCCTGGCCCGCCCGCTGCAGCCGCTGCGCTGCGGTACGCAAGCCGACGTCGGGCGTGACGGCGGCGCCTAGGGCCTGTTCACGCTACGGCAGCAGGCCGCGTTGTGACCAGAAAGTCCGCGAGCAAGGCGCAAACCGCAGCCGGGTTGATACCCGGCGAGGATTTGCAACACCGCGCGCGGGCTTTCTGGCCACAACCCGAAGGGAAGGCCCGTCGCCAGGGGCCACTCCGCGTTGCACCGCTTGCCCGCATATCAATGCGGGCCGCGCGCTGCGCCTTGATTGGCCCCTGGCGACGGGCCTTCGCGGCCTACTGCCGTAGCGTGAACAGGCCCTAGGTGTC